>NZ_WHPN01000281.1 GCF_009735685.1 Streptomyces lycii | reverse complement strand
GCGGGCGCGCAGGGACAGCCCCGGAGTGATCGCCAGCCGGGTGCTCGGTGAGACGTTCATCACCATCGGGGTGCTGATGCTGCTGTTCGTCACCTACCAGCTGTGGTGGACGAACATCCTTGCCCAGCAGCAGGCGGGCGGGGCGGCGAGCAACCTCCAGAAGGAGTGGGACGAGAAGGGCGAGCCGGACCGTTCCGCCGGTGCCTTCGAGCCGGGCCAGGGCTTCGCGATCATGTACATCCCGAAGCTGGACGTGAAGGTGCCGATCGCGGAGGGCATCGACAAGCACAAGGTGCTCGACCGCGGCATGGCCGGGCACTACGCGGACGGCGAACTCAAGACGGCCATGCCCTGGGACAAGGAGGGCAACTTCGCGGTCGCGGGGCACCGGAACACCCACGGCGAACCGTTCCGCTACATCAACAAGCTCGACCCCGGCGACCCGATCGTCGTCGAGACGCGCGACATGTTCTACACGTACGAGATGGCGAACATCCTGCCGCAGACCTCGCCGTCGAACATCGGGGTCATCGGTCCGGTGCCGAAGGGCTCGGGCTTCACCGAACCGGGCCGGTACGTCACGCTGACGACCTGCACGCCGGAGTTCACCAGTAAGTACCGGATGATCGTCTGGGGCAAGATGGTCGACGAGAGGCCGCGCAGCGAGGGCAAGCCCGACGCGCTCGTCGGCTGAGAACCGGCCGGGGAGCCGGACGGAACCGAGCGGATCGAACGACACGGGGGCGGACGCAGTGGCAGCGACGACCGAGCAGGACGAGCAGAGCGGCGCGTCCGGACGGCCCCCGCGACGGACCGGCCGGGGCAGGGGCCGGGTGGCCGCCACGGTCACCGTGCTGGGCGAGCTGCTGATCACCGCGGGGGTCGTGCTGGCGCTGTTCGTCGCCTACTCGCTGTGGTGGACCAACGTGCTGGCCGACCGGGAGGCGGCGCGGCAGGGCGGCGAGGTCCGCGACCGCTGGGCGGGCGGACCGGGGGAGCTCGACACCGAGGACGGCATCGGCTTCCTGCACGTCCCCGCGATGAGCGGCGACGAGATCCTGGTCACCGGGGGCACGGACCCGAAGAAGCTCAACAACGGCGTCGCGGGCTACTACAAGGACCCCGTGAAGTCCGCGATGCCCTGGGACGACAAGGGCAACTTCTCGCTCGCCGCGCACCGCGACGGGCACGGCGCCAAGTTCCACAACATCCACAAGCTGGACGAGGGCGACGCGGTGGTCTTCGAGTCCCGCGACACCTGGTACGTCTACCGGGTCTACGCGAAGCTGCCCGAGACGTCGAAGTACAACGTGGACGTACTCGACCCCGTGCCGGAGGAGTCGGGGAAGAAGAAGGCGGGCCGCTATCTGACGCTGACGACCTGCACTCCGGTGTACACCTCGACGTACCGCTACATCGTGTGGGCGGAGCTGCAGCGCACCGAGAAGGTCGACAACGAGCGCACCCCGCCGAAGGAACTGCGCTAGCGGCACAGACGCAGACACAGACCCAGCCCCGGAGACACGCAGGCACAGACCCGGGCACAGGCGCAGAGAGACACAGGCGCTGGCACCGGGCGCAGACACGGGCACCGACCTCGGGCTCGGGCACCGGGCCCCGGCACCCACCGGACCCCGGCAGGGCGGAGGCCGGCCGGCCGCCGGGGCAGATCCCCGGGCAGCCGGCCCCCTCCGGGCAGCCGTCGCCCGGACATCCGGACACGGAGAAGGCCCCGGCAGCCCCCCCCCGAGAGGGGGACCGCCGGGGCCCTCGTGCACGCACGGGCGCCACCGGGCGCCACCGGGCGACCGGTCAGGGGTCAGTCGTCGTTACCGAACCCGGGGCCGCCGATGAAGCCGCCGCCGCCGTTGTCGCCGCCGCCGTTCCCGCCGCCACCGCCACCGGTGGTGATCAGGGAGACCGCGTCCCCCTTCTTCACCTCCTGGCCGGCGACCGGAACGGACTGCGCGACGACGGCGTCGTCCTCCTGCGGACCGGTGATGTTGCCGATGGTGAGCCCGGCGTCCTGGAGGATCTGCTTGGCCTCGCCCAGCTTCTTGCCCTGCACCGCCGGCATCGGGAACTTCTGCACCGGCTTGGCGATCGTCAGGGTGACCGTCGAGCCCGGCTTGACCTGCTCGTTCGGGCCGGGCGTCTGCTGGACGACCTGGTTCTCCGGCACGTCGTCGCGCGGGGTGTCCTGGGTGGATACGACCAGCTCCAGCGCCTCCAGCTGCGCCTTGGCCTCGTCGAGCGGCTTGTTCGTGACGTCCGGGACGGTGACCTGCTCGGCCTCCTTGGCGACCGAGAGGGTGATCGTCACGTCGGCAGCCCGCTTGCTGCCCGCGTCCGGCGTCTGAGCGGTGACCGTGCCCGGGGTGCGCTCGGACTCGACGTCCTTGCGCTGGATGTTCTCGAAGCCCTTGTCCTCGAGCTCGGCCTCGGCGTCCTCGAACTTCACCCCGACGACGTCCGGGATGGCGATGGTCTCGGGGCCGGAGCAAAGGGTGACGGTGACGGTGTCACCCTTGGCGACCTCGGTCTCGGCCTTGGGGGACTGCTTGGTGACGGAGTTCTTCTCACCGCTCTCGCAGGTCTCCGTGCCGCCCTTGGCGACCTCCAGGTCGACGTTCTCCGCGGTCTTCTGCGCGTCCTCGTAGGACTTGCCGACGAGATTCGGGGCCGGGACGTCGTTGTCCGCCTTGGGGCCGAAGAGTTCCCGGCCGATGAAGATGGCGCCGATCAGGACCAGCAGGCCCGCGACCACCAGCAGGATCGTGGAGGTGTTGCTCTTCTTCCCGCCGCCGCGGCGCCGGTCGGGCCGGTCGTCGTAGCCGTAGCCGCCGTCGTCCTCCCGCATCGGCGGCAGCATCGAGGTCTGGCCGCCGCCCGCGGAGTCCTGGGCCCGCAGTGCCGTCGTCGGCTGGTCGTCGCCGTAGCCCGCGCCGTAGCCGACGGCGCCGAGGGCGGCGGTCGCGGCGACGGGCCGGCCGTCGAGGGCGGCCTCGATGTCGGCGCGCATCTCGTCGGCGGACTGGTAGCGGTAGTCGGGGTCCTTCGTCAGCGCCTTGAGGACGATGGCGTCCATCTCGGGCGTGATCTCGGGGTCGAACGCGCTCGGCGGCTGGGGCTCCTCGCGCACGTGCTGGTACGCGACGGCCACCGGCGAGTCGCCCACGAACGGCGGCCGGACGGTCAGCAGCTCGTACAGCAGGCAGCCGGTGGAGTAGAGGTCGGAGCGGGCGTCGACCTGCTCGCCCTTGGCCTGCTCGGGGGAGAGGTACTGCGCGGTGCCGATCACGGCGGCCGTCTGGGTCATGGTCATGCCGGAGTCGCCCATGGCACGGGCGATGCCGAAGTCCATCACCTTGACCTGGCCGTTGCGCGTCAGCATGACGTTCGCGGGCTTGATGTCGCGGTGGACGATGCCGGCCCGGTGGGAGTACTCCAGCGCCTGGAGGACCCCGGTGGTCATCTCCAGCGAGCGCTCGGGAAGCAGCTTGCGACCGGAGTGCAGCAGCTCCCGCAGCGTCGAGCCGTCGACGTACTCCATCACGATGTACGGGATCGAGACGCCGTCGACGTAGTCCTCGCCCGTGTCGTACACCGCGACGATGGACGGATGGTTCAGGGAGGCGGCCGACTGGGCCTCGCGGCGGAACCGGGCCTGGAAGGACGGATCGCGGGCCAGGTCGACCCGCAGTGTCTTCACAGCGACGGTGCGGCCGAGCCGGGTGTCGTGGGCGAGGTAGACCTCCGCCATGCCACCGCGGCCGAGCACCGAGCCCAGCTCGTACCGGCCGCCGAGGCGACGCGGCTCTTCCATAGCTTCTCCAGCCCTCTCCGTCATTCCCGACCGCGCCGGTACGGGGCCCGGCGGTGTGCTGCACGGGCATACCGTACCCGGGACGTCTCACGGGACCCGCCCGTCACCGGGACCTGATACAGGACCGGTACGACTGCGCGGGGAGTTCGGATCAGCACGTGACCGGGATCACTTGTTTCCGTCGATGACGGCCTGCATGACGCTCTTGGCGATCGGCGCCGCGAGCCCGCCACCGCTGATGTCCTCGCGCGAGGCGTCGGAGTCCTCGACCACGACGGCGACGGCCACGGGCGAGCCCTGGTCGGTCTTGGCGTACGAGATGAACCAGGCGTACGGCTTCTCGCTGTTGTCCACACCGCGCTGCGCGGTACCGGTCTTGCCGCCGACCGTGGCGTTCGGGAGCTGCGCCCCGGTGCCGGTGCCCTTCTCTACGACGGTCTCCATCGCCTGCTGGAGCTTCTGGGCGTTCTCCGGCGAGAGCGGCCGGCTCATCTCCTCGGGGCTGGTCTGCTCGATCACGTTGAGGTTCGGCGCGCGCAGCTGGTCGACCATGTACGGCTTCATCAGCTTGCCGTCGTTGGCGACGGCCGACGTCACCATGGCCATCTGGAGCGGGGTGGCGGCGGTCTCGAACTGGCCGATCGCGGAGAGCGCGGTCTGCGGCTTGTCCATCTCGGTGGAGACGTTGCTGCGGGCGGCCCGCACGGGGACGTCGATCTCCGGGTCGTTGAAGCCGAATTTCTCGGCCGTCTCGACCAGCTTGTCGCGGCCCATGTCGGCGCCGAGCTTGCCGAAGACGGTGTTGCAGGAGACCCGCAGCGCCTCGCGGAGCGAACCGTTCTCGCAGGTCGGGTGCGGTCCGTCGTTCTTCAGCTCGGTCTTGGTGTTCGGCAGGATGTACGGCGCCGGGGTCTCGGTTTTCGCGTCGATGTCGTCGATCAGGCCGTGCTCCAGGGCGGCGGCCGCCGTGACGACCTTGAAGGTGGAGCCGGGGAAGAACGTCTCACGCAGCGGCCGGTTGTTCATCGGCTTGTCCGGGTCCTTCAGGAGCCGCTGGTAGTTCTCCTGGTCGGTGTCGGTCATGCCGGCGATGGACGACGGGTCGTAGCTCGGCGTGCTGGCGAGCGCCAGGATCGCGCCGGTGGACGGGTCGATCGCGGCGACGGCGCCCTTCTTGTCACCGAGCCCCTTGTACGCGGCCTCCTGGGCGTCGCGCTTGAGGGTGGTGACGACCTGGCCGCCCTTCTGCTCCTTGCCGGTCAGCATGTCGATCGTGCGGTTGAAGAACAGCCGGTCGTCGCTGCCGGTCAGGATCTCGTCGTACAGGCTCTCCAGCTTGTCGGCGCCGTACGCCTGGGAGGCGTAGCCGGTGACGGGCGCCCACATCTCGCCGTTCTTGTACGTCCGCTTGTACTCGAAGTCGCCGCTGTCCGTCTTGGTCGAGCCGGTGATGGCCTTGCCGTCGACGATGATGTTGCCGCGCGGCACGCTGTAGCGCTCGATGGCGACGCGTCGGTTGTTCTTGTCGCTCTGCAGCTCTTCCGCCTGGACGAACTGCACCCAGTTGACGCGGACGAGCAGGGCCAGGACGAGCAGGCCGCAGAAGATGGCGACCCGTCGGAGGGGCTTGTTCACGGTCGGACCACCTGGGTCATCTCGGCATCGGTGGACGGGGCCGGGGCGGGGGCCGGGCGGCGCGCGGTGTCGCTGATCCGCAGCAGGATCGCGATCAGGGCCCAGTTGGCGATCACGGAGGAACCGCCCTGGGCGAGGAACGGCATGGTCATGCCGGTGAGCGGGATCAGTCCGGTGACACCGCCGGCGACGACGAACACCTGGAGCGCGAACGCCCCGGCGAGGCCGACCGCGAGCAGCTTGCCGAACGGGTCCCGGGCGGCGAGCGCGGTGCGCAGGCCGCGCTCGATGAGCAGGCCGTAGAGGACCAGGATGGCCATCAGGCCGGTCAGGCCCAGTTCCTCGCCGACGGTGGCGAGGATGTAGTCGCTCTTCGGGGCGATGCCGCCGATCAGCCGGGAGTAGCCCTGGCCGAGACCGGAGCCGAGGATGCCGCCGGCCCCGAAGGTGTACATGGCCTGGGCGGTCTCGGTGACGCCGCCGTTCTCGGCGAGCGACAGCGGGTTCAGCCAGTTGTCGACACGGCTCTGCACGTGGGAGGCGAAGGTCGCGACGGTGACGGCGCCCGCGGCGCTCAGCGTCAGGCCGAAGACGACCCAGCTGGTGCGCTCGGTGGCGACGTACAGCATGATCACGAAGAGGCCGAAGAAGAGCAGCGAGGTGCCCAGGTCGGTCTCGAAGATCAGGATCATCAGGCTGAGCGCCCAGATGACGAGGATCGGGCCGAGGTCGCGCCCGCGGGGCAGGTACAGGCCCATGAAGCGGCGGCTGGCCAGGGCGAGCGCGTCCCGCTTGACCATCAGGTAGCCGGCGAAGAACACCGCGATGATGATCTTCGCGAACTCGCCGGGCTGGAGAGAGCCGACTCCGGGGATGGTGATCCAGATGCGCGCGCCGAACCGGGCCGGGAAGAACATCGGCAGGATCAGCAGGATCAGCGCCACCACCATGGAGATGTAGGTGTAGCGCTGGAGCACCCGGTGGTCCTTGAGGAAGACCAGCACGCCCAGGAAGAGCGCGACGCCGAGCGTGGACCACATCAGCTGGCCGGGCGCCATCGCGCCGCCGAGAGCGTCGGTGGTGATGGTCGGCTCCTGGTCGAGCCGCCAGATCAGCACCAGACCGAGGCCGTTGAGCAGGGTGGCGACGGGCAGCATCAGCGGGTCGGCGTACGGGGCGAACTTGCGCACCATCACATGCGCGATGCCCGCGAGCAGGCCGAGCCCGCCGGTGTAGCCGAGCACGCCGGCCGGGACGGTGCCCTCCTTCGCCAGCCCGACGTTGATGTAGGCGAAGACCGGGATGAGGACGGCGAAGACGAGCAGCGCGAGCTCGGTGTTGCGCCGGCTCGGCGCCCCCATCGGGCCGATGGTGGTGGTGTTGCCGGTGTTGACGGTACTGCTCACGACTGGCTCCCCTACGGCTGCGTGCTGTCGCACTGCTTGGCCAGCCGCTGCTCTTCCTCCGACAGGCTGGGACTGGGCGACGGAGCGTCGGCCTTTCCTGCGTCGGCCCCCTGGTCACCGGCCGTGTCGCCGGCGGCGCCCGCCTTGTCCGACTGCTGGTCCTCGGCCTTCTTCCGCTCCTCGGCCTGCTTGCGCTCGGCGGCGTCGACCTCGGCCTGCTTGCGGCAGGCCGTGGCCTGTCTGCCGAGTTCGGCGACCTTGTCGCGGGCCTGGCCGAGGCTGCCGACGGCGATGGTCTCCTTGACCTGGTTCCGCTGGTAGGCGGGGAGGTACTTGAGTTCGATCTCGGGGTGGTCGCCGTGCACCTTGTTCAGGCTGATCCACGCCAGGTCCTGGCTGATGCCCTGGTAGAGCGCGATGTGCTGGTCCTTGGTGCCGACGTAGTACTGGGTCTGGGTCCAGCGGTATCCGCCGTAGAGCCCGGCGCCGACGACGCCCAGCGCGAGCGCGATGCCCAGCGACCGCTTGATCCAGGTGCCGCGGCGGCGGGGCTTGGTGAAGTCCTCGTCGGTGTACGGCCCGTAGCCGCCGTCGGCAGGGGAGCCCAGTGACGGGTCGCCGCTGCCGGGCGGGCCGAAGCCGCCGGCGGGCGGGCCGGGGTTTCCCTGCTGCGGCACGCTGCGGCCCAGCTCGGCGGCGCGGCCGGCCGGGGTCTGCATGGCGCTGTTGTCGCCGAGCTGGCCCTGGTTCTCCGCGACGGCGCCGACGACGACCGGGGTGTCGTTGAGCTGCCCGGCCAGGGTGTCGTTGCCCTCGACGTCGAGGACGTCGGCGACGATGCAGGTGATGTTGTCCGGGCCGCCGCCGCGCAGCGCGAGCTGGATCAGCTCCTGCACGGTCTCCTGCGGGCCCTGGTAGCCGGCGAGGGTGTCCTCGAGCGTCTGGTGGCTGACGACACCGGAGAGCCCGTCGGAGCAGATGAGATAACGGTCACCGGCCCGCACCTCGCGGATGGAGAGGTCGGGCTCGACGTGGTCGCCGCTGCCCAGCGCGCGCATCAGCAGGGAGCGCTGCGGGTGGGTGGTGGCCTCTTCCTCGGTGATCCGGCCCTCGTCGACGAGCCGCTGGACCCAGGTGTGGTCCTGGGTGATCTGGGTGAGGACGCCGTCCCGCAGCAGATAGGCCCGGGAGTCGCCGACGTGTACGAGGCCGAGCCGGCGGCCGGTCCACAGGAGCGCGGTGAGCGTGGTGCCCATGCCCTCCAGCTGCGGGTCCTCCTCGACCATGACCCGGAGCTGGTCGTTGGCGCGCTGCACGGCGGTGCCGAGGGACGTCAGGACGTCGGAGCCGGGGACGTCCTCGTCGAGCTGCACGATGGTGGAGATCACCTCGGAGCTGGCGACCTCGCCCGCGGCCTGGCCGCCCATGCCGTCGGCCACGGCGAGCAGCCGGGGACCGGCGTAACCGGAGTCCTCGTTGTGCTCGCGGATCATGCCGTCGTGCGAGCCGGCGGCGAAGCGCAAGGACAGACTCATGCGCACCTCGCCTGTCGGCTCCGGGAACAGCCGGTCTTGTCGAGCCACACTGCCCACCCTCCGGTCGGGAGCGCGCCGGCGGCCGCTGCCCGGACAGCTGCCGGGACAGCCGCCGGGGCGGTTCCGGCGGCCGGGGCCGCCGAAGCGCGCTCGCTCCGCTCGCTCATTGTCGTACTACTTCCGCAGCTCGATGACGGTCTTGCCGATGCGGATCGGCGCACCCAGCGGAATCGGTGTCGGGGTGGTCAGCCGGGTCCGGTCGAGATACGTGCCGTTGGTGGACCCGAGGTCCTCGACGATCCACTGGCCGTCACGGTCCGGGTAGATCCTGGCATGCCGGCTGGAGGCGTAGTCGTCGTCCAGCACGATCGTCGAGTCGTGCGCCCGGCCGAGGCTGATGGTCTGGCCCTGGAGCGCGACGGTCGTGCCCGTCAGTGTGCCCTCGGAGACCACCAGCTTGGTGGGCGCGCCGCGCCGCTGCCGCCCGCCGCCGCGGCCGCCGCTCTGCCGGCCCCGGTCCGGAGCGGGCCGGCCGGCACCGGCCGGGGGACGGTTCTGGTCGGCCCCGCGGCGGGCCGCGCGCTGCGTGACGCGGGTGCCGAAGAGGTCGCTACGGATGACCTGCACGGCCACGATGACGAACAGCCACAGTACGGCCAGGAAACCCAACCGCATGACCGTGAGGGTCAGCTCTGACATTGCCCCCGCTTCACCCTTCGGCTTGCCGGTAAACGATGGTGGTGCTGCCCACGACGATCCGCGAGCCGTCGCGGAGCGTAGCGCGGGTGGTGTGCTGTCCGTCCACCACGATGCCGTTCGTCGACCCGAGGTCCTGGATCGTCGAGGGCGTCCCGGCCCGGATCTCGCAGTGCCGGCGGGAGACTCCGGGGTCGTCGATGCGTACGTCCGCCTCGGTGCTGCGGCCGAGCACCAGGGTGGGGCGGGAGATCTGATGGCGGGTGCCGTTGATCTCGATCCAGCGGCGGGTCTGCGCGCCCGGCATCGGGCCGGCGCCGGGCAGCCGCGTCACCGGGGCCGGGCCCGGGGCCGGGGCGCCCGGAGGCGGTCCCGCGGGCATCGGCGGCGGGCTCGCGGGCTGGGCCGGATAGCCGCCCGGGTGCGGTGCGGCGGCCGCCGGGCGGCGGCCGGCCTGGGGCTGGGACTCGCTGGTGGCGAGCGTACGGCTGCGGACCCGGTAGAGACCGGTGTCCAGGTCGTCGGCCTTCTCCAGGTGGACCTTGATGCCACCCATGAAGGTGTAGCGCTGCTGCTTCGCGTAGTCCCGCACCATGCCGGACAGCTCGTCGCCGAGCTGCCCGGAGTAGGGGCTCAGACGTTCGAAGTCGGGGGCGCTGAGCTCGACGATGAAGTCATTGGGGACGACCGTGCGGTCGCGGTTCCAGATGGTCGCGTTGTTGTCGCACTCGCGCTGGAGTGCGCCCGCGATCTCGACGGGCTGCACCTCGGACTTGAACACCTTGGCGAAGGTGCCGTTCACGAGACCCTCGAGACGCTGCTCGAAGCGCTTCAGTACTCCCACCGGGCACCTCCTTCCTTGATGCTTGCCTCGATCGCGTCCTGGTACTGCCTACTGATCGTATCCACGAGCAGCAAACACCGGTGGTTCCACTTCCCGCCCCCGCGTCCCAGTGTCGCGCCTCACACGGATCGTAGGGGCGGCTCCGTGACAGTGTCCCGCAACCGGCGGGGTCCACGGGAGCGGACCGCCCGGGGGCGGCGCAAAGGCGTGTGAACCCACCCTGTCCGGCGTGCTAATCTTCTGGATGTCGGAAGGCGCTCCCACAGCACGGACCGCGGCCCGGATCAGTGATCCGGACAGGCCCGGAGATGTGAGAGCATCGAACGACAACACCCATGCGCGGGTGGCGGAATAGGCAGACGCGCTGGATTCAGGTTCCAGTGCCCGAAAGGGCGTGGGGGTTCAACTCCCCCCTCGCGCACCAGAAGTACCGAGACGGGCTTCTCCGAGTGACGAAAGTCGCCAGGAGGAGCCCGTTTCGCTGTGCCCGGGGGCGGTCACGGCCGGTGAAGGGCTGCCGCGCTCCGTGCCGCTCACTGCTCCCGCCGAGGCCGGTGCACAGCCGGTGGACAGGGCGGGGGTGGCGGACAGGGCGGGAGCGGTGCACGGTCCACCGGCCTGTCCCGGCGCCGCGCTCCCTATCGCTCCCGGTCCCGCTCCCGGTCCCGCTCCCGGTTCGCGGCCCCGGTTCGGTCTCTCCGCCGGTTTCCCGGTCGGTCCGGGGTGCCGTCGGGCGGACGTGCGGGGCCGGCCGCAGCGGGGCGGCGGCGCGGGCGGGCGGCCGGGGTTCCGGGGGCCGGGTGCCGGCTGTTTCCCCCGCTGCCGCCCGGCGATTTTTTCGTGATCTCTATCACGGTCGCGTTCGCGGGTGCGTGCCGTGGTGGGGACGGCCGGCCGGGAGCGCGGCGCGCAGCTCCCGCTCCCAGTACGCGGGGCTGTGCGTCCCCCGGTAGAACGTGCCGCACCGCGGGGAACCGCGGTACTGCCGGCGGCCCGGTCAGTGCCGGTGCCCGCCGTCCTTCTCGTCGTCGTGGCCTTCCTGCGACGTGTCCCCGGCCGCGGGGTCCGCCGGGTCCGCGGTGACGGTGAAGGCCGCCGTGCGCACCTTGCCGTCGTGCTTGAAGTCCAGGAAGAGGCGGTACGTGCCGCTGCTGGGCGCGGTGGCGGTGAAGGAGACGGCCGGGCCGGGCTCGGTGGTGCCGTCGCCGGGCTCGCCGTTCGGGTGGACGTGGAGCTGGGCGAGATCGCCGGAACGCAGGGCGACGAGATGGCCGTAGGCGCCGAGATGGGGCTGGAGGTCGGTGACGGGGCGGCCGTCCCGGGTGACCGTCAGCTCCAGCTCCCGTGCCGCTCCGGGCCGCAGGGCCCCGTCGAGGGTCACGGTGTAGCCGTCGACGCCGGCGCGGGTGGACGGCTCGGGCGGTTCGCCGGGCTCGTAGGCACCGGAGACTGCCAGGTCGGCGCCCAGGGTGAGGGGCGGCGCGCCCTCGGCCCGGGGGCGGAAGCCGGCGAGGACGCGGTAGTCGCCCGCGTCGGCCGGCCGCACGGGAGTGCTCCAGGTCCCGTCGGCGGCGCGGGCCGGGTGCAGATGGCGGTAGGTGTCCAGGTCCCGTGAGGCCAGGATCAGGTGCAGCTGCTTGCCGTGCTCCGTCCGGTACGCGGTGACGGGCCTGCCGTCGCGGTCGCGGACGGTGAAGCGCAGTTCGGTCTTCTGCCCGGCGGGGACGCGCGGGGTGGCCAGGTCGAGGGTGTAGCCGCCCTCGGAGACGCTCAGTCCGCCGCTCGCGGCCTCCGGCCGGCCGTCCCGCCCGTGTCCGGCCTTCCCGTGCTCCGGGCCGGCCGCGGTGTCGTCGTCCCGCCGGTCCTCCTCGTGGCCGGTGTGCGCGGCGGGGGCGGTTCCGGCGGCGACGGGGTCCACGGCGTACCCCAGTCCGTACGCGGCCCCGAACGACGCCGTGAGCGCGGCGGCGAACGCGGTGATCTTCAACGCGGTGTTCATGGTGCTCTCCCTCTGCCGGTGGACGTGTGCTTCCGCACGAGCGGCCGCACCGTGGAGCTTATACCCCCTAGGGGTATTCGCAAGGTGCGCTGCGAGACTTGCTCTGAATAGGGGGAGGGGGTATACAGGAATCTGTCGTCGATACCCCCTAGGGGTATCGAGCCCGTAATGGATTCCTTGGAGGAAAGACCATGTCGTCCTGCTGTACTCCTGACGGAAGCTGCTCGACCGGCGCGCCGGAGACCACCACGGCCCGGGCTGCCGGTGGCCACACCACCGTCTACGCCGTCGCCGGCATGAGCTGCGGCCACTGCGAGACCACCCTCACCCGTGAGATCGGCGCCCTCGACGGCGTGCTGTCCGTCGAGGTGGACGTCGCGGCCGGCCGGGTCACCGTCACCACCGGCGGCGCACCGGACGACGCCCGGCTCGCCGAGGCCGTCGACGAGGCCGGTTACGAACTGACCGGCCGCGCCGCCTGAACCCGCCGCGCCGGGCCCCGCCCGTGCGCCCCCCGCCGGGCCCCTCCCCGAACAGGAGCAGTGATGACCACCACCGTCAGCGGAACAGCCGAGGTCGAACTCGCCATCGGCGGGATGACCTGTGCCTCCTGCGCCGCCCGCGTCGAGAAGAAGCTCAACCGCATGGACGGGGTGAGCGCCACCGTCAACTACGCCACCGAGAAGGCCAAGGTCACCTACGGCGGGGGTGTCGGCGTGGAGGACCTCGTCGGCACCGTCGAGGCGACCGGCTACACCGCCACCCCGCCCGCTCCCGCCGGCTCGCCGAGCGGCACCGGCGAGCCGGCCGACGGGGCTCCGGAGACCGGTGAACTGCGGTCGCTGCGGCAGCGGCTGGTCACCGCCGTGGTCCTCGCCGTCCCGGTCGTCGCGATGGCCATGGCGCCCGCTCTCCAGTTCGCGTACTGGCAGTGGCTGTCGCTGACCCTGACGGCCCCGGTCGTCACGTACGCGGCCTGGCCCTTCCACAAGGCGGCCTTCACCAACGCCCGGCACGGCGCGGCGACCATGGACACCCTGATCTCGGTGGGCACGTCCGCGGCCTTCCTGTGGTCCGTGTGGGCCCTGTTCTTCGGCACCGCCGGCACCCCCGGCATGACACACGCCTTCGAGCTGACCGTCGCCCGGACCGACGGCGCCGGGAACATCTACCTGGAGGCGGCCGCCGGGGTCACCGCCTTCATCCTGGCCGGGCGCTACTTCGAGGCCCGGTCCAAGCGCAGGGCCGGGGCCGCCCTGCGCGCCCTGATGGAGCTGGGCGCCAAGGACGTCACCGTGCTGCGCGGCGGCCGCGAGGAGCGCGTTCCCATCGGTGAACTCCGGGAGGGCATGCGGTTCCTGGTCCGTCCCGGGGAGAAGATCGCCACCGACGGCACCGTCGTGGAGGGCACCTCGGCGGTCGATGCCTCCATGCTCACCGGCGAGTCCGTGCCCGTCGAGGTCGGCATCGGCGACGGCGTCACCGGAGGCACGGTCAACACCGAGGGACGACTCGTCGTACGGGCCACCCGCGTCGGGGCCGACACCCAGCTGGCCAGGATGGCCGAACTGGTCGAGGACGCGCAGAACGGCAAGGCCGCCGCGCAGCGGCTCGCCGACCGGATCTCCGCCGTGTTCGTGCCCGTCGTCATCACCCTCGCCCTCGCCACCCTCGGCTTCTGGCTCGGCAACGGCGCGGGCTGGACCGCCGCGTTCACGGCCGCCGTCGCCGTACTGATCATCGCGTGCCCGTGCGCCCTGGGGCTGGCCACGCCCACCGCGCTGATGGTCGGCACCGGACGCGGGGCCCAGCTCGGCATCCTCATCAAGGGCCCCGAAGTCCTGGAGAACACCCGCAGGGCCGACACCGTCCTGCTCGACAAGACCGGAACCGTCACCACCGGCAGGATGACCCTGCTCGCCGTCCACACCGCCGACGGTGAGAGCGAGACGGAGATCCTGCGCCTGGCCGGTGCGCTGGAGCACGCCTCCGAGCACCCCGTCGCCCGGGCCGTCGCCGCCGGAGCCGCCGAGCGGGTGGGAACGCTGCCCGTGCCCGAGGACTTCGCCGGTGTTCCCGGCCTCGGCGTCCGCGGTGTCGTGGACGGGCACGCGGTCCTCGTCGGCCGCCGGAAGCTGATGGAGGAACGGGCCGTCGAGCTGCCGGCGGACCTGGCCCGGGCGAAGAACGAGGCAGAGGCGGCCGGCCGTACCGCCGTCGTCGTCGCCCGGGACGGCCGTGCGTGCGCCGTTCTGGAGGTCGCCGACGCCGTCAGGCCCACCAGCGCCGAGGCCGTCGCCCGGCTGAAGGCCCTCGGGCTCACGCCGGTCCTGCTCACCGGCGACAACAGCGCCGTCGCCGCGTCCGTGGCCCGCGAGGTCGGCATCGACGAGGTGCTGGCCGAGGTCATGCCCGAGGACAAGGCCGACGTCGTCAGGCGGCTCCAGGCGGAGGGCCGTACGGTCGCGATGGTCGGCGACGGGATCAACGACGCCGCCGCCCTCGCCCAGGCCGACCTCGGGCTCGCCATGGGCACCGGCACCGACGCCGCCATCGAGGCCGGTGACCTCACCCTGGTCCGCGGCGACCTGCGCGCCGCGGCCGACGCGATCCGGCTGTCCCGCAAGACGCTGGGCACCATCAAGGGCAACCTGTTCTGGGCCTTCGCCTACAACGTCGGCGCGCTGCCGCTGGCCGCGGCCGGCCTGCTCAACCCGATGATCGCCGGGGCGGCGATGGCCTTCTCCTCGGTCTTCGTCGTCGGCAACAGCCTCCGGCTGCGCGGCTTCCGGGCGGCGGTCTGAGCCGGGCGTGGGCGCCGCTCACCGGTGGAGTGCCGTGCGGCTCACCGGTGCGGCTCACCGGTTCGGCTTCGTGCCGCGCACCGGCGCAGCTCACCGGTGCCGGGGGAGCCACGGCGGCTCCCCCGGCGTCCGGCGTCCGGGTCCTCGGTGTCGGTAAGCGGCGTCCGGTCCTCGGTGTCGGTCTTTCGGCGGCCGGTGTGCGGCGGTCGGCGACCGGCGGCCGGTGGCCGGTGTCCTCGCCCGGTGTTCGCCTCCGGCGTCGCTCCGCCGTCGGCGTTCCGTGTCCCCCGTACTCACCGGGGAGGACCGGGCGCCCCCGGCCGGAGGCGGCGGATCAGGCGGGGTCGAGAAGCTGCTTCATCCGCTTGATCTCGCCGGTCTGCGCCTTGACGATCTCCGCGGCGAGATCCCTGGCCGGGCGGTACGCGCCCTGCTTCAGCTCGGTCTCCGCCATCTTCACCGCGCCCTCGTGATGCTCGATCATCATCGTCAGGAACAGCGTGTCGAATTCCTTGCCCGAGGCGCCGTTCAGCTCCTTCAGCTGCCGGTCGTCCATCATGCCGGGCATGGCGGGGTCGTGGCCGCGGTGGGCGCCGTGGCCGTTCTCCGCCGTGCCGCCCATGCCCTCGGGGACCTTCTCCCCCCAGGATTCGAGCCAGCCGGACATCGTCTCGATCTCGGGAGCCTGGGCCTTCCCGATCTCCGCGGCGAGGTCCTCGACCTCGGGGGAGGCCGCCTTCCCCGCGGCGTTCTCCGACATGGCGACGGCCTGCCGGTGGTGCGGGATCATGCCCTGCGCGAAGGCGACGTCGGCCGCGTTGTGCGTGCCGTTCCCGGCGGTGGCGGAGGCCCCGGAGTCCGCCGACGGGCGGCCGGAGCCGTCGTCGCCGGCTCCGCAGGCCGTGAGCAGTACGGCCGAGAGGGCCGCGCCGGCGGCCAGGGCCGTGCGGCGGGACAGGGGGCGGCGGGGCATGCCTCGGTGGGGAGTTGTGTTCACGGTGCGGTGCTCCTGCTGTGTGGTGTGCGGATGTCGGGACACGCGTGAGCGACGCGGCGGCCTCTCCCGTCGGTACGGGGGCACGCCGCGTCGGGGGCGCGGGTCTATATCCGCAGGAGCTGGAGTTCGGCGAGGGTGGGCGGGGCGCGGCCGCCCGGCGGTCCATGGGCGCCGCGTGCCGGGGCGTGGCCTGCCGCGGGGACCTCTCCCACGGAGGGCGTCAGGCCGGGCAGCGACACGGCCGCGGAGACCGCCGCCGAGGAACACGACTGATCGGCGTGGACGCTGTGTCCGCCGGGTTCGCCGGGCACGCGGTGGCAGAGGGAGGCCCCGGCGTGCCGCTCACCGGCCCCGTGCTGTGCGTGCTGTCGGTCCTGTCCGCGGTGCCGTACGTGTTCCCGTACATGATCCTGCGTGTCCCGTACGTCCCGTATGTGGTGCCGCACGTCATGCGGTACGGGATGCGATACGAGATGAGGCACGGGATGTCCGTGCTGCGCGGGCTGTACGGGGCCCGTGTGCCGGATGGGCTGTGCGGGGCCCGTGTGCTGCGCGGGCCGCACCTGCTGTGCGTGGTGCCCTGGGCCGGAGCCGTGCCCGTGCGCGGTGGGAAGGGCTGCGGCCGGGGCCAGTCCGTGCATGCCCAGCAGCCCGGCCAGAAGCGTGAGAACGAACAGTGCGCGGGTCCGGCGCACCGGCTGCTGCCGGGCGGGGAAGAACCGTGCTTTCGAACTCACGCCGCCATCCTAGGGGCCGCGCCGGGCCGGTCCGGGAGCGCCCCCGCGGGCGGCCCGCGCACCGGCGTCCCGGACCGGGTCGGGGCGGCTCGCTTCGCTCCCCGGATGGCCACTCCAGCAGGCCCAGCGGGGCGTGGAAGCGGCGGCCGGCCGTGCCCACGGCGACGGCGACGGCGTTCGCGGTCACGATCACGATCAGGACGCCAGCCGGTCACGACGCCAGCCGGCCACGACGCCAGCCGATCACGAGGCCAGCCGGCCAAGACGACAACCGGTCACGACGCCGTGTCGAGGCGACGGTTGCGGGCCGGCAGGCCGATCAGGGCGGCGGACATCGGATCGACGCTCGTGAAGACGCCGAAGCAGCGGGCCGGGACCCGGCGCGGCGCGAGCGGTCCGGCCGGGCGGCATCACGGGGCCCGGTAACCCGGGGCCGCCGGGCACGCGGTGCTCGCACGGGCAGTCCGGCGGGGCGGCGGGGGCAGCGGGCCCGGCCGTCGAGGACGCGCCCGCGACTTTCGTCGACAGCGGCCGAGCCGAACGGCGGGTGCCGTACCGCCGCGACGGTGTCTAGCGTTGCGGCGTGGACATGGCAGAGCGGGGCCGGGAGGCCCTCGGGGGCATACGGGCCGGACGGCCGGGACGGCACGGACTCGAACGGGCCGAGTGGCGGCGTCTGTTCGAGCGGGCGGGGTGGCGGCGCGTCCTCGGGCGGGCCGGACGGCCGGGGCGGAGTCTCTTCGACCGCGCCGAGTGGCCCCCGGGACGCGTCGCGGGCGAGGTGGTGCTCGCGGTCGTGCTGGCGCTGCTCGCGGTCGGGTCCGAGATGCTGGGCGGCGAGGCGGGCCCGCGGACGGCGGCCGTCGTGCCGGCCGCAATGCTGTTGTCGCCGCTGCGCCGTGCCCTGCCCACGACGGTGCTGGTCGTCGCCGGTGCCCTGTCCGGGGCCGTGGACGGCTTCACCCCGCTGCTGATGATGACGGGCTGGTCCGCCGGGCGGCGGATTCCCGGGGTGTGGCGGACCGTGGGCGCGTTCTCGCTGGCGTTCGGGCTGAGCACGGTGACGGCCGTGGTCCGGTCGCCGCACGAGGGGGCCGTGCCGCTGCTGGCCATATCGCTGGTGTTCTTCCTGGCCACAGTCGTGATGCCGGGCCTCGCGGGCCGCTACTGGTGGCAGCGGCGGGAACTCCTGCACACCCTGCGCGAGCACAACGAGCAACTGCTGCGCGAGCACGCGATGGTCGCCGGCCAGGCCCGGCTGCGGGAACGGCAGCGGATCGCGCAGGACATGCACGACAGCCTGGGCCACCAGCTGTCGCTCATCGCCGTGCACACCGGTGCCCTGGAGGTCGACCGGGAACTGACGGGGCAGCAGCGCGAGGCGGTCGGCGTGCTGCGGGAGGCCTCGGTGGCGGCCATGCGCGAACTCCGCGAGGTCGTGGGCATCCTGCGGGACGGCACGGAGGCTCCCGAGCAGACCGAGGACGCGCGGCCCGCCGCGCGGGGCGTGCAGGGCGTCGAGCGGCTGGTGGAGGCGTCCCGCGGCGCGGGCACCGACGTACGGCTGGAGAGGGCCGGCGAGCCCCGGCCGCTGGCACCGGCGGCGGACCACGCGGCGTACCGGATCGCCCAGGAGGGGCTGACGAACGCGCACAAGCACGCGCCCGGAGCGCCGATCACGGTGGCCCTGCGGTACGAGCCGGACTCCCTGGTGGTCGAGGTCGCCAACGGGTCCCCGGCCCCGGTCCCGGCGCCGGTGGGCGGCCCGGGGCAGGCGGCGGGCGGTGCGGCGGGGCAGGCCGGTCCGCCCCGTGCGGTCGGTGCGGCCGTGAGCGGCGGGCAGGGGCTGACGGGACTGCGGGAACGCGCCCGGCTGATCGGCGGGATGGTGCACGCGGGCCCGTCGGACGGCGGAGGCTTCCGGCTCGCGGGCGTACTGCCGTACGCGGCGGAGAACGGCAGCAGGCGCCCGCAGCAGGAGCAGGGGCCCCCGGAGCCGCCCGCCCGCGGGGCCGTCCGGAGCGGGCCGGTCACCGCGGGCGCGCCCGGAACCCGCCCGGGAGAGGTCGACTGGTCACCGCCGCGGCACCCGGTGGAGTCCGGCGCCCGGCCGGGCCAGGGCTCCGGGAGCGGCGGGATCGCGGCGGGCTGTGCCATCGCCGCGCTGATCGTGCTGGCGGTGGGGGCCGTGGTGGTCTGGGGCGTGGTGCGGCTGGTGATGATGCTCGACGAGTCGATGATCGACCCGAAGACGTACGAGTCGGTGCGCGTCGGGCAGTCGGAGGCCGAGGTGCGCGAGAAACTGCCGGCCGGGGAGTCCCTGCTGACGGACGGGCTGGCCGACGGGGCGCCGCCGCGGCCGGAGGGGACGGAGTGCCTGATGCTGATGTCGTCGGAGAGTTCAGCGGACTGGAACGCGGAACCGGCGTACCGCTTCTGCTTCCGGGACGGGAAGCTCGTGGAGAAGAGGTCGTACGAATCAAGGAGCTGAGGGCGGGGGTTCCGGGCTCCGGGGGTGGTGGCTCCGGGCTTCCGGGGGCGGGGGTTCCGGGTTCCGGCGGTGGTGGCGGTGGCTCGGGGGCGGCTTCCGGGGGCGGTGGCGCGGCTGTCTGCCCGGGGCCGGTTCCGCGACACGGGGGTCGGGTTGTCCGGCGGGGCCCGGTTCCGCGACGCCGAGCCGCGGCCGTCCGACGGGGGCGGGTTCGAGGGCGGTCCTCCGCTTGGGCTCGGTCCTCCGCCTGCGAGCCGGTCCTCCGTTTGACTCGGTCTCTGCCGGAGGGCGGGCTGTCCGCCTGGGATCCGGCTCTTCGAGGGGGGCGGATTCCAGGATCCGGCTCTCCGGGGAGGCGCGGTTCCCCGTCGGCGGTCCGGGCGCCATCCTTGGGGCTGCCGGCGTTCCGCGGGCGTGCCGTCCGTGTCCCGCGGGAGACGTGCCGTCCGTGTCCCGCGGGAGACGTGCCGTTCCGCCCTCCGGGAGACGTGCCGTCCCTCCGGGAGACTGCCGTCCCTCCGGAGGACGTGCGGGCGTCGTCCGCACCGGCCGGTGCCACCGGTCTTCGATTGTCCGCTTCCCAACCGCACAGGAGAGCCGTGATCAGGGTTCTGGTCGTCGACGACGAGCCGCTCATCCGGGCCGGCATCAAAATGATCCTCACCTCGGACCCGGACGTCGATGTCGTGGCGGAGGCGGGCGACGGCCGGGAGGCGGTCGAGCTGGCGCGGCGGCACGCGGTCGACGTGGTGCTGCTGGACATCCAGATGCCGGTCATGGACGGGCTGTCGGCCCTGCCGGAACTGCGGCGCGCCGCCCCGGACGCACGGGTGCTGATGCTCACCACGTTCGGCGAGCGGGAGAACGTCCTGCGGGCGCTCGGCGGTGGCGGCGCCGGCTTCCTGCTGAAGGACTCGGCGCCCGGCGAGCTGATCGCCGCGGTGCGGGCGGCCGCCGGGGGCGACGCCTATCTGTCGCCGGGCGCCACCCGGCACGTGGTCGACTCGCTGGCGTCCGGGCAGGCGGTGGGGCGGGGCGACGAGGCCCGGCGGCGGCTGGAGGCGCTGACGGCCCGCGAGCTGGAGGTGCTCGCGCTGCTGGGCGAGGGCCTGTCGAACGCGGACGCGGGCGCCCGCATCCACATGAGCGAGGCCACGGTGAAGACCTACGTCAGCCGGATTCTGGCGAAGCTGGACTGCGAGAACCGGGTGCAGGCCGCTCTGCTGGCCCGGGACGCCGGGCTGGGGGTGTAGCGGGGGCGGTGTTGTAGCGCCGCAACAGGGCCGCGAACGTGGCCAGATCCTCGGTGTCCCAGTCGGTCAGCCGGGCCCGGATGGCCTCCCGGCGGCTCTCGCGGGCCCGTACGACGGCCTCCTCGCCCGCCTCGGTGCAGTGCACGACCTGCACCCGCTGGTCGGCCGGGTCGGGGCGGCGCTCGACGAGGCCGAGCCGCTCCAGCGCGGAGACCTGGCGGCTGACGGTGGACTTGTCGAGCAGATAGTGGGCGGCCAGCTCGGTGGCGCTGCACCCGCCGCGGGCGTCGACGTGGGCGAGCAGCGTGTACGAGACCAGCGGCAGCTCCGGGTGGATACGGGTGGCGGTCGCCCGGGACCGGCGCGCGAACTCGGTCAGCTCGCGCTGGATGGTCTCCAGGGACGCGTCGCGCCCATGGTCCTCGGTGCTCATCGCGCCGTCCTTCCGACGTGGTCCGCCGGGGCCGTCGGGTCCCCGGATCCGAGTTTTCCACAGGCCGGTTCCGGGTGTCGGGGGGCGGGGGTACG
This sequence comes from Streptomyces lycii, assembly GCF_009735685.1. Taxonomy (GTDB): domain Bacteria; phylum Actinomycetota; class Actinomycetes; order Streptomycetales; family Streptomycetaceae; genus Streptomyces; species Streptomyces lycii. The sequence goes on along the minus strand of NZ_WHPN01000281.1, from coordinate 45,592 downwards.
GTCTTCGTCGTGCCACGGGGGCGTCCCGCGGGCGGCGGGACGAGCGGGGGGACCGGGAGGTCAGGAGCATGACGGAGACGCGCGGCGGGGTGCCGGGGCGGGCGGCGGTGCGGCTGGTGAGGCCGGAGCCGGGTGCGGGGTCGGGGTCGGGTGTCGGCTCGCGTGTGGGCCCGGGTTCGGGTCCGCGTTCGGGTCCGGGTTCGGGGACGGGCTCGGGTGAGGGCTCGGCTGCTGTGGGGCCGGACACCGGTTCGGCCGTGGAGCCGGACGCGCACTCGGGTGGGACTCCGGACGTCGGCCCGGACGTCGGCTCGGTTGCGGGGACGGGTGCGGGGACGGGTGCAGGCTCGGAGGCGGACCGTGCGCCCGCCGCCGGGACGGGGTCGTTGACGGGCCCGGACCGGGCGGCCACGGGCCCCGGCCGGGACGTGGGGCCGGGCGTGGAGCGCGGGGCGACGACCGGTCCGGGGCCGCGGGTTCCGTTCGTGGCCGGGTTCGCGCGTCCGGTGGACGCGAAGGCTTCGCCGAAGCGGGAGGGCAAGGCGCTGCGGGCCGCCGTGCCCCGGTCGGTGCACGCGGCAGCTCCCCCGGGTCCCGGGCGGCCGGACGCGGTGCGGGCGGTCGGGGAGTCCAGTGCCGGGCGGCTGCCGGAGCTGGTGCCGATCCGGGTCGGCCGGATGGCCGCCTCGCCGTTCGCGTTCCTCCGCGGCTCGGCCGCTCTGATGGCGTCCGACCTGGTGGGGACCCCGGTCAGCGGCATCGGTGCCCAGCTCTGCGGCGACGCGCACGCGGCGAACTTCGGCCTGTACGGCGACGCCCGCGGCGGCCTGGTCATGGACATCAACGACTTCGACGAGACGGCGTACGGCCCCTGGGAATGGGACCTCAAGCGGCTGGTGGCATCGCTGGTGCTGGCGGGCCGGGAGGCGGGCGCAGACGAGGACACCTGCCGGGCCGCGGCCTTCGACGCGGCGGGTGCCTACCGGCGCACGATGCGGTTGCTGGCGAAGCTGCCGGTGCTGGACGCGTGGAACGCCATCGCCGACGAAGAGCTGGTCTCGCACACCGACGCCCGCGACCTGCTCGGCACCCTGGAGCGGGTCGCCGCCAAGGCCAAGCGCAACACGAGCGCCCGGTTCGCGGCCAGGGCCACCGAGCCGGTGCCGGACGTCCCCGGTGACCGGTTGGGCCGCGGGGCCCGGGCCGACGTGGGGACGGCGGGCGCCGGCCGCCGGGCCGTGCGGCGGCGGTTCACGGACGCGCCGCCGGTGCTGCGCCGGGTGCCGGACGCGGAGGCGGCGGCCGTGGTGCTCGGGCTGGGCGAGTATCTGGGGACGCTGCCGGAGGACCGTCTGCCGCTGCTCGCCCGGTACGAGGTGCAGGACGTGGCGTTCCGGGTGGTGGGCACGGGCAGTGTGGGGCTCCGGTCCTATGTCGTGCTGCTGCTGGACCACCGGGGCGAGGCGCTGGTGCTCCAGGTGAAGGAGGCCCGGCCGTCGGCCCTGTTGCCGTACGCGTCCAAGGCGCCGCTGGACCCCCGGCTCAACAGTCCGCTGCCGGGCGCGGCGCACGAAGGCCGCCGGATCGTGCTGGGGCAGAAGCGGATGCAGGTGGTGAGCGACATCCTGCTCGGCTGGACCACGGTCGACGGGCGGCCCTTCCAGGTACGGCAGTTCCGGAACCGGAAGGGCAGCGTGGACCCGGCGGCCCTGGAGCCGGGCCAGCTCGACGACTACGGCCGGATGACCGGCGCCCTGCTGGCCCGGGCGCACGCGCACAGCGCCGATCCCCGGCTCATAGCGGGGTACTGCGGGAAGAGCGACGAGCTCGACGAGGCTCTGGCGGCCTTCGCGGTGGCGTACGCGGACCGCACGGAGGCGGACCACGCCGAGCTGGCCGCGGCGGTGCGCGACGGGCGGGTCGCCGCGGAGACAGGGGTCTGAGCGAAGGCGGGGCCGAGCCGAGGGGCGAGGCCGAGCCGAGGGGCCGGGGCCGCGGCGCCGGGCAGCATCAAGCCGGGTCGGGATCGGGGCGGGCGGCGCCAAGCTGGGCCGGGTCGGCGCCGGTGGGATTGGGGCCGAGTGGTGCCGGGCGGGGTCGGGCTCTGGGTGGGCGGCGCCAAGCCGTGCAGCACCAAGCCGGGCCGGGTCGGCGCCGGTGGGATTGGGGCCGAGTGGTGCCGGGCCGGGCTCGGGCCGGACAGGACTGAGCCGAGCAGGCCGGTGTCGGCAGGATCTGGGCCGAGCAGCGCCGAGCCGAGCGGGGCCGGGCCGAGCGGTGGCCGGGCCAAGCCGAGCAGTCCCGGTGCCGGTGGGACGGGCGCCGGAGGGGCCGGGGCCGAGTGGTGCCGCCCGAGCCGGGTGCCGGGCTCGGGACGGACAGCATTAAGCCGTGCCGGTCGGTGCCGGTAGGACCAGGGCTGAGCCGAGGGCCGGGACCGGGCGGGACCGGGCGGGGCCGGGCCGTGCCGGGCGCGGTTGCTCGTAGGGTGGACGAGTGACGAATCCGGAAGCCGACCAGACGCAACCCACCCCCGAGCAGCTGGAGGCCGAGCGGCAGGCGGCCCAGCGGCTGGAGAAGGCGGTGCTCGCCGCGGAACAGGCCCTGATCGAGTTCGAGATCGCGGTGGAGACCTTCCGGGTCGAGGTGGAGAACTTCTCCCGGCTGCACCACCAGCGGCTCGGCCCGATGTACTCGCGGCTGGACGAGCTGGACGCGCAGATCGCGGAGGCGGTCGCGGCCCGCTCGGGTGACCCGGAGGACGAACGCCGGGCCCGGGAGCTGCGCGGCCTGGTGCAGCCGATGCCGGGGGTCGAGGAGCTGTTCCACGGCTGGATCGACTCGGAGGGCATTCCGCCGGAGGCCGACGCGATGCTCAACGACAAGCCGGTGCAGCCGCCGCGCCGGGTCCGGCCGAGCGAGGAGGCCCGGCGGATCTACCGCGAGCTGGTCCGCAAGGCCCATCCGGACCTCGCCCGGGACGACGCCGAACGTGAGCGCCGGGACGCCTTCATCTCCCGGGTGAACAGTGCGTACGCCCGCGGGGACCAGGAGCAGCTGCTGAAGCTCACCGAGGAGTGGGAGAAGGGCCCGGAGCCCGAGCGGCCCGAGACGGGCCCGAGCGAGGAGCTGTACGCCCGGCTGGAGTGGCTGGCCGAGCGCAAGGAGATGCTGGCTGCGGTGGCGTCGGAGCTGGAGTCGAGCGCCATCGGCTCGATGCTGCGGATGGCACCGGACGACCCGGACCGGCTGCTCGAGGAGATCGCCGAGCAACTGCTGGCACAGGTCTCCGAGCGGGAGGCCCAGCTGGCGAAGCTGGCCTCGTGAGGTACCCGGGACCCGTGCCGGGGCCGTAGCCGGCAGCCACGATCCCCACCCGCCCTTGCCCTGCCTTACCCCTGCCCCGGTCCCCTTCCTGTTTCCCGTCCCGTGCCCATGCCCATGTCCATGCCCGTGTCCGTGTCCGTGTTCGTTGAGAGGCTTGATCATGCATTTCGCGCAGGTGCCCGCAATTGATGCCGCAGAGGTGCCGAAGGACGGCTTCCTGCTGGACGTCCGGGAGGACGAGGAGTGGGCCGCCGGTCATGCGGAGGGAGCGCTGCACATCCCGATGGGCCAGGTCGTGGCGCGCTACGGCGAGCTGACCGAGGCGGCCGCCGGAGCGGGGCGGGTGCATGTGGTGTGCCGGGTCGGCGGCCGGTCGGCGCAGGTGACGCAGTACCTCGTCGCCCAGGGACTGGACGCGGTGAACGTGAACGGCGGGATGCTCGGCTGGGAGGCCGCCGGCCGTCCGCTGGTCACGGACGGCGGCGGCACCGCAGCCGTCATCTGACCGGCGCCGCACCCGGCCCGGGCGCCGAGCCCTCGCCCGGCGCCGAGCCTCCACCCGGGCACCGAGACCCGCTCGGGCGCTGCTCTCCACGCGCCGTGCCTCGCCCATGCGCCGTACCGCAGGCGCCGCGTCCGGCCGCCCGGTGTCAGCGGTCGAAGTCCAGCTCGGTCTCCGCGGTGGCCGGGTGCGACTGGCAGGCCAGCACATAGCCGGCCTCCACCTCGTCCGGCTCCAGGGCGAAGTTGCGGTCCATCCGCACCTCTCCGGAGACCAGGAAGGCCCGGCAGGTCCCGCACACGCCGCCCTTGCAGGCGTAGGGCGCGTCCGGCCGGTTGCGGAGCACGGTCTCCAGCAGTGACTCACCGGTCCGGACGGGCCAGCTGCCCGAGCGGCCGTCCAGCGTCGCGGTCACGGTGCTGTCCACGGGCGCCGCAGCGGCCATGCCGTCTCCGCCGGAGCCCGCACCTGCCGCTGTGGTGCCCGCCGACCCGATCGCCGTGTCGCCGTCCGCCGCGCTGTCCGCGGAGCCGTCCGCCGGGCTGCCGTCGACATGGAATATCTCCTGGTGGATCCGGTCCCGCCGGACGCCCAGACCGCGCAGCGCCCGGGCGGCGCCGTCGACGAGGCCGTGCGGACCGCAGAGGAACCAGCCGTCGACGGACTCCACCGGCAGCAGCGACGGCAGCAGCGAGCGCAGCCGGGGCTCGTCGAGCCGCCCCGAGGGAAGCCCGGACTGCTGGTCCTCGCGGGACAGCGCGTGCACCAGCTGGAGCCGGCCGGGCCAGCGGTCCTTGAGGTCGGCCAGCTCCTCCAGGAACATCGCCGAGGCGGCGGTGCGGTCGCTGCGGACCAGGCAGAAGCGGGCCTCCGGCTCCCGGGCGAGCAGCGTGGAGACGATGGACAGCACGGGCGTGATGCCGCTGCCGCCGACCACGGCGGCGTAGTGCCCGGGTGCGGGCTCCAGCACGAACCTCCCGGCCGGGGCCATCACGTCGAGGACGTCCCCGGCGGCCAGCTCCTTCAGGGCGTGGACGGAGAACGCGCCGCCCTCCACGAGCCGGACCCCCACCCGCAGGGTGCGCGGGCCGCCCGGACCGGGGGCGGGGGAGCAGACGGAGTAGGTGCGGCGGATCTCCTCACCCTCCAGGAACAGCCGGATCGCCACATGCTGGCCGGGGGTGTGCCGGAACGTCTCGCGGAGCCCGGGCGGCACGGCCAGGGTGACGGCCACCGAGTCGTCCGTGAGCCGCTCGACCCCGGTCACCGGCAGCGGGTGGAACGCGCCGTGCCGGGCCGGGACCGGTGCGGCCGTCTGCTCTTCCCGAGCCGTCTCCGGGGCCATCACAGCTCCTTGAAGTGGTCGAAGGGCTCGCGGCAGGACTCGCAGCGGCGCAGCGCCTTGCAGGCGGTGGAGGAGAAGCGGCTGAGCAGGCTGGTGGCCGTCGACCCGCATTGCGGGCAGCGGACGGCCAGTTCCACCGGTACCGGGCCGTCGGAGGCGGCGGCGCCGGGCGGGCCGCCGTCGCGGGTGGGGCGCGGCGGGGCTATGCCGGACTCGGCGAGCTTCCGGCGCCCCTCGGAGCTGATGGCGTCCGTCGTCCAGGGCGGGGAGAGGACGGTGCGCACGGTGACCTCGGGCACGCCGTCATCGTGCAGCACGCGCTCGATGTCGGCGGCCATTGTCCCGATCGCCGGGCAGCCGGTGTAAGTGGGGGTCAGTTCGACCTCGACCCGGCCCGGGCCCAGCAGCCGGACGCCGCGGAGCACTCCCAGCTCGTCGAGCGTGAGCATCGGCAGCTCCGGGTCGGGCACGGAGCCCGCCAGCTCGCGCAGCCGATCCTCCAGCGGGGTCGGGGCGGCGGTCACCACGACGCCCCCGGGTGGCTGCGGTGCAGATGCTGCATCTCGGCCAGCATCCGCCCGAACGGCTCGGTGTGCAGGCCCTGGCGCCCGGCCCCCGCGGTCCAGCCGTTGCGGCGCGGCCCCTCGGGCACGGACAGCGTGGCCCGGTCGAGCACGGCCGCGATGCGGGCGAGCCAGTCCGCCTCCAGAGAGGACGGATCGACGCCGAGACCGTCGACCGGCTGGAACAGCTCACCCGTGAAGCGCCACAGGGCGTCCAGTCCGCGCTGCATCCGCTCCCGGCTCTCCGCGGTGCCGTCGCCGAGCCGCAGTGTCCACTGCTCGGCGTGGTCGCGGTGGTAGGCGACCTCCTTGACGGCCTTGGCCGCGAGCGGGGCGAACGGGGCGCTCTCCGGGACGTCGCCGCGGGCCAGCCGGTCGTGGAGCAGCTCCTGCCAGGTGGAGAAGTAGAGCTGGCGGGCGATGGTGTGGGCGAAGTCGCCGTTCGGCTGCTCGACCAGCTGGATGTTGCGGAAGTCGCGCTCCTCGCGGAGATACGCCAGCTCGTCCTCGTCCCCGGCGAGCGAGAGCAGCGTCCTGGCCTGTCCGAGCAGGTCGAGGGCGATGTTGGCCAGGGCGACGTCCTCCTCCAGGACCGGCGCGTGCCCCGCCCACTCGCCGAGGCGGTGGGAGAGGACCAGGGCGTCGTCCCCGAGGGCGATCGCGGCCGCGGCGGCGGCACCGGTGAGGCGGTCGTCCCCCGCGGTGCCGGACCCGGGCGTCGCGGACCCCGGCGCCGCGGACCCGGGCGTCGCCGTCCCGGGCGTGGCCGTCCCGGAATTCCGGGTCTCGGGGGTCCCGGTCTCGGATGTCGTCGTCACAGGTGGCGCACCCCCTCGGGGATCTCGTAGAACGTCGGGTGGCGGTACGGCTTGTCGGCTGCCGACTCGAAGAACGGGTCCTTCTCGTCCGGCGAGGAGGCGGTGACCGCGGTGGACGGCACCACCCAGATCGAGACGCCCTCGGCCCGGCGGGTGTAGAGGTCCCGGGCGTTGCGCAGGGCCATCTCGGCGTCCGGTGCGTGCAGGCTGCCGGCATGGGTGTGGGACAGCCCGCGCCTGCTGCGCACGAACACCTCCCACAGCGGCCAGTCGGTGCTGCTCATGCGTCTGCCTCCCGGTGCTTCGCGGCGTACGCCGCTGCCGCCTCCCGCACCCAGGCGCCCTCTTCGTGGGCCCGCCTGCGCTGGGAGATCCGTTCTTCGTTGCACGGGCCGTTGCCGCGCAGGACCTCGCGGAACTCGTCCCAGTCGATCGGCCCGAAGTCGTAATGGCCCCGCTGCTCGTTCCACCGGAGGTCCGGGTCGGGGAGGGTGAGCCCGAGCGACTCCGCCTGCGGGACGCAGATGTCGACGAAGCGCTGCCGCAGCTCGTCGTTGGAATGCCGCTTGATCTTCCAGGCCATGGACTGGTCGGAGTGCGAGGATTCGCTGTCCGGCGGGCCGAACATCATCAGCGACGGCCACCACCAGCGGTCCACGGCGTCCTGCGCCATCGCGTGCTGCGCCTCCGTGCCGCGGCTCAGGGCGAGCAGCAGCTCGTACCCCTGACGCTGGTGGAAGGACTCCTCCTTGCAGATCCGCACCATCGCGCGGGCGTAGGGGCCGTACGAGCAGCGGCAGAGCGGCACCTGGTTGGTGATCGCGGCCCCGTCCACCAGCCAGCCGATGGCACCCACGTCCGCCCAGGTCAGCGTGGGGTAGTTGAAGATCGAGGAATAGCGCTGGCGGCCGGCGTGCAGTTTGTCGAGCAGCTCTTCGCGGCTGGTGCCCAGGGTCTCGGCGGCGCTGTACAGATACAGTCCGTGGCCCGCCTCGTCCTGCACCTTGGCCATCAGGATCGCCTTGCGGCGCAGCGAGGGCGCGCGGGTGATCCAGTTCGCCTCGGGCTGCATGCCGATGATCTCGGAATGGGCGTGCTGCGCCATCTGCCGGACCAGGGTGGCCCGGTAGGCGTCGGGCATCCAGTCCCGCGGCTCGATGCGCTCGTCCGCCGCCACCGCCGCTTCGAAGACCTCGGCCGGCGCACTCGCGCCGCCTGCCGCGTCCAGCACTGCTGTCATCCGAAAGCCCTCGCTCCCGTCGGCCCCGTCCGGGCACTCAGCCAATCAACCGACCGATCGTTCGGTTCAATGGTGTGGTGCGCTCCCGGGTGTGTCAAGGCTGTGGGCGACCGCCTGTGGACAACTGCCGGCAACTCCCTGTGGACGACCGCCTGTGGACGGCTGCCCGAGGACACCCCCTGCGGACGCCCCCTGCGGACGACGCCGACCGTCCGGCTGTCCACGAGGGGCCCCGGCTGAGTACCGTTCTCCGGGATCCGGGGGTTCAGGGAGAGGCGCGATGGAGCGAGACGAGCACCACGAGCACGTACGCCGCGAGCAGGGGGCCCCGGACAGCGGGACAGCGGCGACCGGAACCCCGATCCCCGGACCGGCCGGAGCGGGAATCCACGGCCGGGAACGGGAGACGACCGGGCACGGGCCCGCGGTGACACCGGCGTCCGCCGCGACACCGGCTGGGGTGACACCGGCGTCCGCCGCGACACCGGCCTCCGGAGCGGCGCACACGCCCGCCGGGGCGCCCGCGCCCCCGCGCACGCCGGGCGGGATCGCCTCCCTGTCGCTGCCGTCGCGAATAGTGGTCGCGGTGGTCACAGCCGTCGTCGCCGTGGCCGCCGCGGTGCATCTGGGCATGATGTTTCTGCACGTCGCACCGGCCAACACCGTCTCCAAGCAGCACGGCGAGGTCATCGACGACTACGTCTATCCGGAGTTCGAGCAGAACTGGAAGCTGTTCGCGCCCAACCCGCTCCAGCAGAACGTCGCCGTCCAGGCGCGGGCCGAGGTGGTGGCGGCGGACGGCGGTGTCTCCGTCACCAGCTGGACCGATCTCTCGGCCCTCGACGGCGCGGAGATCCACCACAGCCTGGTCCCCAGCCACACCCGGCAGAACGAGCTGCGCCGCGCCTGGGACTTCTTCGTCGGCTCGCACGACGAGGAGAACCGCCCGAACGGCCTGCGCGGCGAGCTGTCCGAGCGGTACGTCAAGCGCATCGTGCTCTCCCGGATCGGCCCGGCCACCGAAGGCGGCACGGTGCGCCGGATCCAGGTGCGCTCCGCCACCACCCCCGTCGCCCCGCCCGCCTGGAGCGACGAGAAGGTCGACCGGAAGACGGTCCACCGCGAGCTGGACTGGTGGCCGGTGGACGCCGGCGACGTTCCCGGCGACCCGGCCTCCGGAACCGCGGCGAAGGTGGACGAGTCGTGATCCCCGCTCGGGTCTCCGGCCCTCCGGCACGCGCCGTGGCCCGGATCACCGCCTCGGCCCTCGGCCCGTACCAGACCGCCGTGCTCCGCATCGGCATCTCCGCGACCTGGCTGTGCTTCCTGCTCCGGGAGTGGCCGCACCGCCATGAGCTGTACGGTCCGGACAGCCCCTGGGGCTGGGACATGGCGCGGCAGCTGGTCGAGGGGAACGGTGCGTTCACCGCGCTGCTGTGGTCCGACGACGTGCTGTGGTTCGAGGCCGGATATCTGTTCTCCGTCGTCTCCAGCGCCCTGCTGCTGCTCGGCTGGCGCACCCGCACCGTGTCCGTGCTCTTCATGGCCGGCGTGCTGTCCCTGCAGAACCGCAGCATCTTCATGGGCGACGGCGGCGACAACGTCATCCATCTGATGGCCGTCTATCTGGTGCTGACCCGCTGCGCCCGGGTCTGGTCGCTCGACGCCCGCCGGGCGCGCGTGCGGGCGGCCGCGCACGGGGCGGACCACGGACAACCTCCGCACGCCGACGCCACCGGCGTCGTGCTCTGGTCGGTGCTCGGTCTCGCGCTGACGGCCGTCACGCTCGGGCCCGGCCTCGGCTGGGGCTGGGCCCTGGTCTTCTGGGGGCTGTGGGCCGTACAGGCCCTGTGGTGGGCGCTGTGCCGGTACGCGCCGGACCGGGAGCCGCGCGCGGTCGCGGACATCGTCGCGAACCTCGTGCACAACGGGGCGCTGCTGGTGATCATGGCCGAGGTGTGCCTGATCTACGCCACCGCGGGCTGGTACAAGGTGCAGGGTTCGCGCTGGCAGGACGGCACCGCCCTGCACTACCCGCTGCACCTGGACTACTTCACTCCCTGGCCGGGCCTCTCCGAACTGGTCAGCAGCAGCGGCCTGCTGGTCATGCTGATCACCTACGGCACGGTGATCACGCAGGTCGCGTTCCCCTTCACGTTGTTCAACCGCCGGGTCAAGAACGTCCTGCTGGTGGTGATGATCGCCGAGCATCTGTCGATCGCGGTGCTGCTCGGGCTGCCGTTCTTCTCGCTCGCCATGGTCGCCGTGGACGCAGTGTTCCTGCCGACCGGCTTTCTGCGGGGCCTCGGCCGGTACGCGCGCCGGGGCACGGCCCGGCTGCGGCTGCCCGGGCAGCGCGGCGGCGCGGGGCGCGGGGACGCGGAGCGCGACGGCGACGGCCGCGGGCGGCCCCGTACCCTCGTCGGGTGAGCAGCGAGACCCCCGCCACCGAGCCGGCCGCCGAGAACGGGCCGCTCCCCCTCCAGTACGACGAGGGCCACGGCCCGGAGCCCGTCGGCGTCGGCCCGCACCCCGGGCCCTGGCCCGAGGGCCCGCGGTACGACCCGGAGCTGCTCGCGCACGGCGACCGCCGGAACGTCGTCGACCGGTACCGCTACTGGACCCGGGAGGCGATCGTCGCCGACCTCGACACCCGGCGGCACGACTTCCACGTCGCCGTGGAGAACTGGGGCCACGACTTCAACATCGGCTCCGTGGTGCGCACCGCCAACGCCTTCCTGGCCAAGGAGGTGCACATCGTGGGGCGGCGGCGCTGGAACCGCCGGGGCGCGATGGTCACCGACCGGTACCAGCACGTACGGCACCATCCGGACACCGCCGGGCTGACCGCCTGGGCCGCCGCCGAGAAGCTGCCGATCATCGGCATCGACAACCTTCCGGGATCGGTGCCGCTGGAGACGACGGCGCTGCCCCGCCGCTGCGTCCTGCTGTTCGGGCAGGAGGGGCCGGGGCTCACGGAGGAGGCGCGCGAACACGCGGCCATGGTGTGCTCGATCGCGCAGTTCGGCTCGACGCGCTCGATCAACGCGGGCGCGGCGGCGGCGATCGCGATGCACGCCTGGGTGCAGGCGCACGTCTTCGGCTGAGCGCCCGCCCCGCACTCCGAAGCGCCCGCCCCGCACCCCGAAGCGCCCGCCGGCGGTGCCGAGCGCCCGCTGCGTACCACTGAGCGCCGGTCGGCGGTCCCGGTCGCCGTGCCCCGCCCGTACCTCTGAGCGCCGACCGGCGCTGCCGGGTGCCGCGCTCCGTGCCCCCTGGGCGTCCGTCGGCGGTCCCGGTAGCCGCGCCTCCCGCCCCGAGCCGCCCCCCCCTCAGCGTCCCGCCGCCTCCAGGATCCGTTCCGCGACCCGTACGGAGTCCACCAGCGGGTGCAGCGCGACCGCCCGCAGCGCCGCCGACCGGGAGCCGCTCGCCGCGGCCTCGATCGCCGACCGCTCCACCGCCTTGAGCCCGAGCATCAGCCCGAGCTGGTCCGGTGCGACCGTGCCCGTCGCCAGCGGCCGCGCGCCCCCCGCGCCGACCAGGCACGGCACCTCGACGACGGCGTCCGCGTCGAACCCGGGCACGGCGCCGCGGTTGGGCACGTTCAGGATCAGCGTGGTGCGCTCGTCCCGCGCGATGGCGCGCATCAGGGCGAGGGCGACCCGGTCGTAGCCGCCGCCGTCGAGGTCGCAGCTGTCGCGCTGCCAGCCGCCGGTGGCCTCGCGGCTCTCGGCCATGTACGTCTCCTCGCGCTCCAGCCGGGTCCGCTCCCAGGCGTCGTAGGCCTGTGCCGGGCCGCCCTGTGCCGGGTCGGCGATGGAGCCCAGCTCGGCGTAGAAACGGGCCTGCTGTTCGCGCAGGAACTCGCCGCGGGTGGCGTCCGCGCCGGTCAGCGAGGCGACGGCCTCCCGGTTGAAGTAGTAGTAGTGCAGATACTCGTTCGGCAGCGCGCCCAGCGCGCGCAGCCAGTCGGCGCCGAAGAGCTTGCCCTCCTCGAACGACTCCAGGGCGCCCGGGTCGGCCAGCAGCCCCGGCAAGAGATCGCGCCCGTCCACGGTCACCCCGCGCAGCCAGCCGAGGTGGTTGAGGCCGACGTAGTCGTAGCTCGCGCGGTCGGGGTCGGCTCCCAGGGCGCGCGCCGCCCGCCTGCACAACCCCACGGGGGAGTCGCAGATGCCGATCACCCGGTCGCCGAGGCCGCGTTCGCGGAAGACCCGGCCCATGGCCTCGGTGACCATGCCGGCCGGGTTGGTGAAGTTGATGACCCACGCCTCGGGGGCGACCTCCGCGATCCGCTCGGCGATCCGCACCGCGACCGGCAGGGTGCGCAGCCCGTACAGCACGCCGCCCGCGCCGACGGTCTCCTGGCCCAGCACCCCTTCGGCCAGCGGGATCCGCTCGTCGCGGGTGCGGCCCTCCAGACCGCCGACGCGGATCGCCGAGAAGACGAAGTCGGCGCCGCGCAGCGCGTCGTCGAGGTCGGTGGTGGCGCGCACGGCGGGTGCCGGACCGCCCCCGCCGGGGCCCTGCGCGTGCCGCTCGGCCTGGTGGGCGAGCACGGCACCGATCGCGTCCAGCCGCGCTCGGTCGGTGTCGTACAGGACGAGTTCGGTGCAGCGGCCCTCCGGGGAGCCGCTGTCGTCGAGCAGCGCCCGGTACACCAGCGGCACGCGGAACCCGCCGCCGCCCAGCACGGTCAGCCTCATACCTGCAGAACCTCCGCATCGGCCTCGCGGAACCCGGCGACGGTGGCCGGGTCGGACGCCTCGTTGGTGATCAGTACGTCGATGTCGTCCGGTCCGCAGATCCGGGCGGTCCCGGTGCCCGGGAACTTTTTGGCGGTCGCGAGCAGCACCACCTGCCGGGCGGCGGCGAGCATGGCCCGCTTGACCGGCACCTCGACATCGGTGGTGTCGAGCACCCGGCCGTCGGGGAGCACGCCGCTGGTGCCCAGGAACAGCCGGTCGGTGTAGAGCGCGTGCAGAGCGGTCTCGGTCATGTGGCCGACCACCGACCGGTAGTTGCGCCGCACCCGGCCGCCGAGCAGGACGAGTTCGGGGGCCTCGTCGTCGCGCAGCTCCTCGTACACGGCGAGATTGCTGGTCACCACGGTGATCTTCCGGCCGTGCAGCAGCCGCGCCAGCTGGAGCGTGGTGGTGCCGATGTCCAGCAGCACCACGTCGCCGTCCTCGATCAGCGCGGCGGCGCGCCGGGCGACGGCGTTCTTGGCGTCGAGGTCGTCGACCTCCTCCTCGGCGAACGGCCGTTCGGAGGGTTCGCGGGCGACGGCGCCGCCGTAGACCCGGGTGAGCCGGCCGGCCTCGCTGAGATCCGTGAGATCGCGCCGCGCGGTGGCCTCGCTGACCTGGAGCCGCCTGGCGATCTCCCGGATGGGGAGCACCCCTTCCTCGCGGAGGACCCGCAGCAACTGCTCGTGGCGGTTCTCGCGCAACATGCTCGGCAATCTACCTTCTGTGAGCGAGTGTGCGCGAGTATGACCGAGGTATTGCATTTACCGGCTGTCGGTTGCAGGGTGTCGGTCACAGAAGTGAAGCTCCCGCGCGACGGAGCCACACGAGCCAGGAGAGGCACGAGCACGTTGAGTACCACCGGAACCGCCCAGCCGGCGCCGTCCCCGGCCCCGATGGATCCGCTGGCTGCCGTACGCCGTGAGGGCGACCCCGGACAGGACGTCTTCCTCACCGGCACGGTTTTCCTGGACATCGTCTTCACCGGCCTCGACCACGCCCCCGTGCGCGGCACCGAGTCCTGGGCCCGCGGCATGGGATCCAGCCCCGGGGGCGTCGCCAACATGGCGACCGCGCTGCGCCGGCTGGGCCTGCGCACCTCGCTCGCCGCGGCGTTCGGCGACGACGTCTACGGCGACTACTGCTGGGAGAGCCTCGCCGACAGCGAGGGCATCGATCTCGGCCCCTCCCACCGGGCGCCCGGCTGGCACTCGCCGGTCACCGTTTCCATGGCGTACGAGGGCGAGCGCACGATGGTCTCGCACGGCCACGAGGCCCCGAAGCCCTGCGTCAGCGTCGCCGAACGCCCCCGCTCCCGCGCCTGCGTCACCTCGCTCGACCCCGGTCACCGGATGGACGGCTGGGTCCGGCAGGCGTACGAGGAGGGCAGCAAGATCTTCGCCGACGTCGGCTGGGACGAGACCGGCGCCTGGAACGCGGACACGCTCGCCGACCTCACCTACTGCCACGCCTTTCTGCCCAACGCCGTCGAGGCACAGAACTACACCCGCACCGACACCCCCGAGCAGGCGGCGCGCGCCCTCGCCGAACTCGTGCCGATCGCCGTGGTCACCAAGGGCGGTGAGGGCGCCGTCGCCGTCGACTCGCTCACCGGGGAGAGCGCCGACGTACCGGCGCTGCGCGTCGAGGCCCTGGACACCACCGGTGCCGGTGACGTCTTCATGGCGGGCTTCACCACCGGCACCCTGGCCGGCTGGCCGCTCGCCGACCGGCTCGCCTTCGCCAACCTCACCGCCGCCCTGTCCGTCCAGCACTTCGGAGGCTCGCTCTCGGCGCCCGGCTGGGCCGAGGTCGCGGCCTGGTGGCAGTACGCGACCAAGTGCGGCGGCCAGAGCGAGGACGTGATGCGGCGCTACCGCTTCCTGGGCGACCTGCTGCCCGCGGGCACCACCGACTGGCCGCTGCGCCGCGCCACCCCCACGATCGGCTTCCGTCCGTCCTGACACGGCGCACCGGGCGGCGGCCGGACGGGACGACCCGTACGCCGGAGTCCCGTACGCCGGAGTCCGTACGCAGGTGAACAACGCCAGTGAACAGCCGTGAGTGAACAGCTGCCAATGATCAGCCGTCAGTGAACAGCCGCCGCAGGGCGCCGAGAGGAGAACCACGATGAGTGCGCACCGCCGCGCCCGGTCCGCGGGTACGGCTCTGGCCGCCACGACCGTCCTGCTCGCGTCCGCCTGTGTGCCCGGCACCGACGGGTCGGGGGCCGCGGGCGGTGCAGGCCCGGGTGCCGGGGCCACCGGGGTGCCCGATCCGGCGAAGGCCGGAAAGGTCACCCTCACGGTCTGGGACCAGGAGATCCGCGGCGGGCAGAACGCCGAGATCGAGCGGCTGAACCGGGAGTTCCAGGAGAAGTACCCGAACGTCACGATCAAGCGGGTGGCCCGCAGCTTCGACGACCTCAAGACGACGCTCAAGCTCGCGATGTCCGGCAACAACCCGCCCGACATCGTCCAGGCCAACCAGGGCTACCCCGACATGGTCGCCTTCGTGAAGGCCGGACTGCTGCTGCCGCTCGACAACTACGCGGGCATCTACGGCTGGAACACCCGCTACCCGAACACGCTGCTCAACCTCAACCGCGTCGCCGCCGACGGCAGCCGCTTCGGCACCGGCCGGCTCTACGGCATCTCCCAGACCGGCGAGTACGTCGGCGTCTACTACAACAAGGACGTCCTGGCCAAGGCCGGGGTGGAGCCGCCGAAGACCTGGTCCGACCTCACCGGGGCACTGCCGAAGCTCAAGGCCGAGGGCGAACTGCCCGTCCAGTTCGGCAACCTCGACCAGTACCCGGCGATCCACACCTTCGGCGTGCTCCAGAACCAGGCGGGCGGCGCCGAGGCCGTACGGAACACCGTCCTCGGCGCGGGCGGCGCCGGTACCGGCTTCGACAACGAGCACACCCGGGAGGCCGCCCGCACCCTGGCCGACTGGGCGGAGAAGGGCTATCTGCCGAAGGGCGCCAACGGCAAGGGCTACGACGACGCCACCAAGCAGTTCGCCTCCGGCGACGGCGCCTTCCTGATCACCGGGACCTGGCTGCTCGCCGACCTGAAGAAGCCGATGGGCGACAAGCTCGGCTTGATGCCCCCGCCGCCCGCGTCCGCCGGGGGCGCGCCGGTGTCCACCGGCGGTCAGGGACTCGCCTGGTCGGTGACGTCGAAGTCGGAGCATCCGGAGGTCGCCGCCGCCTATCTGGACTTCCTCACCGACGAGCACGCGGCCGATGTGATGACCGAGGAGGGCGTCCTGCCCGCAGTGCCCGGCAAGGCGGCGCGCGAGGTGCCCGCCGGCAGCGTCGACGGGCAGCTCATCGACGGCTGGGAACGGCTGAACGCCGCGGACGGCCTGGTGCCCTACCTCGACTACACGACGCCGACCTTCTACGACACCCTCTCCAAGTGGCTCCAGGGAGTCATCGACGGCAAGGTCTCCCCGGACGCCTTCGCGGAGGCGCTCCAGCAGGACTACGCGGACTTCCAAAAGCAGCAGCAGGAGGAGTCCGGACGGGCCGCGGGCGGCGAGCGGTGAGCGCGGGGCATCTCCCGGGCGGGCCCGCCGGGCGGCTGCGGGCCCTCGTCGGCCGGCACTACGGCGGCCGGGCCCCCGGCGAGCCGCGCGCGGTCGGTTATCTCTACCTCCTCCCGGCCTTCATCCTCTACGCCGTCTTTCTGCTCTTCCCGCTCTGCCAGACGATCTGGCTCTCGTTCGTGCACTGGGACGGCCTGACGGTCGCCACCGAGGCGGGTCTCGACAACTACCGTGATCTCTTCCGCGATCCGGTCCTGCGGGACTCCTTCCTGCACGCGCTCGCGCTGCTCGTCTTCTACGCCGCGCTGCCGGTCGCCATCGGACTGCTGCTGGCGTCCGTGCTGTCCCGCTTCCGGGTGCGCGGCATGACGTTCTTCCGCACCGTGCTGTTCCTGCCGCAGGTGCTGGCGATGGTGGTCGTCGCGGTCGCCTGGCGGTCGATCCTGGCGCCGGACGGGCTGCTCAACGACCTGCTGCGGACCGTCGGCCTGGAGGGGCTCACCCGCTCCTGGCTCGGCGACTACACCTGGGCGCTCCCGGCGGTGGGCGCGGTCGGCACCTGGGTGGAGACCGGTCTGTGCCTGGTGCTGTTCCTGGCCGGCACCCAGCGCATCCCGCGTGAGCTGTACGAGGCGGCGCGGATGGACGGGGCCGGAGCGGTACGGGAGTTCTTCGCCGTCACCCTGCCGGGGCTGCGGGCCGAGATCGCCGTGGCGCTGACCCTGACGATGATCGCCGGGCTGCGGAACTTCGACCTGATCTACATCACCACCGGTGGCGGGCCGGGCACCAGCACCTCCGTCCCCGCGTACCAGGTCTACCACCGGGCGTTCGAGATCAACGAGGTCGGCTCGGCGGCGGCGGTCGGGGTCGGCCTCACTGTGCTGATCTTCGTGCTGACGGTCGCCGTGACGCGGCTCGTGGAGGGGCGGAACACCACATGACCAGCCGTTTCGAACGCGTCGCCGGATACGGCGTACTCATACTCTTCGCGATCATCTCGCTCACCCCCGTCGTGGGCATCCTCTCCTCAGCCTTCGGCTCGCAGTCGTCACTCGACACCGGCTTCTCCCTCCCCGACGGCCTGAACTGGGGCAACTTCGCGGACGCCTGGACCCGCGGCCACTTCGGCAGCTATCTGGCCAACTCGGTGCTGGTCACGGTCGTCGTCGTGGCCGTCACCTCGCTGCTCGCGGTGCTCGCGGCCTATGCCTTCGGGGTGATGCGCTTCCCGGGCTCCACGCTGCTCTTCTATCTCTTCGTCCTCGGCCTCACCCTCCCCCAGGAGGCCCTGGTCGTCCCGCTCTACTTCGACCTGCGCCACTGGGGACTGACCGACACCTACTGGGCGCTGATCCTTCCGCAGACCGCGCAGTCCCTGGCCTTCGGCGTGTTCTGGATGCGGACCTACTTCCGCGGCAGCCCGCGGGCCGTGATCGACGCCGCCCGGATCGACGGCGCCTCCAGCTGGGCCACCCTCTGGCGGATCCTGGTGCCGATGGGACGGCCCGCGATCTCCACCATGGTGGTCATCGTCTTCATGTGGACCTGGAACGAGTTCCTGCTGGCGCTGGTGATGGTCAGCGACGAGGCGCACCGCACGGTGCCGCTGGGCCTGGCCTTCTTCCAGGGCCAGCACAGCTCCGACACCGCCCTGCTCGCCGCGGCCTCGGTCCTCATCGCGCTGCCGGTGGTGATCGTCTACGTACTGCTCCAGCGCCGCTTCATCGAGGGCATGCTCAGCGGCTCGGTGAAGGAATGACCGGCTGAGCGATGACCGCCGGGCGATGGCCGGCTGAGCGATGGCCGGCTGAGCGATGACCGCCGGGCGATGACGGGGGGGCACCTCCCGGCGGTCACGCGGTGACGGGGGCCGGCCGTTCCCGTACGGGCGGGCCCTGCTCGGCCCGCCCCCCGCTCAGGCCGGCCGGCGGACCTCGACCGTACGGAACCGGTTGGCCACGAACGCCCCGTCACACAGCGCCGCGTTCGCCGCCGGGTTGCCCCCGGAGCCGTGGAAATCGGAGAACGCCGCGGTCTGATTGACGTACACACCACCGGTGAGGTTCAGCGAAAGCTGCGCGCACTCGTCGAGACAGGCGTCCTCGACCATCCTCTCGACCTCCTTTGAGACCGTGTACGCCCCGACGGTCATCGCTCCCCGGCTGTGCACGGTGTGCCGCAGCAGGTCGACCGCGTCGGCGGCCGAGTCCACCGCCACCGCGAAGGCGACCGGCCCGAAGCACTCGCTGAGATACGGGGCCTCGGTGTCCGCCCCGTCCCACTGCTTCCGCGCCCCGTCGGCCTTGACGAGGACCGGGGTGCGCACGGTGGCGCCGGGGAACTCCGGATGCGTGATCGAGCGGGACGCGAGCGCGACCTCGCCCTGCTCGGCCGCGGCCTCGATACGCTCCTTCACCTGCGGGTTCACCATCGCGCCGAGGAACGCGGTCGCCTTGGCGTCGTCGCTCAGCAGCCGGTCGACCGCGCCCGCGAGATCGCTCACCACCTCGTCGTACCCCTTGTGGCCGGCGTCCGTGGCGATGCCGTCCCGGGGGATCAGCAGATTCTGCGGGGTGGTGCACATCTGGCCGCTGTAGAGCGACAGCGAGAAGGCGAGGTTGGAGAGCATCCCCCGGTAGTCGTCGGTCGATTCGACCACGACGGTGTTGACCCCGGCCTTCTCCGTGAAGACCTGGGCCTGGACGGCGTTCTCCTCCAGCCAGTCGCCGAACGCGGAGGAGCCGGTGTAGTCGATGATGCGGATCTCCGGCCGGGTGGCGAGCCGCTTGGCCAGCCCCTCACCCGGACCTTCCGCCGCCAGCGCCACCAGATTCGGGTCGAAGCCCGCCTCGGCGAGCACCTCACGGGCCGCGGCGACCGTCATCGCCAGCGGCAGCACGGCCCGCGGATGGGGCTTGACCAGCACCGGGTTCCCGGTGGCGAGGGAGGCGAAGAGGCCGGGATAGCCGTTCCAGGTGGGGAAGGTGTTGCAGCCGATCAGCAGCGAGACCCCGCGGCCGACCGGGGTGAACGTCTTGGTCAGATTCACCGGGTCCCGCTTGCCCTGCGGCTTGGACCACTCGGCGGTCTGGGGGGTGCGCACCTGCTCGGCATAGGCATACGCCACCGCCTCCAGCCCGCGGTCCTGGGCGTGCGGTCCGCCGGCCTGGAGGGCCATCATGAAGGCCTGCCCGGAGGTGTGCATCACCGCGTGCGCGAACTCGTGCGTCCGGGCGCTGATCCGGGCAAGGATCTCCAGGCACACCATGGCCCGGCCCTCGGCCCCGGCCCGCCGCCAGGTCCCCATGCCGGCCCGCATCGCCGGCAGCAGCATCTCGGGATCCGGATGCGGATACTCCACCCCGAGCTCGATCCCGTACGGCGACACCTCGCCGTCCACCCAGCCGTCCGTCCCGGGCTGGTCCAGCTGGAACCGGGACCCGAGCAGCGCCTCGAAGGCCGCCTTCCCGTCCCCGGCGGCGCTGTCGCCGTAGGCCTTCGGATGCTCCGGATGCGGCGACCAGTAGGCACGGGTGTGGATCGTCTCCAGCGCCTGGTCGAGGGTGCTGCGGTGCTTCTCGCTGAGCTGCTGCGCGCTGAGAGCGGCGGCCATGGGTGACCAACTCCTCGTCGAGCCGGGCTGTCGCATGGGGATGGCATGCGGCTGGCGTACGGATGGAACAACGGCTCTCAGAGTAACCGAACGATCGGTCGGTGCAAGGGTTGTGGATAACTGTTCCTCGCAGCCGGCCGGAGCGCCCCGGCGACGGCCGGGCGGAGACGGGAAGGGAGTGGCGCGCGGCGGGCCGGCCCGGCGGAACCTCCGGGCCCCTCGCCGGCCGGAAGGTGCGTGAACGGGGAGAACGCGTGCACGTCACCGTGCCCGGTGAAGGCGCCCGGGCCGCCGCCGGAGCCGGTCGGCCGCCGGAGCCGGTCGGCCTCGGGAGCGGGTCGGCCTCGGGAGCCGGTCGGCCTCGGGAGCGGGTCGGCACGGCTCCGGTCGGCCGGTCCGGGGAAGCCCGTCGGTCGGCACGGGCCCGGTCTCCCGGCACGGGAAGCCGGTCGGCCGGCCAGAGGAGCCGGTCGGCCGCGGCGCCGGATGCTGCCGGAACGGGCGGCCGGGCGGGCGGCGTGAGAAGGGGCACCCGCGCTCGTACCGGCTTCGGTGCGCCCCCTCCGCGGGGAACCTGGTTCAATCTGACCATGGCCAAGCGAGACACCTACACGCCCGAATCGCTGCTCGCGGTCGCCGTCGAGGTGTTCATCGAGCGCGGCTACGACGGCACCTCGATGGAGGACCTGTCCCGGGCCGCCGGGATCTCCAAGTCGTCGATCTACCACCATGTGCGCGGCAAGGAGGAACTGCTGCGGCTGGCGATAAGCCGCGCGCTGGACGGGCTGTTCGGCATCCTCCGGGAGCCGGAGGCGTGCGAGGGGCGCGCGGTGGAGCGCCTGGAGCACGTCACGCGCCGTACCGCCGAGGTGCTGATGGCCGAGCTGCCGTACGTCACCCTGCTGCTGCGGGTGCGCGGCAACACCGACACCGAGCGGTGGGCGATGGGACGCCGCCGCGAGTTCGACCAGCAGGTGTCCGAGCTGCTGAAGCAGGCGGCTGCGGACGGCGACCTGCGGGTGGACACGGACGCCCGGCTCGCGACCCGGCTGCTGTTCGGAATGATCAACTCCATCGTGGAGTGGTACCGCCCGGGCGGGGCGGGGGCCGACCACGGCGACGAGGTCGCCGACGCGGTGGTCCGGCTGGCTTTCGAGGGCCTGCGCAGGACCTGAATCAGTCGCAGGACCCGATGAACCGGGCGCAGGACCTGAGTCAGGCGCCGGGCGACAGACGGCGGGCGACAGACGGCGGGCGACAGGAGCCGGGCGGCGGGGCCGGGTGACATGCGGCGGGCACAGCGACGCTCCGGGCCGGATGTGTCCCGGTCAGGATTGCCCGAGCCGGATGTCCGGGGCCGGATGTACGCGGCCGGGCTCCGTGACCCCGGGTGGCCCCGAGTGGCCCCGGGTGGCCCCGGGCGTCCCGAATCCGGCTCCGGGCGTCGGGAGTAACCGTCGCACCAGGGTTCGGATCAGTTCAGATCATCACTCGATCGGGTGACTCGTCGTTGCGTCCAGCCTTCCGGCTACGCGTTTCCGGGCCCGCTCCCCTCTTTACAGAGTGCCGGGACACCCCGGCGGGTGGAAGACACGGAGAGGGGAGCCCGGAGTGCTCACAGTCTGGGGCTGGACGTGTGTGGCAACCGGTGTGAGTGCCGCGGTGGGAATCGCCCTGCGCGCCGGTGCCTACTGGATTCGTGAGGCGGCACGGCGGGAAACTCTCGGGGTCGTACTGCGCCAACTCGCCTCCGGCGGCGGTTCCGTGGAGGTCACGGACCGGGACGGCGGCTCGTGGTCCGCGAGGCTTCCCCACAGTGAGCAGGAATGAATGCCCGGAGAGCCCTTCGAGGAGGAGTTCGACGCGGTGTACCGGCGGTGGTACCGACCGCTGCTCGCCAAGGCCTCCATGGTGTGCGGAGCCCTGCACACGCTGGCGTACGACGCCGTGCAAGAGGCGTTCGTCCAGTGCTGGCGCCGGATGAACGCCCCGCACGCCGAACCGGTGAGGAACTGGGGGCCCTGGCTGACCAGGACGGTGATACGAGAGGCGGTCAAAGTCTGCAACCGCCACCCGGCTACGGCACCCCTCGACGAAGCCGAGTCGTCGGCGCGGGGCCCGGACATGGCCGCACTGATGGATGTGAAGGAGGGGTTCCTTCAGGTGTGCACCGCCATCGCGCGACTGCCGCCCCGCCAACGCGCCGTGATGGTGCTCCATCACCTGGACGGTCTCTCCGCGGCCGACATCGCCGACATACTGGGGACCGAGCCCTCGACTGTGCGGGTACAGCTGAGCACGGCACGCCGGAAACTCGAACCGCTGTCGGTCAAGCTGAGGCAGCTGGGTCTGTTCGACGCGGCCGAGGGAGGTGACCAGCGGTGACGGGGCATCGGCAGGAGCGAACCGATCACCCCCGGCCGACGCGGAACGACCCGGTCCGGAGCATGCTGCGCGCGACCGGGACGGCGCTCAGCCAGGCCGTTCCGGCGGAGGAGACGGAAACCTCACTGGCGGCGCTGAAGGCACGGCTCCGGCGCGAGGGCGCACCCGCCGCGGCTCTCCCGGACGGTGCGGAGGCCCGGCCGGCCGGCGCCGTGCCCGCCCGCGCCCTCGCGCTGCGGGCGGCAGGCACCGCGGAGGTGGACGGCTCCTCCCGTGCCGGACGGTCCGCCGTGTCCGTGGCGGCTCCCGGCGGCACGGACAGCGCTGTTCCCGAGACCCCCGGCGCCCCCACGACAACCGGTGAGCTGTGGCGGTCGTACGGGGCGACGGGAGACGAGCGGTTGCGGGAACAGCTGATCCTGCACTACTCGCCGCTGGTCAAGTATGTGGCGGGCCGGGTCGCCGTCGGCCTTCCGCCCGGCGTCGAGGCCGACTTCCTGTCCAGCGGAGTCGTCGGGCTCATCGACGCCATCGAGACGTACGACCCGGAGCAGCGGCCGGTGCGGTTCGAGACGTACGCCGTGACCCGTATCCGCGGTGCGATGCTCGACGAGCTGCGGGCGCTGGACTGGCTCCCCCGGTCGGTGCGGCAGCAGGCCCGCAGCGTCGAACGGGCCCATGCCACGCTGGAGTCGTCGCTCGGCCGCAACCCGTCCGACGCGGAGGTGGCCGCCGAGCTGGGCATCGGCCCGGATGACCTGCAGCAGATCTTCGGTCGGCCCTCCCCGGCGGACGTCGTGGCCCTGGAGGAACTGCTGCACGCGGGCGTCGAGGGCGGCCGGTCCGGGCTGACGGACATGCCGGTGGGCACCGGCGCGGACGACCCGGTGGAAGTGGCGGAGGAGCGGGAGCTGCGGCGCCTGCTGGCACGGGCCGTCAACACCCTGCCGGAGCGGGAGAAGACCGTGGTGACTCTTTTCTACTGGGAGGGACTGACATTCGCCGAGATCGGCCGGGTCCTCGGCGTCACGGAGAGCCGGGTGAGCCAGATCCACACCAAGTCGGTGCTCCAGCTGCGGGCGAAGCTGTCGGACAGCGGCAGCTGACCAACTCTCCCGGGCCGTTCCCCGGCCGGCCGACGGAAGCTGCCCGCCCGTCGGCCGCTGCCCGCCGACCTGTGGCCGACCGGCGATTGCACCTGCCGCACCGACCGCCGCCCGCCGACCGGCCGTTGACCTGCGGCCGACCGCCGAGGATGCCTCCGATCACCGGGCCCCCGATCACCGGGCCCCCGATCACCGGCCCGCGGCGGACCGTCGGCCGCGGACCGGTGCACACGGACCGGTGCACAGGGCATCGGCGCGCTCGGCTGTCCGCCCCCTCGGGCGTCGTATCCGGGAGCCGGAGGGCGGTCGGGAAGCTGTCCGGGCGCCGTCGGCCGTTACGGCTCGGGGCCGAGGTCCGTTTCCTCGAAGACCAGCAGCGTCCGCGTGCTCAGCACCTCCGGGATCGCCTGGATGCGGGTCAGCACCAGTTCCCGCAGCGCCCGGTTGTCCTCCGTGTGCACCAGCAGCAGTACGTCGAAGTCCCCGCTGACCAGCGCGATGTGCACCGCGCCGGGGAGCGCCTGGAGCTGTGCGCGGACCGTGCGCCAGGAGTTCTGGACGATCTTCAGGGTGATGTACGCCGACGCGCCCTGACCCGCGCGTTCGTGGTCCACGCGGGCGCTGAAGCCGCGGATCACGCCGTCGTCGATGAGCCGGTTGATGCGGGCGTAGGCGTTGGCGCGGGACACGTGCACCTGTTCCGCCACCGCTCGTATCGACGCCCGGCCGTCCGAGCGCAGGATGTGCAGGATCTCGCGGTCTACGGCGTCCAGCGGCCGCACGGGCGGGCGCGGCGGCTCGTCGGCCGGTGCGGGGCGCGACGGATCGTCCCACGCCGCCGGTGCTGCCCGCGCCGCCCGTGTTGCCGGGGGCGGGGTGTCCGGAGCCGTGGCGCTCGGAGGAGGGGCGGCGTGAGGCGCGGCGCCCGGGGGCGGGGCGCCCGGAGGGGAGGCGTCCGGGGGCGGGGCTTCCGGACGCGTCGGTTCTGTTGTGCCGGCCGGTTCGGCCATCCGTTCATCCGGCATGCCCGTGCGGCACCTCCTCCTGGACGTCCTGCTGTCATCCCAGCCTGTGGAGAACCGTTTGTCCACAGGCTGGGGTCCCCTGTAGCCAAAATGCGCCCGCGACCGAACAATCGGTAGGGGAGTACAACACGCTCCGTGCCCGGATGCCGCCGTCCCCGCCCCACCGGGCAGGGGAAGCCCAGGAGGTGCACCGCCATGACGGTCCTGCAGCAGACTGGATCACACCAGTCCACCCAGCCGGCCCCGCCTCCCGCCTGGCGGCCGCGCACCGATCCCGGTCCCCTGCTGCCGGACTCCGAGCCGTATCGCGTGCTGGGCACCCCGGCCGCCCGCGACGTCGATCCCGAGCTGCTGGGGCGGCTGTACGTCCAGCTGGTCCGGGGCCGCCGGTTCAACGCGCAGGCCACCGCCCTCACCAAGCAGGGCCGCCTCGCCGTCTATCCCGCGAGCACCGGGCAGGAGGCCTGCGAGGTGGCGGCGGCCCTCGTCCTGGAGGACCGCGACTGGCTCTTCCCCAGCTACCGGGACACCCTGGCCGCCGTCGCCCGCGGCCTCGACCCCGTACAGGCGCTGACCCTGCTGCGCGGCGACTGGCACACCGGGTACGACCCGCACGAGCACCGGATAGCCCCGCTCTCCACCCCCCTGGCCACCCAGCTTCCGCACGCGGTCGGGCTGGCGCACGCGGCCCGCCTCAAGGGTGACGACGTGGTGGCGCTGGCCATGGTCGGCGACGGGGGCACCAGCGAGGGCGACTTCCACGAGGCGCTGAACTTCGCGGCCGTCTGGCGGGCCCCGGTCGTCTTCCTGGTGCAGAACAACGGCTTCGCCATCTCCGTACCCCTGGCCAAGCAGACCGCCGCCCCGTCCCTCGCGCACAAGGCCGTCGGTTACGGCATGCCGGGCCGGCTGGTCGACGGCAACGACGCCGCCGCCGTGCACGCCGTCCTCGCCGACGCCGTGCGCCGGGCACGGGAGGGCGGCGGACCGACCCTCGTGGAGGCGGTGACCTACCGCATGGAGGCACACACCAACGCCGACGACGCCACCCGTTACCGCTCGGACGAGGAGGTCGAGGCCTGGCGCGCCCACGACCCCCTGGCGCTGCTGGAGTCCGAGCTGCGGGGCGCCGGCCGCTGGGACGACGAGCAGGCCGACGCCGCCCGCGCCGGGGCCGAGGAGATGGCCGCCGGTCTGCGGGAGCGGATGAACGAGGAACCGGTGCTCGACCCGATGGACCTGTTCGGGCACGTGTACGCGGAGCGGACGCAGCAGCTCCGCGCCCAGGCCGAGCAACTGCGCGCCGAGCTCGACGCCGCGGAAGAAGCGGAACAGCCGGAACAGCCGGAACAGGCGGAAGAAGCGGGACAGGCAGGACAGGCGGGAGAAGCGGCACAGGCAGGACGGGCGGGAGAAGCGGCACAGGCGGGACGGGCGCACCGGGCCGAGCAGGACAGCCGGGGCAACCGGGGCGACCGGGCCAACCGGGGCGACCGGCCCGGGCGGGACGCCCCGGCCGGCCGGTCCGGGGAAGCGGGACGGTCCGGAGAGGCCGGAGGTTCGGGGGAAGCCGGAGAAGCCGATGGCGCTCGGAAGACGGGGGAGTGACCGCAGTGACCACACAGACCACCACACAGACCACCACACAGGCCGCCACCCGGGCGGCCCGGAAGCCGGCCGGCGCGACGGCCCGCAAGCCCGCCACCATGGCGCAGGCCCTGGGCCGTGCGCTGCACGACGAGATGGCCGCCGACCCCACGGTGCACGTCCTGGGCGAGGACGTCGGCACGCTCGGCGGGGTCTTCCGTGTCACCGACGGGCTCGCGGCGGCCTTCGGCGACGAACGCTGCACGGACACGCCCCTCGCCGAGGCGGGGATCCTGGGCGCGGCCGTGGGCATGGCGATGTACGGGCTGCGGCCGGTCGTCGAGATGCAGTTCGACGCCTTCGCCTATCCGGCGTTCGAGCAGCTCGTCAGCCATGTCTCCCGGATGCGGAACCGTACGCGCGGTGCCATGCCGCTGCCGATCACCGTGCGCGTGCCGTACGGCGGCGGCATCGGCGGGGTCGAGCACCACAGCGACTCCTCCGAGGCGTACTACATGGCCACTCCGGGCCTGCACGTCGTCACCCCGTCCACGGTTGCCGACGCGTACGGGCTGCTGCGCGCGGCCATCGCCTCGGACGACCCCGTCGTCTTCCTGGAGCCCAAGCGGCTGTACTGGTCGAAGGCCGACTGGTCACCGGAGGCCCCCGAGCCCGTCGCCCCGATCGGCCGCGCCGCCGTCCGGCGCACGGGGCGCTCCGCGACGCTCATCTCCTACGGCCCCTCCGTGCCCGTCTGCCTGGAGGCGGCGGAGGCGGCGCGCGAGGAGGGCTGGGAGCTGGAGGTCGTCGACCTGCGGAGCCTGGTGCCGTTCGACGACGACACGGTGTGCGCGTCGGTCCGCCGGACCGGGCGGGCCGTGGTGGTGCACGAGGCCACCGGCTTCGGCGGCCCCGGGGGTGAGATGGCCGCCAGGATCACCGAGCGCTGCTTCCACCACCTGGAGGCGCCGGTGTTGCGGGTGACCGGTTTCGACATTCCGTATCCGCCGCCCATGCTGGAGAAGCACCATCTGCCGGGCGTGGACCGGATCCTCGACGCGGTGGCCCGGCTCCAGTGGGAGTCGGACTTCACCGCGGGCGGCTCCGGCCGGGAAGGGGCGCACTGATGCCCGTGGTCCGAGAATTCGCGCTGCCCGACCTCGGCGAGGGGCTGACCGAGGCGGAGATCGTCCGCTGGCTTGTCGAGGTCGGCGACGTCGTCCGTGTCGACCAGCCGGTTGTCGAGGTCGAGACGGCCAAGGCGATGGTCGAGGTCCCGTGCCCGTACGGGGGTGTGGTGACGGCCCGCTTCGGTGAGGAGGGGACGGAGCTGCCGGTGGGGGCCGCCCTGCTGACGGTGGCGGTCGGCGCCGAGGCACCCGTGGCGGGCGGGGAGGCCGGCACCGGGGGCACGGATTCCGGTGCGGGGGGCGCGGCAGACCGCGGCGGAAACGGCCCGGGAGCGGGGGCGGCTCCCGCTTCCGGCGGCCGCGGCGGTCCCGGCCGGGACGGGGGCCGCTCCGGTGTGCCGGCTGCGGACCCGGAGGCGGAGGGGTCCGGGAACGTCCTCGTCGGTTACGGCACAGCCGCCCCCGCGGCGCGGCGCCGACGGGTCCGCCCGAACGGACCGGCCGGAGAAGCCGAGGTGCGCGGTGACCGGGAGTCCGCGGCGTCCGGCGGCGGCCGGTCCGGCCCGGTCGAGCGGGACGGGAGCACGCTTCCCGAGGGCGGCGCGTGGCCGCCGCAGGAGGGCCCGGCAGCCCAGCGGCCCGGCGGCGCGCCGCGAGGGGTTCGGGCGGGCGGCCCCGGTGGTGTGCACGGCGACGGTGGAACAGCCGCCCCCGGCACGGCCGCGGCGGAGCCGTCGGGCGGAGACCCCTCCGAGGCCGCGTCCGAGTTCTGGCAGCCGCTGGACGGCATCGAGGGCCGTGCGCCCGGGGCCGGAACGGCACGGTCCGAAGGGGCCGCGGCCGGCCGGGGCGGACCGGACCGCACCGTCACCGGGGGCCCGGTGGCCGTCATCTCCCCGCTGGTGCGGCGCCTCGCCCGCGAACACGGCATCGACCTGCGGCGGTTGGCCGGCTCCGGGCCCGACGGGCTGATCCTGCGCGCCGATGTCGAGCGCGCCGTGCGGTCGGGAGCCGGAGGGCCCGGCGCGGCCGCGCGGGACACGCGCGGCGGGACCGACAGCCCGCCCGCCGAGCCGTACGCCGTGCAGGGGCCGATGGACGCCGACCCGCGCGGGCAGAGCCGCACGGCAGTTCCGGCAGGACACGCCGGCGAGGCCCGTACGGGGACGGAGCCGTTCGCGGACGCCGTGCCCGGCTCGCCGGCCGGGGCGGAGCCGGTGGCGGGGGCGGGGCCCGGGCAGCGGCCGGTGGAGGAGGCGCCGTCCGGGGACGGGCGGGGCCTGCGTTCCGACCGGGTGCCGTTGCGCGGCGTGCGCGGCGCCGTGGCCGACAAGCTGTCCCGCAGCCGGCGGGAGATTCCGGACGCCACCACCTGGGTGGACGCCGACGCGACCGAGCTGCTGGCGGCGCGGGCCGCCATGAACGCCGCGGGCGGCCCCAAGATCTCCCTGCTGGCCCTGATGGCGCGGATCACCACGGCAGCGCTCGCCCGGTATCCGGAGCTGAACTCCACCGTGGACGCGGAGGCCCGCGAGGTCGTAAGGCTGCCGCGGATCCACCTCGGTTTCGCCGCACAGACCGACCGGGGTCTGATGGTGCCGGTGGTCCGCGACGCCCATCTGCTGGACGCGGAAGGGCTGTCGCGGGAGTTCGCCCGGCTCACGGAGGCCGCCCGCTCGGGCCGCCTCACCCCCGCCGAGCTGACCGGAGGCACCTTCACGCTCAACAACTACGGCGTCTTCGGCGTCGACGGCTCCACCCCGATCATCAACCACCCGGAGGCCGCGATGCTCGGCGTCGGCCGGATCGTGCCGAAGCCGTGGGTGCACGGGGGCGAACTGGCGGTCCGGCAGGTGGTGCAACTGTCGTTCACCTTCGATCACCGGGTCTGCGACGGCGGAACGGCGGGCGGCTTCCTCCGTTACGTCGCGGACTGCGTCGAACATCCGGCGGTGCTCCTGCGCACGCTGTAGCTCCGG
Source organism: Streptomyces lycii (assembly GCF_009735685.1). GTDB lineage: Bacteria > Actinomycetota > Actinomycetes > Streptomycetales > Streptomycetaceae > Streptomyces > Streptomyces lycii. The sequence goes on along the minus strand of NZ_WHPN01000281.1, from coordinate 16,663 downwards.
GCGCGTCCGGGTGAGTCCGGGTGAGTCCGGACGCGCCCGGGCGGGTCCGGACCCGCCCGGATGGGTCCGGGTGGGTCCGGGCGGGTCGGGATGCTTTCCGGGCGCTTCCGGGTGTCCGTCGTCCTCGCGCCGGTGACCGGGGTTACGGGAGCGCGCCCGCGTGCTCCGCAGGGGCGGGGGTTCCGAAGCGGCCGGGTGGCCTCCGGGGCAGCGGGCCGCAGCCGGGGCTGCCGACCCGGCAGCGGGTAAGGGCCCGGCGCCCGGAGATACTCGGGGCATGACTGTGCAGGTGTACGACGCCGTGGTGCTCGCCGGCGGTGCCGCCAAACGGCTCGGCGGGGCCGACAAGCCCGGGCTCCGGGTCGGCGGGCGGCCGTTGCTGGACCGGGTGCTGAGCGCTTGCGACGACGCGGCCCGCACCGTCGTCGTCGGCGCCCGCCGTCCGACGGCGCGCCCGGTGCGCTGGGCGTACGAGAACCCGCCGGGCGGTGGCCCGCTCGCCGCGCTGGACGCCGGGATCCGGCATGTCACCGCCCCGGTCGTACTGGCGCTCTCGGCCGACCTGCCGTTCCTGACACCGGACACGGTGGGCGCGCTGCTGGCTGCCTTGGACGGCCTGGACGACCGGAACGCCGTGGACCGGGCCGTCCTGGACGACCGGGAGGCCGTGGAGGGCGCCGCCGTGGACGAGCGGGATCACGGGACCACCGTGGACGACCGGGATGACCGGGCGGCCGTCGGCAACCGGGAAGAGGCCGCCGCCCGTGCGGACGGCACCGCCCGGCCCCCGGGCCCGGCAGCCGGGCGGTCCCGTGCCGTACGTCCGGACGGCACGCCCGGTGCCGGGGGTTCCGGTGGTGCGGGTGCTGAGGGCACGCCTGGTGGCGGGGGTTCCGGTGGGGCGGGTGCCGAGGGCACGCCTGGTGGCGCGTTCGGTGAGCGGGGTTCCGGTGGCACGTCTGGTGGTTCGTCCGGTGAGCGGGGTTCCGGTGGCACGCCCGGTGGTGCGTCCCGTGGTGCGTTCGGTGACCGGGACCCTGGCGGCGCGTTCGGTGACCGGGATCCTGGTGGCACGCCCGGTGGCGCGTTCGGTGACCGGGATCCTGATGGCACGCCCGGTGGCGCGTTCGGTGACCGGGGTTCCGGCGGTGCGTCCGGTGCCGTGCGTTCTGCGGCCGCGCGTTCGGGTACCGGGCGCGCAGGCGGTGCGCCCGGTCGTCGGGGTGGTCCGGCCCGCCCGCAGGGCCCCGACGGTGTGCTGCTCACCGACGCCGAGGGCCGTGACCAGCCGCTTGTCGCCGTCTACCGCACCGAGTCGCTGCGCCGCGAACTCGCGCTCGTGGCCACCGAGCACGGCGGTCTCGCGCATCTGCCCCTGCGTCTGCTGACCGCCGACCTCGACCTGCGCCGGCTGCCCGCCGAGGACGCCACCGCCTCCTTCGACTGCGACACCTGGGAGGACCTCGCCGCCGCCCGGGCCCGTATCAGGGACCATGGGCGTGTGCTGGACGAATGGATCACCGCAGTCAAGGACGAACTCGGGATCGAGTTGGACGTCGACACCGCCGCCCTGCTCGACCTCGCACGCGACGCCGCCCACGGGGTGGCCCGGCCCGCCGCGCCGCTCACCACGTTCCTCGCCGGGTACGCCGCGGCGCAGGCCGGTGGCGGCCCGGAGGCGGTGGCGGAGGCCGCCCGCAAGGCCGCCGCGCTCGCCGCGCGCTGGGCGGAGGAGTCCGCCGAGGACCCGGGAAAGACCACGGAATGACGAGCCCGGGCGGAGCGGACCGGGGCACCGGCCCGCGCACCGGCCGGGCCGGGCGCGCACCCGGCGCCGGTGGCGCGGGTCGCGAACCCGGTGCCGGTGGTGACGACCTCGACGAGGCCCTCACCATCGCCAACGAGGGACGCCGGCCGACCACGGCCGCCGCGCCGGAGCCACCCGAACCGGAACCGCTGCTTCGCGACTGGTTCGGCCCCGAACCGGCCGACGAGGCCCCACGCCCTCCGGCCGCCCGGGCACCGGAAGCGCCGGACGGCGGTCGCGGCGTGCCGGACGGTGGCAGCGGTGGTGCGGCCGGCCACCGGGACTCCGGTTCCCGCCCGCGGCGAGCCACCGAACGGAACGCCCGGCAGAACGCCGAACGGGACACCGGGCAGGGCATCGGGCAGAAGGCCGGGCCCGGCACCGGGCAGAACACCGAACATAACGCCGGACGGAACGCCGGTCGGAACACCGAGTGGGACGCCGGTCGGGAGGCCGGGTGCGCGCCGGGTGGGCCGGCCCGCCGCGCCGACGGCCGGAGCACAATTCCGGGTACGGAGGCCGCGGGCGGCCGATCCACCGGTACGGACGGCGGTACGGACCTCGGCACGGACACCGGAATCAACGCCGGCACGGACACCGGCCGTTCGTCGGCCCCGGCCCCGGCCACGGGAACAGGAACGACACCGGCCCCGGGAACGGGAACGGCACCGGGAACGGGAACGGCACCGGGGGTGGGCGCCCGTGACGAGGGACCGCCCGCGCGCCCGCGGCACGGTGCCATGCCCTGGAGCGAGGCGCGCGCCGTGGCTGCTCGCGCCGCGCGCGGGCCGCTCCCCGCCCAATTGCGGGAACTCGGGGACGCTCTCGGGCAGGTGCTGGCCGAACCGTTGACGGCGCTCACCGACCTGCCGTCCTTCGACTCCTCCGCCATGGACGGCTGGGCCGTCTCGGGGCCCGGGCCCTGGCGGCTCGTCGGCGCGGGCGGGCCCGGCATCCTGGCCGGGCACACCGGCGCCGCGCTGGAGGACGGCGAGGCCGTGCCGATCGCCACCGGTGCCCCCGTGCCCGCGGGCACCACCGCCGTACTCCGCAGCGAGCACGGCGAAGTCCACAGCGCGCGCCCCCCCGCCACGGATCAGCTCGGCACGGACAAGTCCGCCACGGACAAGCCCGCCACCGGGCAAAATGCCGCAGGGCCGCACGCCGAGAGGCAGAACACCACCCGCAACCACACCACCCCCAACCACACCACTCCCAACCACACCACCGGCACCGACGACAACGACACCACCGAGACCGGCCCCACCTCGCCCAGCGCCACTGCGACCGGCTCCACCTCGCCCAGCGCCACCGAGACCGGCTCCACCTCGCCCAGCGCCACTGCGACCGGCCCCACCTCGCCCAGCGCCACCCCGCACGGCCCCATCCCCCGTAGCCCTGCCCCGCACAGCCCCACCCCGCCCACCCCCGAGCGCCGCGTCCCCCACGATCGGCTGCACGCCCACCGGCCCCTCGCCCCCGGCCAGGACATCCGTCCGCGCGGCCAGGAGTGCCGCAGCGGCGACCGGCTGCTGCGCGCGGGGACGCGCGTCACGCCCGCCGTCCTCGGACTGGCCGCCGCCGCGGGATACGACACGCTGCGCACCGTGCGCCGCCCCCGCGTCGAGATCCTGGTCCTCGGTGACGAACTGCTGGACTCCGGACCGCCCCGCGACGGCCTCGTGCGCGACGCCCTCGGCCCGATGCTCGCCCCCTGGCTGCGGGCCCTCGGCGCGGAGGTGACCGGACCGCACCGGCTGGGCGACGACGCCGGGCTGCTGCGCCGCGCCGTCACCACCTCCACCGCGGATCTGCTCGTCACCACCGGTGGCACCGCGTCCGGGCCGGTCGACCACGTGCACCCGGTGCTGCGTTCCACCGGCGCGGAGCTGCTGGTGGACGGTGTCGCGGTGCGCCCGGGCCACCCCATGCTGCTGGCGCGGACGGCCCCCGGCCGGCATCTGGTGGGCCTGCCGGGCAATCCGCTCGCGGCCGTGTCGGGGCTGCTGACACTGGTCGAGCCATTGCTGCGCACGCTCTCGGGCCGAGCGGCGTGCGCCCCCGCACGGGCGCCGCTCGCCGAGGGCGTCACCGGGCACCCGCGCTCCACCCGGCTGGTGCCCGTCGCGTACCGCACCACCGAACCCACCACCCACCGCATCGACCACCGCACCACCGATCCCACCACCCGCCGCGCCGACGAGGGCAGGACCGGCCGCACCGCCGAACCCGCCCCCCACCGCGCCCCCCACCGCGCGGACGGCGGCAGCACCGGCCGGGACGACGCCGAGTGGGCGGTTCCGTTGCGGTTCAACGGACCGGCTATGCTCCGCGGGGTCGCCGCCGCCGACGGGTTCGCCGTCGTGCCCCCGGGCGGTGCCGAGCCGGGAGCCGTGGTGGAGGTCGTGGAACTCCCCTGGTTCGAAGGGGAGATCGAGTGAAGCTGCCAACCCATGACGCTGCCGCGTCGCGCGGCGAGCAGGATCCGACCAGTTTCCGCATCCAGCTGCCCCGCCGGGACACCGTGCGGCCGCTCCAGCAGGTGGCCCGGCGGCTGCTGATGGCGCTGCTGGTGCTGCTCGCGACCGTGCTGATCGTCTATCTGGACCGGGACGGCTACCAGGACAACGTCGACAAGGGCGTCGACTTCCTCGACGCTCTCTACTACGCGACCGTCACCCTCTCCACCACCGGCTACGGCGACATCGCCCCGGCGAGCGACAGCGCGCGGCTGGTCAACGTGTTGATAGTGACGCCGTTGCGCGTGATGTTCCTGATCATCCTGGTCGGCACCACACTCGAAGTCCTCACGGAACGCACCCGGGAGGAATGGCGGCTGGCCCGTTGGAGGACTGCCTTGCGTGACCACACCGTCGTCGTCGGCTTCGGCACGAAGGGCCGCTCGGCCGTGCAGACACTGCTCGCCAAGGGCCTGGTCAAGGACCGGGTCGTCATCGTCGACCCGAACAGCAAGGTGATCGACGCGGCGAACGCCGAGGGCTTCGTCGGCGTCATCGGCGACGCCACCCGCAGCGACGTGCTGCTGCGCGCCGAGGCGCAGAAGGCGCGGCAGGTCATCATCGCGACGCAGCGCGACGACACCGCCGTCCTGGTCACCCTGACCGCGCGTCAGCTCAACCGGGCGGCGAAGATCGTCGCCGCGGTCCGCGAGGAGGAGAACGCGCCGCTGCTGCGCCAGTCCGGTGCCGACGCGGTCATCACCAGCGCGAGCGCCGCCGGCCGGCTGCTCGGCCTGTCCATGCTCAGCCCCAGCGCGGGCACCGTGATGGAGGACCTGATCTCGCAGGGCAGCGGGCTCGATCTCGTCGAACGGCCGGTCGTCAAGGCGGAGGTGGGCCGCTCGGTGCGGGAGACCGGGGACCTCGTCGTCTCCGTGCTGCGCGGTCACCGGCTGCTCGGCTACGACGACCCGAAGGCGAGCCCGCTGCAGTCCACCGACCGTCTCATCACCATCCGGCGGGCCAAGGCGGCGCACGCCGCGGAGGCGGAGGAACGCCGCCCGCCGAGACCGGCGGAGTAGCCTCGCGGCATGTCTACGCACGCGATCACCATCCCCGAACCCGGCGGACCCGAGGCTCTGACCTGGGCCGAGGTGCCCGATCCCGTTCCCGGCGAGGGAGAGGTCCTGGTCGAGGTCGCGGCCAGTGCCGTCAACCGGGCCGATGTCCTCCAGCGGCAGGGCTATTACGATCCGCCGCGCGGCGCCTCCCCGTATCCCGGGCTGGAGTGCTCCGGCCGGATCGCGGCCCTGGGACCGGGTGTCTCCGGCTGGGCCGTCGGCGACGAGGTCTGCGCGCTGCTCGCGGGCGGCGGCTACGCCGAGCGGGTCGCGGTGCCGGCGGGACAGCTGCTGCCGGTGCCGGAGGGAGTCGACCTGGTCACGGCGGCCGCGCTGCCGGAGGTCACCTGCACGGTGTGGTCGAACGTCTTCATGATCGCCCATCTGCGCCCCGGTGACACGCTGCTCGTGCACGGCGGGTCGAGCGGCATCGGCACCATGGCCGTCCAGCTGGCGAAGGCGGTCGGCGCGAAGGTCGCGGTGACCGCGGGCAGCCCGGAGAAGCTGGAGCGCTGCCGTGAGCTGGGCGCCGACATCCTGATCAACTACCGCGAGGAGGACTTCGTCCAGCAGCTCCGCAAGGCCACGGACGGCGCTGGCGCGGACGTCATCCTCGACATCATGGGCGCCAAGTACCTGGACCGGAACGTGAAGGCGCTGGCGGTCAACGGCCGGCTGGCGATCATCGGGATGCAGGGCGGTGTGAAGGGCGAGCTGAACCTCGGCGCGCTGCTGACGAAGCGGGCCGCGGTCACCGCGACCTCGCTGCGGGCCCGGCCGCCGGAGGAGAAGGCGGCGATCGTCGCGGCCGTACGGGAGCACGTCTGGCCGCTGGTGGCGGCGGGCCGGGTGCGGCCGGTGGTGGACCGGACGGTGCCGATGCGGGACGCCGCCGAGGCCCACCGGGTGCTGGAGGGCAGCTCGCACGTGGGGAAGATCCTGCTGGTTCCGTAACGGGGCGCCCCCGCGGAGCAGGCCGCCCGATGTCCGAGATGCCGGGGATGTCGGCTCGTGTGACGCTGGACACGGTCATCATGCCGTTCGGCACGGGAGGGGGTCACCCTGTGGCTCCGGTGCTTCGCACGAAGTGGGTTCTGGGACTGCTGGTCGCCGCCGCCGTGGCGCCGGCGCCCGCGGTCCTCGCCCATGATCACTTCACCTCGGACCGGGGAAGACCGGTCGCCGCGCCCGCCTCGGTACGGACCGACGGGCACGCCCCCACCCGGGCCCCGGAGGCCCCGGCCCGGCAGCTCGCCGCGGATCCCGCGGACAGCGGCAGCCCACCGCAGGCCGGGCCGCCCGCCACCGTCGGCCCGCCGGGCACGGGCCAGGGCGGGGCCGGCGTCCAGGTGGGTGCCCTCGGCACCGGAATCCTGCTCGTCGGGCTCGGACTGGGCTTCCTCGGCATCCGGCTGCGATGGCGCTGAGGACGCGACGCGCGCCCCTTCCGGACGGCTCGCGCGCCCCGGCCCCGTGAGCCGGGGCCGAGCCCGCCCACCCCGCCCGGTGCGAGAGAATGGCGGCATGGAGATGCCGAGGAATGAACGGTCACAGGAGAATCCGCAGGTCCTCGTCGTAGGACCGGAGGGGATGGCTCTCGGCAGCGCCGGCCCGGAGGGCAGCGACGGCGAGGGCGAGGCCCGCGAGACCCCGGTGACGGAGATGGTGGAGCAGCCCGCCAAGGTCATGCGCATCGGCAGCATGATCAAGCAGCTGCTGGAGGAAGTGAAGGCGGCGCCTCTCGACGAGGCGAGCCGGGTCCGGCTGAAGGAGATCCACGCGGGTTCCGTGAAGGAGCTGGAGGACGGCCTCGCGCCGGAGCTGGTGGAGGAGCTGGAGCGGCTCTCGCTGCCCTTCACCGACGACGTCGTGCCCAGCGACGCGGAGCTGCGCATCGCGCAGGCGCAGCTGGTCGGCTGGCTGGAGGGCCTGTTCCACGGCATCCAGACGGCCCTCTTCGCGCAGCAGATGGCGGCCCGCGCCCAGCTGGAGCAGATGCGCCGGGCGCTCCCCCCGGGCATGATCGCGTCCGAGGGCGAGGAGGACGGCGCGAGCCCCGGCGGCGGCGCCCGCTCCGGCCCGTACCTCTGATCCCGTACCTCTGATCCCGTACTGCCGAACCTCGTACCTCTGAACCCCGCCGGGCCCTGCGCACGACCTTGCGCGCGAGTGTTGCTGAGCCTGCTGTTGAAATCCGTACGTACCCCCGAGCCCGTACGCACCCCCCGGCCGTACCGGCTGAGCCCGGCTCCGGAGCCCGTGCCTCCGGGCCGGTGCTCCGGGGGCGGTCTTACGGACGGGTCCGGGCGCCCGACGAGCAAAGACCGACGACCGACGACGCACGGCGCGGGGCCCGTACGCAGTTCGCGTACGGGCCCCGCGCCGTGCGGTGCCGCTGTGAGCGGCCGGGACGGCCCTACGGTGTCTTGCCGCTCGCCACGGTCAGCGTGATCTTGTCCTCTTCGGGGTTGAACGCCTCACCCTTGCGAGGGATCTGCTCGATCACCGAGTTCTTGCCCCAGAGGGAGTCCTCGTACTCGACCTCGTTGTACTTCCAGCCCGCCGCGTTCATGCAGTCCTTCACCGAGGACAGGTTCCGGGTGAAGAAGTCCGGCATCGAGACCGAGTCCTGGTCGTCGTAGTGCTCGTACGCGTCGGTGCACTTGTCCTCGTCGATGGTGCGGCTCTTGTCCTCCGGGACGGCCTTGCCGCTCTCCGGCTCGCTGTCCGCGTCACTGCCCGAACCGGAGTCCGTGTCCGCCTCCGTGCCGCCCGAGCCCGGATCGACCGGCTGGTTGGTCTGCCGGTCGTCGGCCTGCTTGCCGCCGTCGTCGCCGTTGTTCATGGCGATGGCGGTGATCAGTCCGCCGATCGCCAGCAGCGCCACCGCGATCGCGCCGACCACGACCGGCATGTTCTTCCTGCCGCCGCCGGCCGGGGCGCCGCCCGGTGCCATGACGTACGGCGGCGGGGTCTGCACCCCGCTGCCGTACGGGCCGGGTGCCGGGGTGCCGTAGCCGCCCATCGGCTGCGAGGCGGGCGGCGGGGTGGACGGGCCGAAGCCGCCCAGCTGGCCCGCGCCGGAGGCCGGCTGCGGCTGGTACGGGGTGTGCGGGTGCTGCGGGGCCGGGGTCTGCTGGTCGACCGGCGGGAAGACGGCGGAGCCGACCCCGGCGCCGCTGCGCGTGCCCGCGGCGCCGCTGACGATCTGCGGCCCGGCGCCCGTCGCGCCGCTGGAGGAGACCCGCGCGCACTCGTCGCGCATGGCCTCCGCGGTCGGGAAGCGCTCGTTCGGATTCTTCTTCAGCGCCCGGGCGACCAGCGCGTCGACGGCCGGCGGGATCGAGCTGTTGATGCTCGACGGGGCGACCGGCTCCTCCTGGACGTGCGCGTAGGCGATGGCCAGCGGCGAGTCCGCGTCGAAGGGGAGCCGCCCGGTGAGCAGTTCGAACAGCATGATGCCGACGGAGTACAGGTCGGAGCGGGCGTCCACACCGCGCCCCAGGGCCTGTTCGGGCGACAGGTACTGCGGGGTGCCGACGACCATGCCCGTCTGTGTCATGGATGTCACACCGGACTGCATGGCGCGCGCGATGCCGAAGTCCATGACCTTGACCACGTTGCGCTTGTTCATCATGACGTTGCCCGGCTTGATGTCCCGGTGCACCAGGCCCATCTCGTGGCTGACCTCGAGCGCCGCCAGCACGTCCGCCGCGATCTTCAGCGCCTTGTCGGTCGGCATCGCGCCGTACCGGGCGATGTCCTCGTCGAGCACGGAGCGCAGCGGGCGGCCCTCGACGTACTCCATGACGATGTACGGCATCTTGGCGCCGCCGTCGGTGTCCGGGAGGGTGTCCTCACCGGTGTCGAAGACGGAGACGATGTTGGTGTGCGAGAGCTTCGCGACCGACTGCGCCTCGCGCCGGAAGCGCTCCCGGAAGGCCTCCTCGCGGCCCAGCTCCGTGTGCAGCGTCTTGATGGCGACCTGCCGGTCGAGCACCGTGTCGTGGGCCAGGTACACGGAGGCCATGCCGCCCGCGCCGAGCAGGTCCCGGACCTGGTAGCGGCCGCCCGCGATCGAACGTCCCGGGCCTCCCGCAGCGCCGCCCTGCGCGCCGTCGTGACTCATGTGACTTACTCCCCCTCGGCGCACGGCCCTGCCAGGCCACGGTGTTCTCGGCGTGCTCGGTATTCCGGTGATCCGGTGTTCTCGGTGCGCTGCCCGACGTTCCCGGCGTACCGGCGTACTGATCGAACAGTGATTCCTGGCCAAGTCTGCCCCAGGGGTCGGGCACGTCAAGCCGCATGCCCGTTCCGTGACCGGATGGGCAAGAAGAGTTCGGGAAGTGTTACAAGGGCACCAGCGGATTTGCGTTCGTACACCAACGGCGGGTTTGATGGCCTGTCCATCACTGAAAGGTGCGCCACGCCGAGGCTGTAGCGTGCCTACCGGAAGCCCCTCGGGCTCCAGGGTCCGGCAGGCCCGGATCCAGGCAGGGGGACCCGGTTACCGCACAGATGCGGACAGAACACAACGGCGAGGACAGATGGCACAGACGCAGCGCGCCGGCGGCCCGTCCGAACCCGACGGAGGCGGCGGCGGCATGACCGAGACGCCGGAGATGTGGGGTAACGGCGGCCTGGTCGGCGACGGACGCTACCGTCTCACCCACCGCCTCGGCCGCGGCGGCATGGCTGAGGTCTTCGCCGCCGAGGACGTCCGTCTGGGACGCACCGTAGCGGTCAAGCTGCTCCGCTCCGACCTCGCCGAGGACCCGGTCTCCAAGGCCCGCTTCACGCGCGAGGCGCAGTCCGTCGCGGGCCTGAACCACCACGCCGTGGTCGCGGTCTACGACTCCGGCGAGGACACGGTCGCCGGCAACGTCGTGCCCTACATCGTCATGGAGCTGGTCGAGGGCCGGACGATCCGCGATCTGCTGCTCAACGCCGAGGCGCCGCCCGTCGACCAGGCGCTGATCATCGTCTCCGGCGTGCTGGAGGCTCTCGCCTACAGCCACCACCACGGCATCGTGCACCGCGACATCAAGCCCGCCAACGTGATCATCACCCATGGCGGCGCGGTCAAGGTCATGGACTTCGGCATCGCCCGCGCCCTGCACGGCGCGCAGTCCACCATGACCCAGACCGGCATGGTCATGGGCACCCCGCAGTACCTCTCCCCCGAGCAGGCCCTCGGCAAGACCGTCGACACCCGTTCCGACCTCTACGCCACCGGCTGCCTGCTCTACGAACTCCTCGCGCTGCGCCCGCCGTTCGTCGGCGAGACCCCGCTGTCGGTGGTCTACCAGCACGTCCAGGACAACCCGGTGCCGCCCTCGCAGCTGTCCGACTCGGTGCCGCCCGAGCTGGACGGGCTGGTCATGCGCTCGCTCGCGAAGGAGCCGGACGACCGGTTCCAGAGCGCCGAGGAGATGCGCGGCATGGTGCAGTACGCGCTGCGGATGCTCGGCGAGCGCGGTGGCTGGACCAGCACCTGGGACACCGGCCCGGTCACCCACGCCGGGGCCTCCACCCCCGCGATGGGCGGCGCCGCGATCGGCGGCGGCGCCCTGGCGCACCCGGGCCACAGCGACACCTCGCAGATCCCCGCCCCGCTGCTGGGCTCCCCGCGCGGTGACGACGGCGGGTACGACGGCGGTCCGCGCGGCAACGGCAACGGCGGTGCCGGCCGCGGCAAGTTGTGGCTGTTCATGGCGCTGGCCCTGATCGCGGTCACGGTCGGCGTGGTCATCGCGCTGCAGAAGGCCGACACGGGGAAGGGTGACAACCCGAACCCGAAGCCGTCGGACAGCCAGTCGCAGGAGGAGAAGCCGACGGAGACGCCCAGCGAGGAGCAGAGCTCCGAGGGCACCGGCGAGGAGCCGGGCACCGGCGACACGGGCGATGTGACGCCGACCGACGGCGGCACCGGCGACTGGAGCCCGTCACCGACGACGTCCCCGAGCGCCACCACCTCGCCGAGCGAGACCGAGGGCGACGGCGGTGCCGGTGGCGGCAACGGCGGCGGCGATCCGGACCCGAGCACCCCGACCCAGACCGGCGACGAGGGCGGCGGCCCCGGCGGCGACGACGGGGGCGGCGACCAGCCGACGACCCTGCCGACCGGTGGCGGCGGCGGCAACGAGGACGGCGAGTAGCCGCAGCACGCATCCCCGCCGGGTGCGGGCGCCCGGCCGTCCTCGGGGACGGAGGCGGCGGGTGGCCGCGGACTCGCGGCGGCGGGACCCGTGCCCTCGGCGGCCGATTCCCGGCACCCGCTGTCGTACGCGGGGCCTCCGTGCTGCCGTACGTGTCCTCCCGCTGTGGTACGCGGGGCCTCCGTGCTGCCGTACGTGTCCTCCCGCTGTGGTACGCGGGGCCTCCGTGCTGCCGTACGTGTCCTCCCGCTGTCGCGGGCGCGGTCCGCCCCCGCCGCCGTACGCGGCAGCCGAGTCAGCCGGTGAACGCCTGGCGCACGTCCTCGTAGCGCGTGGTCCACCAGACCGCCAGGGCGGCCGCCGCGGGGAACTGGTCGTCCGCGCGTCCGTCGTGCAGCTCGTAGCGCCAGCGCAGCATCCAGAAGTCGTTCAGGCGTTCCCACCACACCCGGTGCACGGCCGCCGCCAGCTCGTCCTGGCCCGCGCCGGTCGCGGCCCGGTATCCGCGTGCGTACGCGCGCACCTTCGCCAGGTCCAGCGTCCCCCGCGGCCGCACGAAGAAGATTGCGGCGGCCCGGACGGCCTCCTCCGCGCGGGGCTGGACGCCCAGCCGGTCCCAGTCGACGATCGCGGCCGGTTCGGTGCCCCGGTAGATGAGGTTCAGCGGGTGGAAGTCGCCGTGCACCCAGCCCGGGCGGGGCGCTTCGCCGGGGTCCGGGCGGCGGTGGGCGTGCTGCCGTAACAGGGCACGCCGCTCGGTGAGCCGGTGTTCGGCCAGCGCGTCGAAGGAGTCGGGGGCGCGCCGCCGCCGTACGCGCGCCAGCAGTTCGTCGATGAGCGCGTACGTGTCGGCGGGCTCGGCGCTCTCCTGAGCGGGCGGCCCCGCCGGATAGGTGGGGCGCCGCTGGCCCGGCAGCCGCAGCCTGCCCGCCGGAGCGGGGCCGGCCGGACCCGACGCGGGGCGGGGCACGTGGGCGGCGGGCGGCATGATCTGCTCCAGCGCGGTGTGCACCCGGCCGAGCAGGTTCCCCAGCCGGGCGGAACCGGCGCCGGTGAGCTGGGAGCCGTAGCGGTGCCGGCCCTCGACCCAGGGGTGCAGGGCGTAGCAGTGGCCGTCGAGGACGACGGTGGTGCGGCCGTCGGTGTCGGCGAGCGGCGGGGCGACGGGCAGGGCCAGCGCACCGAGCCGGACGGTGGCGGCGTGCTGGCGGGCGATGGCGGGGCTGTCGCCGTCGAGGTGGTGTTTGAGGAACCAGTGGCCACCGGTGGTGGTGAGCCGGTAGCCGCGGTTCAGCAGTCCCTGGGCGACGCGCTCGCAGGCGACCGGTTCGCCGGGCAGGCCGTAGCGGCGCAGCAATTCGGCGAGGGAGCCCGCGTCAGGGCCCGTGCCCGGGCCCGCGCCGGGGCTCGTGTCAGGACCCGCGCCCGGGCCGGGGCCGGCCGCTGCGGAGTCCGTACGAGGGGGCGGGGCGAGGCCCGGCGGGGGTGGGGCAACGGATGAGCGCGGCACTCGTCAGATGTTAGATCAGGCGGACCGCGGCCTCGCTCAGCTCGTGTCCTGGCTGCTCGGGCGGCTAGGATCGCCCGTCGCCCGTCGCCCGTCGCCCGTCGCCCGTCGCCCGTCGCCCGTCGCCCGTCGCCCGTCGCCCGTGGGGCCCTTGCAGCGTGCCCCGGGCCTTTCACGCCGGTGACCGCACCCGGCGCTCGGCCGAGAGCTTGGCGAGCAGGCCGGACACCACCTCGTGGACGACGTCCTCCCCGAGCCCCGTCCGGTCGGCGATGGCGCGGTTGCTCAGGCCCTCGCCGATCAGTTCCAGGACGGTCCGCTCCCGGCCGGTCAGCCGCGCCGTCCGGGTGGGCCCGCCGTTCCGCAGCCGCTCCAGCGCCCGGCCGGCGGCCTCCGGGTCGAGCAGCGTACGGCCCGCCGCGACATCGCGTACGGCCTCGACCAGCTCCCGGCTGTGCACCGCCTTGCGGACGCAGCCCGCCGCGCCCGCCAGCAGCGCGTCGGACAGCGCCTCCTCCGGGGCGAAGGACGTCAGCATCAGACAGCCGACCTCCTCGTCGAGGGCGCGGATCTCCCGGCACACCTCGACGCTGCCGCCGCCCGCCGGGCGGACGTCGAGCACCGCGACGTCCGGGTGCGCGGCGGGGATGCGGGCGAGCGCCTCGGCGGCGGTCCCGCAGGCGCCGACGATCTCGATGTCCGGCTCTCCGGAGAGCAGCCCGTGCACCCCTTGCCGTACGGCTTCGTGGTCGTCGACGAGGAAAACAGATATATGTGGCATACGTCCGTCTTTGCGCACGAAGCCAGTTTCCCATACGAAGTCTTCCCGTGCTCTTGTCCCCCGGGATAACGTGCCGTTGTCCCGGCAGGCTGCAAGGCTGTGACCAGTAGTTGTTCCCGACTTTCACGATTTACTTGGATATCCAAGCAAAATCGCAGGTCAGATGGGGTTTCGCAGGAATGCGCAACACTGGGTAACGTGCTCTCGCAGACCCTGTTCCGGGCGCCTGTCACGCCCGGTTCGAAGCAGCCGCACCCACCCCGTGCGCCGTTACGAAGCGGGTGAGCCTCCCCCCTGCCGTCGGTGAGGGGGACCAACGGGCCACCGGCGACCCCGGGGGCCGGACAGACGGAGGAGCACACCGTGACCGTGGAGAGCACGGCGGCGCGCAAGCCGCGCCGTACGACCAAGCGCGCCGGCGCGAAAAAGCCGCCGGACGCGACGAAGCCGGAGCTCGTGCAGCTGCTGACACCCGAGGGCAAGCGTGTCGAGCACCCGGACCACTCCATCGACCTGACCGACGACGAGCTGCGCGGTCTCTACCGCGACATGGTGCTCACCCGGCGCTTCGACGCCGAGGCCACCGCGCTCCAGCGGCAGGGCGAGCTGGGCCTGTGGGCGTCGCTGCTGGGCCAGGAGGCGGCGCAGATCGGCTCCGGCCGGGCGCTCCGGGACGACGACTACGTCTTCCCGACCTACCGCGAGCACGGCGTCGCCTGGTGCCGCGGGGTGGACCCGACGAATCTGCTCGGCATGTTCCGCGGCGTGAACAACGGCGGCTGGGACCCGAACAGCAACAACTTCCACCTCTACACGATCGTCATCGGCTCGCAGGCGCTGCACGCGACCGGCTACGCCATGGGCGTCGCCAAGGACGGCTCCGACGCGGCCGTCATCGCGTACTTCGGTGACGGCGCCTCCAGCCAGGGCGACGTCGCGGAGGCCTTCACGTTCTCCGCCGTCTACAACGCCCCGGTCGTGTTCTTCTGCCAGAACAACCAGTGGGCGATCTCCGAGCCCACCGAGAAGCAGACCCGGGTGCCGCTCTACCAGCGGGCACAGGGCTACGGCTTCCCGGGCGTCCGCGTCGACGGCAACGACGTGCTGGCCTGCCTCGCGGTCACCCGTTCCGCGCTGGAGCGGGCCCGCCGCGGCGAGGGCCCGACGCTGGTCGAGGCGTTCACGTACCGGATGGGCGCGCACACCACCTCCGACGACCCGACGAAGTACCGCCGGGACGAGGAGCGGGAGGCGTGGGAGGCCAAGGACCCGATCCTGCGGCTGAAGACGTATCTGACGGCCGAGGGCATCGCGGACGACGGCTTCCTCGCGGAGCTGGACCGGGAGAGCGACGGGCTCGCCCAGCGGGTGCGCGAGGCCATCCGGCTGATGCCCGACCCCGACACCATGGCGATCTTCGAGAACGTCTACGCCGACGGCCACGCCCTGGTGGACGAGGAGCGCGCCGAGTTCGCCGCCTACCAGGCGTCCTTCGCCGAGGAGGTCAGCTGACATGGCCGCTGACATCGCTGCCGGAAAGCCGCAGAAGCTCCCGCTCGCGAAGGCGATCAACGAATCGCTCCGCAAGGCGATGGAGAACGACCCCAAGGTCCTGATCATGGGAGAGGACGTCGGCAAGCTCGGCGGCGTCTTCCGGGTCACCGACGGCCTGCAGAAGGACTTCGGCGAGGACCGGGTCGTCGACACCCCGCTCGCGGAGTCCGGCATCGTCGGCACCGCGATCGGGCTGGCGCTGCGCGGCTACCGCCCGGTGGTCGAAATCCAGTTCGACGGCTTCGTCTTTCCCGCGTACGACCAGATCGTCACCCAGCTCGCCAAGATGCACGCCCGCGCGCTGGGCAAGGTCAAGCTGCCGGTCGTCATCCGCATCCCGTACGGCGGCGGCATCGGCGCGGTCGAGCACCACAGCGAGTCGCCCGAGGCGCTGTTCGCGCACGTCGCGGGCCTGAAGTGTGTCTCGCCGTCGAACTCCGCCGACGCCTACTGGATGATGCAGCAGGCCATCGACAGCGACGACCCGGTCATCTTCTTCGAGCCGAAGCGCCGCTACTGGGACAAGGGCGAGGTCGACACCGAGTCCATCCCCGGCCCGCTGCACCGGGCCCGTACCGTCCGCGAGGGCACCGACCTCACACTGGTCGCGTACGGCCCGATGGTGAAGGTCTGCCTGGAGGCGGCCGCCGCCGCGGCGGAGGAGGGCAAGTCCCTCGAGGTCGTGGACCTCCGCTCGATGTCCCCGATCGACTTCGACACCGTTCAGGGCTCGGTGGAGCGGACCCGGAGGCTGGTCGTGGTGCACGAGGCTCCGGTATTCCTGGGTACGGGCGCGGAGCTGGCCGCCCGGATCACCGAGCGGTGCTTCTACCACCTGGAGGCCCCGGTGCTGCGTGTGGGCGGTTTCCACGCGCCGTATCCGCCGGCCCGGCTGGAGGAGGAGTACCTGCCCGGGCTGGACCGGGTGCTGGACGCCGTCGACCGCGCGTTGGCGTACTGAGGGGCCGAGGAGCAGTGACGATGACGACGACTCAGCGCTTCCGCGAGTTCAAGATGCCGGACGTGGGCGAGGGGCTCACCGAGGCAGAGATCCTCAAGTGGTACGTGAAGCCGGGCGACAGCGTGACCGACGGACAGACGGTCTGCGAGGTCGAGACGGCAAAGGCGGCCGTCGAACTCCCGATCCCCTTCAACGGGGTGGTGCGGGAGCTGCACTACGAGGAGGGCGCGACGGTCGACGTCGGCGCCGTCTTCATTACCGTGGACACCGAGCCGGGCGCCGGACCCGAGACGGCCGCCCCGGCACCGGCGGAGG
>NZ_WHPN01000280.1 GCF_009735685.1 Streptomyces lycii | reverse complement strand
AAGGCAGGAATACGGCCGGGCTCCGGCGGGTAGTGATGCGGACGAACTCGCGCCGCGCGCGGCCCGGCCCGCGGCGGAGAGCACCACCCGGCCCGGCTTCCGCACCGAAGTCCCCCGGTTCGCCGACCTCCGCTTGACGCACGGCCCTTGCGCCGCCCCGGGCGCCGGGGCAATGGTGTACAGCTAAACCATTAAACCATTGCCCTCACGGTAGGAGCGGTTCATGGCCGACGGCACCGATTCGCCCATCGCGGCACCGTCCGCCCCGCCTCCGCCGGGTGCGGCGGACGGCGGCGACGGCGACTCGTATCTGCGACGCCGCACCCTGCGCCAGGGCAGCGCCGGCTGGCTGCTGCTGACCGGGCTCGGCGTCGCGTACGTCGTCTCCGGTGACTTCTCCGGCTGGAACTTCGGGCTCGCCGAGGGCGGTTTCGGCGGTCTGGCCATCGCCGCGCTGCTGATGGGCGCCATGTACGCCTGCATGGTGTTCGCCCTCGCGGAGCTGGCCGCCGTCCTGCCGACGGCGGGCGGCGGCTACGGCTTCGCCCGCCGGGCCCTCGGCACCTGGGGCGGCTTCCTCACCGGTACCGCCATCCTGATCGAGTACGTCCTGGCGCCCGCCGCGATCTCGATCTTCATCGGTGACTACGTCGAGTCCCTCGGCCTCTTCGGACTGGAATCCGGCTGGCCGCTCCAACTCGCCTGCTTCGCGGTCTTCACCGGCATCCACCTGTGGGGCGTGGGCGAGGCGCTGCGGTTCAGCTTCGTCGTCACCGGCATCGCCGTCGCCGCTCTGCTGATCTTCGCGGTCGGCGCCTTCACCGAGTTCGACGCGAGCGGGCTCAACGACATCCCGGCCGACCCGGAGGCCTTCGGCTCCAACTCCTGGCTGCCGTACGGCCTCCTCGGCATCTGGGCGGCCTTCCCCTTCGGCATGTGGTTCTTCCTCGGCATCGAGGGCGTGCCGCTGGCGGCCGAGGAGGCCCGGGACCCCGCCCGTACGCTGCCGAGGGCGATGGCGCTGGCGATGGGCATCCTGGTGCTGCTCGCGCTGCTCACCTTCCTGGCCGCGACCGGGGCCCGCGGCTCCGCCGCCGTACAGGACGCGGGCAATCCGCTGGTGGAGGCGCTCCAGGGCGACGGCGAGCCGACCGCGCTCAGCCGGTTCGTGAACTACGCCGGGCTCGCGGGCCTGGTGGCGTCGTTCTTCTCGCTCGTCTACGCCGGTTCGCGGCAGCTGTTCGCGCTGTCCCGGGCCGGTTATCTGCCCCGGTTCCTCTCCCTGACCAGCCGTCGCAAGGCCCCGTACCTCGGGCTGCTGGTGCCGGCCGCGATCGGCTTCTCACTGGCGGCGGCGACCGGGGACGGCGCCCGCATGCTGAATGTCGCGGTGTTCGGCGCGACGATCTCGTACGCGCTGATGTCGCTGTCGCACATCGTGCTGCGGCGCCGCGAACCGGACCTGCCGCGGCCGTACCGCACCCCGGGCGGCATCGCGACCTCGTCGGTGGCCTTCGCGCTGGCCTGCTCCGCGCTCGTGGCCACCTTCCTGGTGGACAAGAACGCCGCCTTCATCGCGCTCGGCGTGTACGGCGTCGCCCTGGCCTACTTCGCCTTCTACAGCCGGCACCGGCTCGTCGCGGCCGCGCCCGAGGAGGAGTTCGCCGCCCTGGCGGCCGCCGAGGCCGAGCTGCGACGCGACTGATGACCGACCGGAGGACTGCGACCGTGCCCGATTCCCCGCCGCTCGTCGGCATCAGCACCTATCTGGAGAGCACGGCCCGCTGGGGCGTCTGGGAGCAGAGCGCGGCCCTGCTGCCGGCCGGCTATCCCCGTCTCGTACAGCGCTCGGGCGGCATGGCGGCCATGCTCCCGCCCGGCGCGCCCGAGCACGCCGCCGCGGCGGTCGCGCGGCTCGACGGGCTGGTCATCGCGGGCGGCCCCGACGTCGACCCCGCCCGCTACGGGGCCGAGCGGCATCCGATGACCGGCCCGCCGGCCCGGGAGCGGGACGTCTGGGAGTCCGCTCTGCTGGAGGCCGCGCTGGCGGCGGGCACGCCGCTGCTGGCCATCTGCCGGGGCATGCAGCTGCTGAACGTCGTCCTCGGCGGCACCCTGGTGCAGCATCTGCCGGAAACCGTCGGGCACGGCGGTCACTCCGGGCCGACCGGGGTGTTCGCCCGCCACGCGGTGAAGCCGGTTCCGGACACCCTGCTGGCCCGGGCGGTCCCGGAGGCCGTGGAGGTGCCCACCTACCACCACCAGGCGGTCGACCGGCTCGGGGACGGGCTGGTGGTGAGCGCGTACGCCGACGACGGCACCCCCGAGGCACTGGAACTGCCCGGCGCCGCGGGCTTCGTCCTCGCGGTGCAGTGGCACCCGGAGGCCGGGGAGGACCTGCGGGTGATGGAGGCCCTGGTGCGGGCAGCCGGCTGACGGTGCCGGGCGGCCGGCCGGTCGCACCCCCGCGACGACCGGCCCGCCGCCCGGTGTGTACGCCATCCTCCCGCCCCGCGCGGGCCCCGCCCAAACGGTTTTACGTCCGCGCCGCCGCGCGCGGGCTCCCGGCGGTCCTGCGGCCGGGCTGTCGGTGCCGTGCGGCATCATGCGGTGTGTGACCCGACGCCTGATGCTCCTCGACACCGCTTCCCTGTACTTCCGCGCGTATTTCGGCGTGCCCGACTCGGTCCGGGCGCCCGACGGCACCCCGGTGAACGCGGTGCGCGGGCTGCTCGACTTCATCGCCCGGCTCGTCCAGGACCACCGGCCCGACGACCTGGTCGCCTGCATGGACGCCGACTGGCGGCCCGCCTGGCGGGTCGAGCTGATCCCCACCTACAAGGCCCACCGGGTGGCGGAGGAGGTCCCGGACGGCACGGACGCCGAGGAGATTCCGGACACGCTCTCCCCGCAGGTCCCGGTGATCGAGCAGGTGCTGGACGCGATCGGCATCGCCCGGATCGGTGTCGCCGGGTACGAGGCCGACGACGTCATCGGCACCCTGACCGGGCGGGCCGCCGGTCCGGTGGACATCGTGACGGGCGACCGCGACCTCTATCAGCTGGTCGACGACCGGCGCGGCGTCCGCGTGCTCTACCCGGTCAAGGGCGTCGGCACCCTCCAGCTCGTCGACGAGGCGGCGCTGCGCGAGAAGTACGGCGTGGACGGCCCGGGTTACGCGGAGCTGGCGCTGCTGCGCGGGGACCCGAGCGACGGCCTGCCCGGCGTGCCCGGCATCGGCGAGAAGACCGCCGCCAAGCTGCTCGGCCAGTTCGGCGACCTCGACGGGATCATGGCCGCCCTGGACGACCCCATGGCCAAGCTGACGCCCTCCCAGCGCAAGCGGCTCGCCGAGGCCCGGGAGTACGTGGCGGTGGCGCCCACCGTGGTGCGGGTCGCCCCGGACGTCCCGCTCCCCTCCTTCGACGCGGCGCTGCCGGGCGCGCCCCGTGACCCGGCCGGGCTGACCGCCCTGGCGGACCGCTGGGGGCTCGGCGGCTCACTCCAGCGGCTGCTGGCGGTGCTGCCCGGCTAGGCCCTCGGCCGCGAGGCCCGGTCCGGGGCGAGGAGCGGACGCCGGGCGGGCGCCCGGACGACGCGGACCGGTCGCCGGACGCCGCCCGCTCCGCGTCGTCCGCTCCGCGCCGTCCGCTGCGCGCTGTCCGCGGTGCGCTGTCCGCTGCGCGCCGTCCGCTGCGTGTCGTCGGACGAGAGGGGACCGGTCCGTTGTGCTTCCTGCGTCGCCCGGGCCGCCGTCCCGGGCCGCCCCCTCACCCGGTGACGCGCGTACGCCGCCGCGACCTGTTAGGTTGGCCATAGGTTAGGCTTACCTAAGCAGGATCGACGCAGGGAGGCGCCGTGGCGGACCGTCCGGCTCGCAGGAAAGCACAGGTCACCCGGGCCCGGGTGATCCGTACGGAATGGCCCGCACCGCACATGGCGCGCGTCGTCCTGGGCGGCGACGGGCTCGACGGCTTCACCGCCGGGGAGTACACCGACCACTACATCAAGCTGCTCTTCCCGGTGGAGGGCGTCAGCTACCCCGAGCCCTTCGACATCTCACAGATCCGGGCCGGCTTCCCCCGCGACCAGTGGCCGCGGACCCGGACGTACACCGTCCGAGCCTGGGACCCGCGGGCCCGGGAACTGACCGTCGACTTCGTCGTGCACGGCGACACCGGGCTGGCCGGACCGTGGGCCGCCCGCGCCGAGCCCGGCGACGAGATCATGTTCCTCGGCCCCGGCGGCGGCTACGCGCCCGACCCCGCCGCGGACTGGCACCTCCTCGCGGGCGACGAGAGCGCGCTGCCCGCCATCGCAGCCTCCCTGGAACAGCTGCCGGAGCACGCCACCGCCCGCGCCTACGTCGAGGTCACCGGCCCCGAGGAGGAGCAGAAGCTCGAACTCCCGGCCGGGGCGCAGCTCGTCTGGCTGCACCGCGGCGGCGCCCGGCCCGGCAGCCTGCTCGTCCCGGCCGTCCGGGAGCTGGACTTCCCGCGGGGCGACGTCCACGCCTTCGTGCACGGCGAGGCGGGCTTCGTGAAGGAGCTGCGCCGCCATCTCCGCGTGGAGCGCGGAATCGCCCGCGAGCGTCTGTCCGTCTCGGGCTACTGGCGCAGCGGCCACGACGAGGACGGCTGGCAGGCCGCCAAACGCGAGTGGAACGAGCAGGTCGAGGCCGAGCAGGAAGCCCCCGCCGCCGCTGCCTCCTGAGACGCGCGGACGACGCTCCCCGGCCGACGGTGGCCCGCGGCATTCTGGCACCGGGCCGCGGCCCGGTGCGACGGCCGGATCCGGCCCGGGCCCGGCCCGCCCGGTCGCGTCGCCCGGCCCCGCACGGCCCTGCGGCCACCGAAAACCGGTGCCGCGGCGCCCCTCGCCCTCGTGCAGACGCACGCAGCGGCTCGGCGGACGTCGGCGGTCCCGCCGGGGAGAACCGGACGGGCAGCCGCCCGGCGCGCGGCCCGAGCCCGGCGGCGCGGACCGCACCGTGCGGCGCGGACCGTACCCGTGCCAAGCAGGCCGTATCCGTGCCACGCAGACCGTACCCGTGCCACGCAGGCCGTACCCGTGCCACGCAGGCCGTACCCGTGCCACGCAGGCCGTACCCGTGCCACGCAGGCCGTACCCGCCCGCGGCCGGGAAGCACCCCTCCCGGCCGCGGGCGGGTACGGCCTGCTCGGCACCGTCAGCTCACCGAGGCCGCCCGTCAGCCCACCGAGGAGTAGGCCACGACGCCCCGGAGCATGCCGTCGACCGCCCGCCGGGCGTTCCGCCGCACCGGGCTCTGGTCCGGGGCCGCCTCGGCGATCTGGCCCAGGACGTCGATCACCTGCTTGCACCAGCGGACGAAGTCCCCGGCGGGCATGTCGACTTCCCGCAGCACCTCGTCCAGGCTGTGCCCGGAGGCCCAGCGGTAGGCGGACCAGGCGAAGCCGAGGTCCGGCTCGCGCTGGCCGACGCCCTCGGTCTGGCTGATCCGGTGCTGCTCCTCCAGGGCGTCCAACCGCCCCCAGATTCGGACCATCTCGCCCAGCGCCTGCTGGGCCCGGCCGGTCGGCAGCTTCGGCGGCAGCGCGTCGTCGGCGGAACGGGCCTCGTAGACCAGCGCCGAGGCGCAGGCGGCCAGTTCGGCCGGCTTCAGCTCGTCCCACACCTGGTCGCGCAGGCACTCCGAGGCGAGCAGGTCCAGCTCCCCGTACAGCCGGGCCAGCCGGCGGCCGTCCTGGGTGACCTCGTCGCCGTGCAGATAGCCGAGGTCCGACAGCAGGGCGTAGACCCGGTCGAAGGTGCGGGCGATGGTGTTCGTCCGGCCCTCGATACGGCGCTCCAGCTGCCGGGTGTCACGGCGCAGCCGGTGATAGCGCTCCGCCCAGCGGGCGTGGTCCTCCCGGTCCGAGCAGCCGTGGCACGGGTGCCGGCGGATCTCGGCGCGCAGCCGGGCGATCTCGGTGTCGTCGGCCGCGGCGGCGCGCGGCCTGCGGTGCCGCTCGGGGGTGAGGTGCCCGGCCTTGGTGCGCAGCGCGGACGCCAGGTCCCGGCGTGACTGCGGGCTGCGCGGGTTGAAGGACTTCGGCACCCGCATCCGCTCCAGGGCCTCGACGGGGACCGGGAAGTCGATCGGCGCGAGTCGCTTGACCTGCCGCTCGGCGGTGAGGACGAGCGGGCGCGGCCCGTCGTGGTGGTCGAAGCCGCGGTGGGCGTTGGCCCGGCCCGCCGCGAAGCCCGGGTCCAGGACCAGCGCGAGACCGGCGTACTTGCCGGTGGGGACATGGATGACATCGCCCGGCTTCAGCTTCTCCAGGGCCGCCGCGGCGGCGGCCCGGCGCTGCGCCGCGCCCTGCTTGGCCAGCTCGGTCTCCCGGTCCTTCAGCTCGCGCCGCAGCCGGGAATACTCCTCGAAGTCGCCGAGGTGGCAGGTCATGGACTCGCGGTAGCCGTCCAATCCCTCCTCGTTCTTCTGCACCTGGCGGGAGATGCCGACGACCGCCCGGTCGGCCTGGAACTGGGCGAACGACGTCTCCAGCAGCTCCCGGGAGCGGTGCCGGCCGAACTGCGAGACCAGATTGACCGCCATGTTGTACGAGGGGCGGAAGGAGGAGCGCAGCGGATAGGTGCGGGTGCCGGCCAGTCCGGCCAGCGCCTCCGGGTTCATCGCGCGCTGCCAGAGCACCACCGCGTGCCCCTCGACGTCGATGCCGCGCCGCCCGGCCCGGCCGGTGAGCTGGGTGTACTCGCCGGGGGTGATGTCGGCGTGCTGCTCGCCGTTCCACTTGACGAGCTTCTCCAGCACCACGGAGCGGGCGGGCATGTTGATGCCGAGCGCCAGGGTCTCGGTGGCGAAGACGGCCTTCACCAGGCCGCGCACGAACAGCTCCTCGACGACCTCCTTGAAAGTCGGGAGCATCCCCGCGTGGTGCGCCGCGATGCCCCGCTCCAGGCCCTCCAGCCACTCGAAATAGCCGAGGACGTGCAGGTCCTGGTCGGGGATGGCGGCGGTGCGCTCCTCGACGATCGACCGAACCCGCTGCCGGGCGGCGTCGTCGTTGAGCCGCAGACCGGCGTAGAGGCACTGCTGTACGGCCGCCTCGCAGCCCGCGCGGCTGAAGATGAACGTGATCGCCGGGAGCAGGCCCTCGGCGTCGAGCCGGTCGATGACCTCGACCCGGCTGGGCGTCCAGATCCGGCTGCGCTGGCGGCGTTCCCGCTCGCGGTCGGCCTCGCGCAGATTGCGGCCGCGCCGCCGGTCCCGCGGGCCGGTGGGGCGGCTGTTCTCCATCCGGGCGAGCCGCACCAGATCGGGATTGACCTCGCGGCGGCCGCCCGGCTTCCCGCCCTGTGTGCTCTTCTCCTCGAAGAGGTCGTACATCCGGCGGCCGGCCAGCACATGCTGCCAGAGCGGCACGGGCCGGTGCTCGGAGACGATCACCTCGGTGTCGCCGCGCACGGTGTCCAGCCAGTCGCCGAACTCCTCGGCGTTGGAGACGGTCGCGGACAGGGAGACCAGGGTCACCGACTCCGGGAGGTGGATGATGACCTCCTCCCAGACCGCGCCGCGGAAACGGTCGGAGAGGTAGTGCACCTCGTCCATGACGACATACCCCAGTCCCAGCAGGGCCTGGGAGCCGGCATAGAGCATGTTGCGCAGCACCTCGGTGGTCATGACGATCACCGGGGCATCGCTGTTGACGCTGTTGTCGCCGGTCAGCAGGCCGACCTTCTCGGCGCCGTACCGCTTGGCCAGGTCGTTGTACTTCTGGTTGGACAGCGCCTTGATCGGCGTCGTGTAGAAGCACTTGCGGCCCTGGGACAGGGCCAGGTGGACGGCGAACTCGCCGACGATGGTCTTGCCGGACCCGGTGGGGGCCGCGACCAGGACTCCACTGCCGGCCTCCAGGGCCCGGCAGGCCTCCAGCTGGAACTCGTCCAGCTCGAAGTCGTACATCTCACGGAAAGGGGCGAGCGCGGTGGCCTGCTCGGCCGCCCGCGTCCGGGCGGCGGCGTAGCGCTCAGCTGGGGACATGTCGTCGGTCATCGTGTCTACGAGCCTACCGGCCGCCTCGGACACAGCACGCGATCTTTTCCTTCCGCGCCCGGGACGGCCGCCTCCGGGCCGCCTCCGGGGCCGATCCGGCGGGCGGCCCGCGGGATCAGGGCACCAGCAGCCGGACCGCCCCGGGCACCGTCTCCGCGGTGAGCGGCAGCGGGCCCAGCGGCTCCCCGTCGGCGTACGCGGTGATCCCGGCGGCCTCCAGGGTCACGCTGCGCACCCGGTGCACGGTGACCGCGGGGTGCGTCAGATGCGTCCCCCTGTAGACCCGGGGGAAGACCCGGAGCAGGGTCCGGCGGCTGCACGGGCCGACCACCGTGATGTCGAACAGCCCGTCGTCGCAGCGCGCCCCCGCGCAGATCCGCATGCCGCCGCCGTACGAGGGCCCGTTGCCGACCGCGACGAGCGTCGCCTCGACCTCCTCGGGCGGCGCCCCGTCGAGGCCGATACGGTACGGAACGGGGCGCAGCGCGGCCAGTTCGGCGAGCAGCGCGACGTCGTACCGGAAACGCCCGGCCGGCCAACGCAGCCGGTTGCCGCGGTCGTTGACCCGGGAGTCGAAGCCGGAGGCCAGCACGGTCCCGAACCACCGCTCCCCCGCCCGACCCAGGTCGACCGGGCGTCCGCCGTGCTCCTTGAGCGCCGCGGCGGCGGCCCGTCCGGCGGCGGCCGGGTCGCGGACGGGGAGGCCGTGGGCGCGGGCGAAGTCGTTGCCGGTGCCGACCGCCACGACGCCGAGCGGGACGTCCGTACCGGCGACGGCCCGGAGGGCCAGCGACACCATGCCGTCGCCGCCGACCGCCACGAGCGCTCCCGTCCCCGCGCGGACGGCCTCCCGGGCCCGGTCCACGGCGTCGTCGGCGTCGGTGCCGAGGACGGTCCGCACGGAGTGTCCGGCGGCGCGCAGGGCGGCGGCGGCCGGCTGGGCGGCGCGCGCTCCGCGGCCACGGCCGGCGGTGGGATTGACGAAGAGGGTGATGTCGCAGGTCACAGGGGTCCCCGGAGCACGCGGCCGGGGGTGGGTTACCCCCGGGAACGAGGTTCGGGGCGACCTTACAAGGTCAGGTGGCGTCCTCGTAACCGTTCAGCTTGCGCGGACTTCCCTGGTCGGCCTGCTCGGGGAGCGCGGGACGGCCGGGCGCGACCGCCTCGACCTCGCCGATGTCCTCCGGGGTCAGGTCGAGGTCGGATGCCTCGTCCGGGGCCGGTCCGGCCGCCTCGCGGGCCCGCCGCCGGCGGTCGTTGGCGAGCGAGACCAGCACGGCCGTGAAGTACAGCACCCAGATCGGCACGGCGAGCGCGAGCATCGTGAGCGGGTCGGTGCTCGGGGTGGCGATGGCCGCGAACAGCGTGATGCCCATGATCATGCCGCGCCACCAGCCGAGCATCCGCTTGCCGGTGATCACACCGCCGAGGTTGAGCATGACCAGCAGCAGCGGCAGTTCGAAGGAGAGCCCGAAGACGATGACCATGCGGGTCACCAGGTCGAGCAGTTCGTCCAGCGGCAGCAGGTTGTCGACGCCGAAGGGCGTGAACTCGATCAGGACCTTCGCCGTCGTCGGCAGCACGAGGTAGGCGAAGAAGCCGCCGCCGAGGAAGAGCGGGAAACCGGCGCCGACGAAGGAGAGCGCGTACTTCTTCTCCTCGCGATGCAGCCCGGGAGCGAGGAAGGCCCACAGCTGATACAGCCAGAACGGGCAGGCCAGCACGACACCGGCCATCAGGGAGACCTTGAGGGCGAGGGTGAACGGCGCGATCAGGCCGTTGATCGTGATCCGCGCGCAGCTCTCGCCGTCGCCCTTCATCGCCAGCTCGGAGAAGGACGCGTCGCAGCCGACCGAGTCCAGCACCGGCTGGGTGAAGAACTCGATGATCTCGTTGTAGAAGAAGGCGGCGGCCACGGTGAAGACCATGATCGCCAGCAGCGACTTGGTGAGCCGGTTCCGCAGCTCGCGCAAGTGATCCGCGAGGGGCATCCGGCCCTCGGGATCCTTCTCCTCTTTAGTGCGGGCAGACTTGAGCAACCCACGTCCTCATCTCGTGCGGCAGGCGTTCGCGGCGCTCGCGGCTGCCTGGTCGGCTCCGGTCAGCGCTGCGGCGTGTGGTCGCTCGGCTCGTTCACCGGGCGCGAGCTGGTCACGTCGCCGGGAGCCGCCTGGATCGTGCGGTGAGCACTGCCCGTCTGGTCGGCCGGCGGGTCCGCCGGGGCGGAGTCCGTCTGCTTGCCCTCGGACTTCATGGCCTTGGCCTCGCTCTTGAGGATGCGGGCCGACTTGCCCAGGGAGCGGGCCATGTCCGGCAGCTTCTTCGCGCCGAACAGCAGGATGACGACGACCAGGATGAGAATGATCTCGGGAGCGCCGATCTTTCCGAACATAAGCGTTTACCTTCTCACCGAGGCGGCATGTGTGGGGCTGCGCGACCGGGCGGAAACCCGCCCGACCGCCGTCGTGCTCGCAGCGATCGTAACGCGAAGGGATGAACTCCGGGCAATCCCCGCGCGTACTCCCGCTTGACGGCCCGGCTCCCCGTCCGTCGGGTCCCGTCGCTGCAGAGTACCCCCGGGAAGTCGGGACCTGGTAGGGGGAGTCCGGCCTTCCGCGCCGTTCCGGCACGGCGGACGGCCCGGCGGAACGGGCCCGGACCGGTGCGTTCCGGTCGGGCCGCACCGGTCGGATCCCAGCACAGTCCCGGTCACCACCGGAGCAGTTCCGGTCATCCCCGGCCGGTCTCGGACGGTTCCGGTCGACCGCGGTCGGTCCCGGGCGGCAGGGAACAGTGCCGGTCAGCGCCGGTGGTGCCGGTGGTGCCGGTCAGTGCTGTTCAGTGCCCGCGCCTCCGGCCCGCGCCGCGAGCGGTGACGCGGCGCGCTCCAGGTCCTCGACGGCCCGCTCGATCCGCAGCGAGGTCTCGGCGACCTGCCGGGCGAGCCTGCGGACCTCGGTGTGGACCCGTACGGCGAAGACGGCCAGGACGGCGATTCCGCAGAAGGCGAGGGCGACGGCGAGCATGGGCCAGAGCATGGGACGAGCCTAAGGGAGCCGCTGCGGCGGCGGGACACGGCGGGGCGGCGGCCGGGCCGTGTGTGGGCGGCCGGTGTTCCGGCCCGGACGGCGCGCGGCCGGGCTAGAGCGCCGAGTGCAGCCGCAGCGTGCTCACACCGCCGCCCGTCAGCAGCTCCACGATCCGCTCCCCCGCGGGCTTGCGGACCTGCGCCCCGCAGTCGGGGCAGGTGAAGGAGTAGAACGTCGTCCTCGGGCTCGCCCCGATCGCGAGCCGGATCGCGTCCGAGGACAGCTCGAACCGGCCGCGGCACTCCGGGCAGGCGGCCTTGAAGAGCACCTCGGGAGGTGCGGCGTCCGTCATCGTCCCTGGCCGTCCCTTCACTCGCCGTAGGCCGCCAGGGCCTCGCCCGCCGCCCGCCGCGCGCTGTCCGCGAGCTCCGGCGGGGAGACGATCCGGCCGTCCCCGCCGAGCCGCAGCGCGAGCCGCCGCAGGCTGGCCGGGTCGGGGGTGCGCAGCGTGATCCGCAGGCCGCCGTCGGGCCGCTCCTCGGCGCTGTCGTGGGGGTAGTACTCGGCGACCCAGCGCCCGCCGGGACCGACCTCGACGACCACCTCGGGGTCCTCCGCGGACGGCTGCACGAGCCCCTCCGAGAGGTCCCGCAGCTCCAGCTCGGGCGGTTCCGCCGGGTCGTCCAGCAGCCGGATCTCCGCGACCCGGTCCAGCCGGAAGGTGCGCCGGGCCTCGGAGAGGCGGCACCACGCCTCCATGTACGTGTGGCCGACGGCGAACAGCCGGATCGGGTCGACCTCGCGCTCGGTGAGCTGGTCCCGGGCGGGCGAGTAGTAGCGCAGCCACAGCCGGCGCCGCTCGGCGATCGCCCGGTCGACGTCCGCGAAGACGCCGCCCTCGGACTCGAAGGTCACCGAGAGCCGGGAGCTGGCGCCCGCCACCTCGCCCGCGGCCGCCTCCAGCTTGGCGGTGGCGCGCAGCAGCGCCTGCCGGTCGCTCTCCCGCAGCCCCGGCAGCGTCGCGACGGCGCGGGCGGCGACGAGCAGCGCGGTGGCCTCGTCCGCGGCGAGCCGCAGCGGCGCGCCGGTGCTGCTGCCGACGGCGTCGGGGTTGCGCCACCAGATGCGGTCGCCGTCGGTGTCGATGTCGAGCAGGTCGCCGCCCCGGAAGCTGGTGCCGCACAGCGGGAGCACGTCGAGGTCGGCGATGAGTTCGTCCTCGGTGATGCCGAAGGCCCGCGCGACGTCGCCGACCCGGGCGCCGGGGCGCTCGCGCAGGTACGTCACCAGGGAGAGCATCCGCCGGGTCTGGTCGATCGCGTTGGTGGCCATCAGCAGTCTTCCGCGTCTCGTTTCTCGTCGGGCTCTCGTCCGGTCAGCCCTTGGCCACGGCGCGCAGCCGCTCCAGCACATCGGCCCGCAGCTCGGCGGGCTCGAGCACGACGACGTCCGGGCCGAACTCCACCAGCCAGGCGTCGAGCCCGTGCCCGTACGGGATCTCCAGCTCGTCCCAGCCGTCCGCCGCGGGCTGCACGGCGGTGGCGCGGGCGCGCAGCGGATAGCCCGCACCCGTGCGCAGCCGGATCCGGGCGGTGCTCGTGGCGATCTCGCCCGCCCACCGCTCCACGGTCTCGCGGACCGTGACGTGGTCGGGGACGTCGGCGGTGAAGGCGGCGGACCGGGAGCGGACCCGGCCGGTGATCCGGGAGAGCCGGAAGACCCGCTCCGCCCGCCGCTCACGGTCCCAGCCCGCGAGATACCAGTGGCCGCGGCAGCACTCGAGTATCCACGGCTCGACATGCCGGGTCTCCGGGCGGGCGGCGTTGGCCTTGCGGTACTCGAAGGTGACCGGGCGGCGGTCACGACAGGCGAGCATCAGCGGCTCGAACGCGGCCTCGTGCGCCGGGATCCTCGGCTCCAGGGCGCTGTGGTCGTACGGGTCGTCGGCGAGCGGCATGCCGGCGGCGCGCAGCTTCTGGAGTGCGCCGCTGGCCGCTCCCGCGAGCCGGGCCTGCTGCCACACCTTCGCGGCGAGGCCCAGCGCGGCGGCCTCCTCAGCGTCGAGTTCGACGGGCGGGAGGCGGTTGCTGTCGCGGCGGGCGAGGTAACCGATGTCGCCGTCGAGGTTCTCCACCGTCTCGATGACGAGGCCGAGTTCCCGCAGGTCGTCCTTGTCCCGCTCGAACATGCGGTTGAAGGAGTCGTCGGTCCCGGCCTCGATGTAGGCCTCGATCGATCCCCGGAGCTCGCGCTTGCTGAGCGGGCGCCGGGTGCCCAGCAGGCACAGCGCCAGATTCATCAGCCGCTCGGCCTTGGCAATCGCCATCGACGCCCTTTCTCGTTGTTCTCCCGACCGATGACCGTACCGGTCCCGGTGTCGGTGACAAAAGCCGAGGGCCCATGCCCGCCGGCATGGGCCCTCGGCCCGTTGGCGCTCCCGGCCCCGCGGCCGGCGCTGCCGCCCCGTCTCAGACCGAGACGAGGTCGCAGACGAAGATCAGGGTTTCGCCCGGCTTGATCCGGCCGCCGCCGGCGCCGCGGTCGCCGTACGCGAGGTGCGCGGGGATGGTCAGCTGGCGGCGGCCGCCGACCTTCATGCCCTGGACGCCCTGGTCCCAGCCGGTGATGACCTGGCCGACACCCAGCTGGAACTGCAGCGGAGTGCCGCGGTTCCAGCTCGCGTCGAACTCCTCGCCGGTGCTGAAGGCGACACCCACGTAGTGGACGGAGACGGTGTCCCCGGCCTTGGCGACGGGACCGTCGCCCTCCCAGATGTCCTTGATCTCCAGGTCTGCCGGCGGTTCGCCGCCCGGGAAGTCGACCTCGGGCTTGTCGATGCTCACTGAAGTGCTCCTACAAGAGAATTTCTGTCGGCGAAACCGTAACAGTCCCGCGGAGCGCTGATCAGCTGATGGCCAGGATGTCGACGACGAAGACCAGGTCGGACTTGATCTGCTTGCGCTGCTCCTTGGTCAGCTCGTCCTCCGGGACGACGACCATGACGCGGCTGCCGGCCTTCTGGCCCTTGAGGCCTTCCTTCCAGCCGGGCATCTGCGCGATGGGCACGTCCACCGAGGCGCCCTGCGCCCAGGTGTCACCGCCCGGCTTGCCGTCCTTCCACAGCGTCAGGCCGTAGTGGGCGTTGATCGTGTCCTTCTCGCCCACCTCCTTGCCCGTGCCGCGGATGATCGGCGCGCTGACGACCTTGTCGGGCGCGTCCTTGCCCTTGGGGATGGTCACCTTCGGCGCCTTGCCGTCGGTGTTGGTGCCCACCTTCGGCAGGTCGGCGTCCTTCTGCGCGACCTTCTCGCCCTCGGGCTCGGTCGGCATGATCTTCTTGAGGTCGACCACGAAGACGAGCGTGGAGTTGGCGGGGATCTTCTCCTGCTTCTGGTCCCCGTAGCCCTTCTCCGGCGGGATGACCAGCTCGACGCGGCTGCCGAGCTTCTGGCCGACGAGGCCCTCGTCCCAGCCCTTGATGACCTTGCCGACACCGATCGGGAAGGTGGCGGGGGCGCCCTTGTCGTAGCTGTTGTCGAAGACCTCGCCCTCCCAGGTCTGACCCAGGTAGTGGGCGTTCAGGGCGTCGCCCTTCTTCACCTCGGCCCCGTCGCCCTCCTTGAGGACCTTGACTTCCAGATCCTTGGGCGGGTCACCCTCTCCCTTGGCGACCTTGGGCTTCTTGCCGTCGTCGCCGGAGACGGCCGGTACTCCGTCGGCCTTTGCGGACGATTCGTCCTCACCGCCACAGGCCGCGACGGATACGAACAGCAGGGGGACGGCCAGCAGGGCCGCGATTCGGCGCACGTTGATTCCTCGAGGGGGGCAGCGGTCGGTCAACAAACGGATGGGGCCACTCTAACCACGCACACATAAGCGGTGGAGAAACCCGCTCCACGGGTTTCTCCACCGCTGGTCAGGGCAGCATGCCCGCGTCACATTCCTGCGATCAGCTTCTCCACCCTGTCGTCGACGGCCCGGAACGGGTCCTTGCACAGCACGGTCCGCTGCGCCTGGTCGTTCAGCTTGAGATGCACCCAGTCGACCGTGAAGTCCCGGCGCTGCTCCTGGGCGCGGCGGATGAAGTCGCCGCGGAGCCGGGCACGGGTGGTCTGCGGGGGCACCGACTTGCCCTCGAAGATCTTGAGGTCGTTGCAGACGCGGGCGGCCTGGCCCTTGCGTTCCAGGAGGTAGTAGAGCCCGCGGCGGCGGTGGATGTCGTGGTAGGCGAGGTCTATCTGGGCGACCCGGGGGTGCGACATGGTGATGTTGTTCCGGGAGCGGTAGCGCTCCAGGAGCTGGTATTTCATCACCCAGTCGATCTCGGTGCCGATCCGGTCGAGCTCCTGGTCGCGGATGGCCTCCAGCGACCGGCCCCACAGCTCCAGCACCCGCTCGACGGTGCCGGTGCGGATGCCCCGGCGCTCGCAGAAGTCCACGGCCTTCTCGTAGTACTCCTGCTGGACCTCCAGCGCGGAGGCCTCCCGGCCGCTGGCGAGCCGGACCTTGCGCTGGCCGGTCATGTCGTGGCTGACCTCGCGGATGGCCCGGATCGGGTTCTCCAGGGTGAGGTCCCGCATGACGGTGCCGGCCTCGATCATGCGCAGCACGAGGTCGGTGGCGCCGACCTTGAGCAGCATGGTCGTCTCCGACATGTTGGAGTCGCCGACGATCACGTGGAGCCGGCGGTAGCGCTCGGCGTCGGCGTGCGGCTCGTCCCGGGTGTTGATGATCGGCCGGGACCGGGTGGTCGCCGAGCTCACACCCTCCCAGATGTGCTCGGCACGCTGGCTGACGCAGTAGACGGCGCCTCGCGGCGTCTGCAGCACCTTGCCCGCCCCGCAGATCAGCTGGCGGGTGACGAGGAACGGGATGAGGATGTCCGCGAGCCGGGAGAACTCCCCGTGCCGGGCCACGAGGTAGTTCTCGTGACAGCCGTAGGAGTTTCCCGCCGAGTCGGTGTTGTTCTTGAAGAGGTAGACGTCGCCCGCGATGCCCTCCTCGTGCAGGCGGCGTTCGGCGTCGACGAGCAGGCCTTCGAGAATGCGCTCGCCCGCCTTGTCGTGGGTGACCAGTTCGGTCACGCTGTCGCACTCGGGAGTTGCGTATTCCGGGTGCGAACCCACGTCGAGGTAGAGGCGGGCGCCGTTGCGCAGGAACACGTTGCTGCTGCGGCCCCAGGAAACGACACGGCGGAAGAGGTAGCGCGCCACTTCGTCAGGAGACAGTCGGCGCTGTCCCCTGAACGTGCACGTGACGCCGTACTCGTTCTCCAGCCCGAAAATGCGGCGGTCCATGACTGAACATTACGCCTGACGGCCTGCTCTGAAACCGGGTTCGGCGGCACCGTTCCGATCATTTTCCCCACGGGTTTCAACCACCGGCCCCGATTCGGTGCCCCCGCCGGGAGCTGCGAGGACGTTCCGGGTCGCGATCAGCACCAGCAGCGCGGCGAAACCGCTCAGTCCCGCGACGGCGAACCCGGCGCGCACGCCGCCCGCCTCGACGGCGGGTCCCGCGAGGGCCGTTCCGGCGGCGGCGCCGACGCCGAAGGTCGTCACCAGCCAGGAGAACGCCTCCGTGACCGTGCCCCGCGGGGCGTGCCGGTCGACCACGATGAAGGCGCAGGCCAGCGCCGGTGCGAGGAACAATCCGGCCAGCACCGCGAGGGCGGTCATCGGCGCCACGCCCGGGACGAGCGCCAGTGGCAGATATCCGGCGGCGAGGAAGCCGGTGAGCACCCGCAGCCGGCGTTCGGGCTCCCCGGCCCACTGCCGGGCGCCGTAGACGACACCGCCGATCAGCGCGCCGAGCCCGATGGCCGACATCAGCAGGCCGTAGACGGTGTCGCCGCCGTTGTCGTCGGAGTACGCGACGGCGGCGACGGTGATGGAGCCGAGCGCCGTCCCGACGAAGAAGAAGGCGCCGAGGAGGGCCAGCAGCCCGGGCGAGCGCAGCGCGCCGAGCCAGTGCGCCTCGCGCGGCGCCGAACGCCAGTCGCGGGACGGCCGGGAGACGACGACCGAGAGCGCGCCGAGCACCCCGAGCGCGTTGATGGCGAGCAGCGCGGCGGCCTCCGACCAGAGGACCACCGACAGCGTCACGAGGATCGGGCCCACCGTGAAGATGATCTCCTGGGCCACCGCGTCCAGCGCGTAGGCCGTGTGCACCCGGTCCTGGCGCCCGACCACACCGGGCCACAGCGCCCGCAGTCCGCCTTCCAGCGGCGGGGTACTGAGGCCCGCGACGAGCACCGCGGCATACGCGACGGGGAGCGGGTCCAGCCCGGTGAAGGCGAACAGCCCCATCCCGGCGGCCGACAGCAGGGCACCCGGAAGCATCACGCGGGGCTGGCCGTACAGATCGGCGGCCCGGCCCAGCAGCGGCTGCCCCGCCGCGGTCGCCAGTCCGTACACCGCGGCCAGCACGCCCGCGAGGCTGTAGCTGCCGCCCTCGGAGCGGACGAAGAGCACGATCGCCACATGGGCGGTGGCGTTCGGCAGCCGCCCGACGAGGGTGCCCAGCAGCAGCCGGGCCGCATGCCGGGTGCGCAGCAGTTCGGCGTATCCCGCGGCCATGGAAACCTTCCCGGTGCTACTGATGGAGGCATGCTCACAGGTTTTACGTATAACCTGATAAGCCATACGTACCATGACCGGAGTCCGCCGGTCCACCGGGCCGTTCCCGCCACGGGACCGGGCGGACTGCGACGGAGGTGACCGGTGGCGAGCACGGACAGCGGCCGGCCGGGAGCGGGCGGCACACCGGCTCCTGCCCGCTCCGCGGGAGGCCGGACCACCAGCCGGGACGTCGCCCGCGCGGCGGGTGTGTCCCAGGCCACCGTCTCGCTCGTGCTCGGCGACAAGTGGCGCGGCCGGGTCTCGGAACGCACCGCCGGGACGGTACGGGAGGCCGCCAGGGAGCTCGGCTACCGGCCGAATCTGGCGGCCCGGAATCTGCGGCTCGGCCGGACCCGGACCGCGCTTCTCGTGGTGCCCGCGCTCACCAGCGAGTTCTTCGCCCGGGTCTACACCGGCGCCAACGGGGTCGCCGCCGAACACGGCTTCGGCGTGGTCCTCTACCCCTCACCGGTCGGCACCGGACCGGCCCTTGATCCGTTCGACTCGGCCCGGGCCGCGCTCGACGGGGTGATCGCCTCCTCGATGGCCGCTGACACCCTGAGCGGCATGCGGGGCGGCGGGCTGCCCCTCGTCATGCTGGACAGCGACCCGCGCGCCGGCACCGGCACGGCAGCCACGGTCAACCTCGACATCGCCGACGGCATGCGGCAGGTCGCCCGGCATCTGCTGGCCCTGGGCCACCGCCGCTTCGCCCATCTGGCGGCGGCCGTCGACTCCTGGACCTTCCGCGAGCGGGCCGGGGCGCTCACCCGCGCCGTCGCGGCCGTGCCGGGCCCGGCGCTGGCCCGGGAGAGCGCCGCGCTCGAGGTGGAGGCGGGGCGCCGGGCGGCGGAGCGGGTGCTGAGGGTGGCGGCGGAGCGGCGGCCGACGGCCCTGGTCTGCGACGACGATCTGCTCGCCGCCGGGGCCTGCAAGGCGGCCCGCGGGCTGGGCCTCCGGGTGCCGGAGGACGTGTCGGTCACGGGGTTCGACGATCTGGCGCTCGCGACGGCGGTCGATCCGGAGCTGACCACCGTCCGGCTGCCGGCCGAGGCCGTCGGCGCCCGCGGCATGACGGCGCTGCTGGACGCCCTGGACGGCCGGGTCCCGGACACGGCACCGCTCCCGGTGCTCCTGGTGCCG
>NZ_WHPN01000024.1 GCF_009735685.1 Streptomyces lycii | reverse complement strand
CGCGTCCGGCCCGGACGCCGAGCAGGATCTGCGGCACCATCAGCGCCGCCATCAGCCCCAGCGGCAGCCCCCAGCCCCCGCTGTGCTGGTAGAGGACGCCCACGAGCAGCGGCCCTGGAATCGAGATCAGATAGCCGGTGCTCTGCGCGAAGGCGGACAGCCGTACGACGCCCGGCCCGGTGCGCGCCCGCATCCCGATCAGGGTGAGCACCAGCGGGAAGGCGCAGTTGGACACCCCGAGCAGCAGGGCCCAGGCCCAGGGCGCGGCGGCCGGGGCGAGATACAGCCCCGCGTACCCCGAGAGCCCGCAGACACCCAGCAGCACGGCCAGCGGACTCTGGTGCCGCATCGACGCGGCGACGCGCGGCAGGACGTACGAGAGCGGGATGCCCAGGCCCATGGTGACCGCGAGCAGCACCCCGGCCGAGGAGGCCGGGACACCGGCGTCCCGGAAGATCTGCGGCAGCCAGCCCATGGTGACGTAGGCGGCGGTGGCCTGGAGGCCGAAGAAGCAGCCGAGGGCGCGGGCCGTGGGGCTGGCGGAGATCCGGACGCCCCGGCCCGGCCCGGCCGCGGGGCGGGAGCCCGCCGGGCCGGCCGTCCCGGCGCCCGGCCGGTCCGCGCCGCCGGAGCTGTCCGAGCGGTCAGAGCTGTCCGAGCTGTCCGCGCCGTCGGAGCCGTCAGCCTTCTCCGTGCCGTTCGTGCCGTTCGTGCGGTGCGGCCGCCCGCCGTCCCGGCGTCCGAGGGCGAGCGGGGCCCAGACGAGCAGGGCGGCGACGGCGAGCACCGCCCATATCGCCAGGCCGCCCCGCCAGCTGCCGCCCAGGGCGCCCGTGACCGGCACGGTGGCGGCCGCGGCGAGCGCGGTGCCGAGCGCCAGGGCCATCGAGTAGAGACCGGTCATGGTGCCGACCCGGTCCGGGAACCAGCGCTTGACGATGACGGGCATCAGCACGTTGGCGACCGCGATGCCCGCCAGCGCCAGCGCGCTGGCGGCGAGGAAGCCCCCGGTGCCGCCGGCGAACGGCCGGACGAGCACACCGAGCCCGATGGCGGCCATGCCCGCGCAGACGACTCCGGCGAGGCCCCAGCGGCGGGCGAGCCGGGGCGCGGTGACCCCGAAGACGGCAAAGCACAGCGAGGGGACGGACGTCAGCAGGCCGGCCACGCTGCCGCTCATGCCGAGCCCGTCCCGCACCTCTTCGAGGAGGGCGCCCAGGCTGGTGATCGCGGGACGCAGGTTGAGGGCGGCGAGCACGATCCCGGCGGGCAGCAGCCAGGCCCCCGCCCGGGCGGCACGGGCCGCCGTTCCCCCGGCGGTGCTCCCGGCCCCGTCGGGACCGGCGTTCGCGGAGCTTGCCGTCCCCGTTTCCGCGGCGTCGACCGGAGTCCCGGCTGCCGGCCCGGCCGCGGTCCCGGCCTCCCTGCCGGCCGTTCCGGCGACGGTCCCGGCGGCGGCCCCGGTGGCCGACCGAGGCGC
Organism: Streptomyces lycii; assembly: GCF_009735685.1. Taxonomy (GTDB): domain Bacteria; phylum Actinomycetota; class Actinomycetes; order Streptomycetales; family Streptomycetaceae; genus Streptomyces; species Streptomyces lycii. The sequence continues at coordinate 802 of NZ_WHPN01000024.1, read as the reverse complement.
GGGAGCGCCGTCCCGCGCCGGTGCGGTGCGTTCCGCGCAGGAGATGGGGGTCTCGTCGTCAGCCATGGCCGCCATCATAGAATCATGGGATGAATCGGGGGTCGCCGGGACCCCGTACGATCCACCCGTCCCCGCCCGTGCCGCCGCGATCCGGCCCGCACCGAGGAGCACCTCGCGATGCCGCTGTCCTCACTCCGCCGCTCCGCGCTCGCCGACCGGGTGATCTCCGAGCTGCGCCGGCAGATCACGACCGGCGAGTGGCCGGTGGGCTCCCGCATTCCGACCGAGCCGGAGCTGGTCGAGCGGCTGGGCGTCGCGCGGAACACCGTGCGGGAGGCCGTCCGGGCGCTGGCGCACAACGGGCTGCTGGACATCCGGCAGGGTTCGGGCACCTACGTGGTGGCCACCAGCGAGCTGGCCGGGGTCATGCACCGGCGTTTCGCGGACGCCGACCCGAAGCACATCGCCGAGCTGCGCAGCACCCTGGAGTCGTCGGCCGCCCGGCTGGCCGCCGACCGCCGTACCGAGCGGGACCTGCGGCAGCTCGACGCGACGCTGGCCCGCCGGGAGCGGGCCTGGGAGTCGAAGGACGCCGAGTCCTTCATCGCCGCCGACGCGGCACTGCACCAGGCCGTGGTGGCGACGTCCCACAACGACGTGCTGACCGCGCTCTACGCCGACCTGGGCGCCGTACTCCGGGAGTTCCTCCGGCTCGACGTCGGTACGGAGCTGCGCCCGGAGGCGTACATGGACCACACGCGGCTGGTCGAGGCGATCCGCGCCCGGGACCCGGACCGGGCGG
>NZ_WHPN01000279.1 GCF_009735685.1 Streptomyces lycii | reverse complement strand
CTAGGCAGTTTCGTTTGGATCAGTCGGTCGTTGGTCCGGGTGTGCCGTTGACTGATGCGCAGTGGGCGCGGATCGAGCCGTTGCTCCCGGACCGGACACCGAAGCGGGGTGGGCGCTGGCGGGATCATCGCCAGATGATCGACGCGATCGCCTACAAGTTCCAGACCGGCACGCAGTGGGTGCACCTGCCGGAGAGGTACGGCAACTGGCGGGGCGTCTACAACCGGTTGCGGATGTGGGCCTTGGACGGCACCTGGGAGCGGGTGTTCACCGCCCTGGTTGCCCAGGCCGACGCGGATGAGGACCTGAGCTGGGCCGTGTCGGTGGACTCCACGATCGTGCGGGCTCACCAGCACGCGGCCGGAGCTCGTAAAAAGGGGCCCCGGTCGGCGAGCCGGACGACCACGCCATCGGTCGCTCCCGCGGCGGGCTGACCACGAAAATTCACCTTGCTGCCGATGCCCGCTGTCGGCCGCTCGCGTTCGTCCTCACCGCCGGACAGGCCGGCGACGCGCCCGCCTTCGCTGGTGTCATGGCCCGCCTGCGTGTTCCTCGACGGCGCGGTCGTCCGCGCACCAGGCCGGACGTAGTCCTGGCCGACAAGGCCTACTCATCTCGCGCGATCCGCGCCCACCTGCGCAAACGCGGTATCCGGGCGGTGATCCCCATCCCGGCGGACCAGCGGAACCACCGGCTGCGACGCGGCAGCCAAGGCGGCAGGCCACCGGCCTTCGACCGTGAAGCCTACAAGCAGCGCAACACCGTCGAGCGGTGCATCAACCGCCTCAAGCAGTGGCGCGGCATCGCCACCCGCTACGAGAAGACCGCCACCATCTACCTGGCCGGACTCCACATTGCTGGCATCTTCCTATGGTCTGCCCGCTGAGAGAAAGGCAGCTCACGGCCGGAGGCGTTCCGCCTGCGGATCGAAGCAGACAAGTCCATGCTCGCGAGCCAGCGCAGAGGCGTACTCGGACACCTCCTCAGCCTTGCCATAAGACATGAGCAGGTACACCATCGGCCCCGATGCCTCCCCAATGACCGGCGGTGACGCCCATACGCCACTGCCCTCGTCGTCCGGGTACCGCGCGACGAGGGCTTCCACGTAGGCCACGATGCGCGGCACCGGAGGTACGACAACATCGTCCGACTCTAGGTAGCGCTCGAAGAGCTCGTCGTAGGTCGAGCCCGCTTGGCCGTCGTTGAGTGGACGGTCGCCGTCCCACACCGCAAGGTCATAGCTCACCAGCGCATCGTCGCAGGCGGCAGCTCCATCGGAATCAGCAGGCCCTGAAATCGAACCGTCACCAAGTGATCCGAAAGAGAGCTCCTAAGGGCGAACTGCCCGCCGCACGCCCGGTTTTCGCGCTCCGCCCATGCCATCCAGCCAGGGGGTTCCGCTTGACACCGCCCGCCCGCAGGGGCTTGACCAGGACGTCAGCCGTCATCCTCGCCACACTGTCCGTCACGTTCGGACTGGCCGTCCAGGCCGGCACGGCGCAGGCCGGCACAGGCGAGGCCGCAACGGCGCGAAAGGCCGCAGCGCGGACAGCCGCAGCGCAGCCGGATACGGCGCAGCCAGGTATGGCGCGGACAGATGCAGCGCAGCCGGGTACGGCGCAGACAGCCGCAGCGCAGCCGGGTACGGCGGAGAAGAGCACGGTCCGGGCCCGTGACCCGGCCCTGAGCGGACTGACGTTCACCTCGGCCAACAGCGGCCTGAACCTGGACGTGCAGAACGGCAACACCGGGGACGGCGTCTTCGTCGTCACCAACTCCGCGCCCGGGTACCACCAGCGGTGGAGCGCCGCCCCGCGCGCCGACGGGTCGTTCACGCTCGTCAACGACGGCACCGGCAAGTGCCTCCAGACCGGTCTTCCGCTCAGGCAGCAGTCCTGTTCCGGGGCGGCCGGCCAGCGCTGGTACTTCCAGCCGGTGAACGGCGCCGCCGACACCTTCATGCTCCGCAACGCCGGAGACCACAAGTGCGTCGACGTCGTCCTGGGCGCCCAGCACGAGGACGCGTGGACCCAGACGTACGACTGCAACGGCACCGAGCCGCAGCAGTGGCGGATCCCCGCGTCGGCGAGCGGCGCCGCGTTCGAGGCCGCCGTGGACCACGCCGCGGAGCGCTGCCGGGGCGACGCGTCGACCTGCTCCTGGTCGAAGGGCACCCAGGCCCCGGCCGAACCGCTGCCCAAGGTGTGCGTGTCGCCGGTCTGGTACAACGGCACCGACGCGCCGGTGCCGTGGACGTTCTCGCTGACCACCACGTCCGGCTGGTCGAGCAGGATCGGCGTGTCCTTCACCACGGAGGTCGGCGCGGGGGAGCCGAGCCCGGTGCAGGCCAAGGTCAGTTACTCCGTCAACGGCGAGGTCACCTATGACCTGAGCCAGGAGCTCGGCAACAGCCTGGAGATCACCGTGCCCTCGCGGCACTACGGCTGGGTGGCGCTGTCGGAACTGGCGACGACGGTGACCGGCGAGTGGACGTTCGACGCGAACGGCCACCCGTGGACGGCGGAGGACTCCGTCACCGTTCCGCTGATGAGTGACGACCAGGGCCGGACCAGCGTCTATCTGGCCCAGACCAGCCCGGAGTTCACGACCTGCCGCAGCTAGCCGGGCGGCCGGAGGGACACCCGGACGGGCAACCGGGCCGCCGGCCGGACGGACAGTCCCACGGACACCCGGAGGGACACCCGTACGGAAAGCCGTACGGAAAGCCGTACGGAAAGCCGTACGGAAAGCCGTACGGAAAGCGGTACGGGAAGCCGTAAGGCCGAACGGCGCGGACGGCGGCACCGACGCCGGCACGGACAGGGGCTCGCACCATGGTGTGCGGGCCCCTGCGCGCCTTCCGGCCGCCGGGGTGCCCTCGTCAGCCGCCGGCCGCACCCGTACGCGCCGTCCCGCCCGGCTCCGCGTCGGACAGGTCCTCCGGCAGCCGCAGCCCCTGCCGCAGCGGGACCAGCTCGCTCTGGAGCACCATCGTGGCCGCCCCGATCGCCGGGGCCGTCGCGGCCGAGGTGGAGAGCCGCACGGTGACCGGGTGGGTGGCGCGGGAGAAGAACGCGCGGTCCATCTCCTCCTGCACGACCGGCAGATACGTCGATCCGGCGATGGCCAGGCTGGGACCGGTGAGGACGAGCAGCTCCAGGTCCATGATGTTGGCCAGGGTGCGGGCCGCGACCGCGAGGTGGCGGGCCGAGCGGTCCAGGATGGCGCGGGCCGCCGGCTGTCCGGCCCGCGCCGCGCGGGCCACGGCCGCGAACTCCGCGACCACGGACGGACGCGACGGCTCCCCGTCGCCGTCGGTCAGGCCCGCCGCCCGCGCCAGCTCCGCGTCCGCGCGGGCCGCCGCCACGACCGCGGCCGGTCCGGCGAGGACCTCGGTGCAGCCGTACGCGCCGCACCAGCACTCGGGGCCGTCCACGTCGAGGCAGATGTGCCCGATCTCGCCCGCGTTGCCGCTGGCACCGCGGTAGGTGAGGCCGTTGACGAGCAGCCCGGCGCCGATGCCGGTGCCCATGTAGAGGGCGGCGAAGGTCGAGCTGCCGCCGACGACCCCGGACCAGTGCTCGCCGAGGGCGGCGGCGGTGGCGTCGTTGTCCAGCACGACCGGCAGCCGGGTGGCCTCCTCCAGCGCCCGGTCCAGCGGGAAGTCCTCCCAGGGCCGCATCGCGGGCGGGGTGAGGCGCATCCCGCTGGTCGGGGTGAGCGGTCCGGGGGAGACGAGGCCGAGGCCCATCACCAGGTCCCGGTCCACGCCGACGCCCTCGATGAGCGCGTCCACCTCGCGGGCCATCCGCTCCACGACGACGGGCGGGTCCTCGGCTCCGGCGCCGGCGCGGGACATGCGGGCGACGACCGAGCCGCCGAGGTTCGTCAGGACGTACGTGATGCCGGCGATGTCGAGATGGACGCCGACCGCGTACCGCGCGCTCTGGTTGAGCTGGAGCAGCACCCGGGGCTTGCCGCCGGTGGACTCGGCGCGGCCGGTCTCCAGGACCAGGCCGTCGTCGATGAGGCGCCGGACGACGGTCGAGATGGTGGCGCCGGTGAAGCCGGTGGCGCGGACGAGCCCGACCCGGCTGATGGTGCCCGCCGCGCGGATCACGTCGAGCACGGCCGACCTGCTGCTCGTATGAGGTGTGGCCTGAGCCGGTCCGGTCACTGGGTTCCTCCGCCTGCGCCTGGGTGCGCCGCTCACGATATCCGGGGCGTCCGGCGGCGGGTCGCACCGGCGGAACGTGCTTACTTTAGTTGACTTACGAAGTCCCTGCCCGAAGTCGCCGCCCGGTGCCGGTCATTCCGGCCGGAGAGGCCGCAGTGCCGCCCGCCCCCGTCCGGTCACGGAGTGGTCACGGAGCGGTTGCGTGTCGTGGGACCCCCGGGATCCCGGTGTCACCGGGGTATTGACTTTCTTTATTCGGCGTCTTAACAATCTCGAAACGACCTCACGACGCCCACAACGGGCGGGCGCACCGGGCACGTCGGAGTGCCGGCCAGTGATGAGAGGACCGACTATGTTCCTGCAGGCAAAGCGCCGGCGCGTGCGCACGGCGTCCGTCGGCATGGCGGCCGCGGCCGCGCTGCTGGCCGGCGGATGCTCCGGCTCGGGCGGCGGCTCGTCGTCGGGCGGCGACGACACCCTGGTCGCCTTCACCGGCCAGTCCGGCGACTACCAGGCGAACTTCAACCCGTACTCGCCGAGCATGATCGACGGGCCGGGCACCATCTTCGAGTCGCTGTTCTTCTACAACGTCACCGGCGAGACGGAGCCGAAGCCGCTGCTCGGCACCGAGTTCTCCTGGAACGAGGACGGCACCGAACTGTCCGTCACCCTGCGCGGCGACGTGAAGTGGAGCGACGGCGAGCAGTTCACCGCCGACGACGTCGTCTTCACGCTGGACATGATCACCAAGCACCCGTCCATGAACAACACCGGCTACCAGGGCAAGGCCGAGGCGGTCGACGACACCCATGTGAAGATCACCTTCGACGACCCGGCCTACATGGAGGGCCCGCAGCTCCTCGGCAAGATCTGGATCGTGCCCGAGCACATCTGGGGCAAGATCAAGGACCCGTCGAAGGACGTCATGAAGGAGCCCGTCGGCACGGGCCCGTTCAAGCTCGACAGCTTCAAGCCGCAGGCCTTCACCCTCGCCGCCAACCCCGGCTACTGGGGTGGCGAGCCGGAGCTGAAGAAGGTCCGCTACCTCTCGCTCTCCGGCAACCAGTCCGGCGCCGACGCCCTCGCCGCCGGGAAGATCGACTGGCAGACCGGCCCGGTGCCCGACATCCAGAACGTCGAGAAGAACTACCCGGGCTACAAGGCCGTCACGGTCCCGATGAACCAGACCGTCCTGATGACCTGCTCCAACGCCGACCTCGGCTGCAAGGGCCCGCAGACCGACCCGGCCGTCCGCCGGGCGATCTATCACGCCCTGGACCGCGAGCAGATCAACTCCCTCGCCTTCCAGGGCACCTCCTCCGAGATCTCACCCGGGTTCGCCCTCCCCGAGCGCGACAAGGAGATGGTGTCGAAGGAGCTGGAGAACGACATCGCGCCGATGAAGCCGGACGCGAACCGGGCCACGGAGATCCTGGAGGAGGCCGGCTACCGGAAGGGCTCCGACGGCATCTACGCCAGGAACGGCAAGAAGCTGGAGCTGGGGGTCAAGGTCGTCACCGGCTGGACCGACTACATCACCGCGCTGGACACCATCGGCCAGCAGCTGAAGAAGGCCGGCATCAAGATCACGCCGCAGCAGCTGTCCTGGAACGAGTGGTCCGACACCCGCGCCCAGGGCGAGTACGAGCTGATCATCGACTCCCTGTACCCGGGCCCGGCGCCCGACCCGTACTACGTTTACAGCTACTTCTACAGCTCCTCCTCCACGGCACCGGTCGGCGAGGCGGCGAACCCGAACTTCTCGCGCTACAAGAGCGCGGCCGTCGACAAGGCCCTCGCCGAGCTGAAGAAGATCGACAGCGAGGACACCGAGGCGCGGCAGCCGCACTACGACACCATCCAGACCACGCTGGAGCAGGACATGCCGTACATCCCGGTGCTCACCGGCGGCACCACCAGCGAGTACAACGCCGAGCAGTTCACCGGCTGGCCGACGGAGGACGACCTCTACGCCTTCCCGGCCATCTGGAGCCGTCCCGACCACGCGCAGATCTTCATGTCGCTGAAGCCCGCCGGCAAGTGACGCGGCGGTGACGGCGGACCGGTGAGTCGAGTGGTTTCGAGGAGGAGCCCGTGGTGATTGGCGGCAGGCATCGATGAGGTACTACATCCGGAAGCTGGCGTTCTATGTGGTCGCGCTGTGGGCGGCCCTGACGCTGAACTTCTTCATCCCGAGGCTGATGCCGGGCAATCCGGTGGACACCCTGATGGCGAGGCTTCAGCAACGCGGCGGCTCGGTGGACCCGTCGGTGCGCCGGGCCTACGAGCTACTCCTCGGAACCGACACCCAGCAGCCCCTGTGGGACCAGTACGTCGCGTATCTGGGCAATCTCGTCAGGGGCGACCTGGGCATCTCGGTCAGCGTCTTCCCGACGCCGGCCTCCGAAGTGATCTTCCAGTCGCTGCCCTGGACCATCGTGCTGGTGGGCATCGCGACGCTGATGTCCTTCGCGCTCGGCATCGTGCTCGGCACGGTCGTCGGCTGGAAGCGCGGCACCTGGCTCGACTCACTGGTGCCCGCCACGACGGTGCTGGCCGCCGTCCCCTACTTCTGGCTGGCGCTGATCCTGGTCGCGGTCTTCGGCTCGGCACTGCGCTGGTTCCCGCTGCTCGGCGGCTACGACGTGGTCTTCGACCCGGGCTGGAACGCCGAGTTCGTCCAGTCAGCGATCTTCCACGGCACGCTGCCCGCGCTGACCATCGTCATCTCCTCGGTCGGCGGCTGGCTGCTCGGCATGCGGAACATGATGGTCTCGGCCATGTCCGAGGACTACATCCTCACCGCCCGGGCGAAGGGCCTGCGCAACAGCCGGATCATGACGCACTACGCCGCGCGGAACGCGGTCCTGCCCTCCGTCGCCGGATTCGCGATCTCCCTGGGCTTCGTCGTCTCCGGGTCGATCCTCACCGAGCAGGTGTTCTCCTACCCCGGCATCGGCGGGAAGCTCCTACAGGCCGTGCAGAACAACGACTACGCCCTGATGCAGGGCATCTTCCTGGTGATCACCGTGGCCGTGCTGGGCGCCAACCTCGTCGTCGACCTGCTCTACGGACTCATCGACCCCCGTACCCGAGCCGGCCAGTGACAGCCAAGGAGCCGACACCGTGACGAATCTCAGCCCGGCCACCACCGAGGCGGCCGACGGCACCGAGGCGGACCCGGCAGCCGCGACCGGTGCCCCGACACCCTCCGGCCGCCCCCGCAGCGGCCTGCGTTCCCTGGTCCCCAGCTGGTCGCCGAAGCTCGCCGTGGGCCTCGGCCTGGTCTGTGCCATCGCCCTGTGGGGCCTGCTCGGGCCGCTGTTCACGGGCGACCCGGACACCGTCCGCAACATCAGCATGACCCCGCCGAGCGGAGACTTCCTCCTCGGCACCACCCAGACCGGCCAGGACGTCCTCGCCCAACTCGCCCAGGCCACCCGCGGATCGCTCCAGATCGGCCTGCTGGTCGGCGTCCTGGCGACGATGCTGTCCGCGTTCTTCGGCATCATCGGCGGATACGTCGGCGGTGCCGTCGACGAGGGCTTCTCCCTCCTCTCCAACGTCATGCTGGTCATTCCCGGCCTGCCGCTGGTCATCGTCATCGCCGGGTTCGTGCCCGCCGACCAGCGCGGCTGGTGGACCATCGCCATCGTGCTGGCCATCACCGGCTGGGCGGCGTCCTCCCGGGTGCTGCGCGCCCAGACCCTCTCGCTGCGCAACCGCGACTACGTCGCCGCGGCCAAGGTCGCCGGCGAGAAGCCGTGGCGCGTGGTGACCGTGGAGATCCTGCCCAATCTGCTGCCGCTGCTGGCCTCGCAGTTCGTCTTCGCCGTCATCCTGGCGATCCTCAGCGAGGCGGGCCTGGCCTTCCTCGGCCTCGGGGCGTCGAACTCCTCGACGCTCGGCACGATGCTCTACTACGCCCAGAACGGCTTCGCGCTCCAGCGCGGCGCCTGGTGGTGGTTCGTGCCGCCCGGCATGATCATCGCGCTCTTCGGCTGCGGTCTGGCACTGATCAACTTCTCCATCGACGAAATCATCAACCCCAAGCTGCGCAACGTTTCGAAGGCCGGGGGCGGCGGGCGCGAACTCATCGCGAGCGGCGCCGTCGGCGCGGGCGCGAACGCGGGTGCGGGCCCGGCTGCGAACGCGGGTGCGGGAGACGGCGGGGACAGCGCCGCCCCGGCAGCCGCCGTCCCCGCCGGCTCCGGCGCCGAGCACGTCCACGCCGACCCCGTGCTCACCGTCCGCAACCTCAATGTCGTCTACCAGGTCGAGTCGCCCGTGCACGCCGTCAAGGACGTCTCGCTGACCCTGGGACGCGGCGAGATCCTGGGGCTGGCGGGGGAGTCCGGCTGCGGCAAGACGACCCTGGCGTACGCGATCAACCGGCTGCACCGGCCGCCGGCCGAGGTGACGTCCGGCTCCGTCGTCCTCCACGACCGCGAGGGGGACGACATCGACGTGCTGGGCCTCGCGAGCGAGGAACTCCGCAGCTTCCGCTGGTCCAAGCTGTCGATGGTCTTCCAGGGCGCGATGAACGCCCTCAACCCGGTCATCTCCGTCCACGCCCAGCTCGACGACGTACTCACCACCCACCGGCCCGAGATGTCGCGCGCCGCGCGCAGGGAGCGCTGCACCGAGGTGCTGCGCCTCGTCGGTGTCGACCCGCGGCGGCTCGACTCGTATCCGCACGAGCTGTCCGGCGGCATGCGGCAGCGCGTGATGATCGCCATGGCGCTGCTGCTCGACCCGCAGGTCATGATCATGGACGAGCCGACCACGGCGCTCGACGTGGTGGTCCAGCGCGGCATCCTCCGCGAGATCCTGCGGTTCCGCGACGAGCTGGGCTTCGCCGTCGTCTTCATCACCCACGACCTGCCGCTGCTGCTGGAGCTGAGCGACCGGATCGCCGTCATGCGCGAGGGCGAGGTCGTCGAGTACGCCGCCGCCGAGGAACTGCACCGGCAGCCCCGGCACCCCTACACCCGGCAGCTGCTGGACTCCTTCCCGAGCCTGACCGGCGAACGCGGCTCCTTCATCCGTACCGGCGAGGACCGCGACCGGGAGCCGGCGGACGGTCCGCGCACCGGCGGTCCGCGCGCGGACAGCCCCCACACCGACAGCCCGCGCACGGAAAGCCCGCGCATCGACAGCTCGCACACGGACAGTGCGCGCACCGGCGGGGCAGCGGCCGCCGGCATCACCGACGGCCCCGGCGCCGAACAGCACCCGAACGAGAGGGCTCCGCGATGACCACGCTCGAGGTCCGCGACCTGGTGAAGGACTTCTCCATCCGCTCCGGCCTGCGGCACTCCAGGCTCCGCGCGGTGGACAACGTGTCCTTCACCCTCGAACCCGGCCGCACCGTCGCGCTCGTCGGCGAGTCCGGGTCGGGCAAGTCCACCGTCGCCCGGATGATCGCGCGGCTGGAGCGGCCCACCGCCGGACGGATCACCGCCACCGCCCCCGGCGGCGCCCCGGTCGACCGCCGGCACTACCGGGACCACGTCCAGATGGTCTTCCAGGACCCCTTCGCCTCGCTCAACCCCTTCCACACCATCGAGCACCACCTGGTGCGCCCGCTCAAACTGCACGGGCGCGCCGGGAAGAAGGCCGAGACCCGCGCCCTGGTCGAACAGCTGCTGGAGCGCGTCAACCTCACCCCCGCCGCCAACGTCGCCCAGCGCCGCCCGCACGAACTCTCCGGCGGCCAGCGCCAGCGCGTCGCCATCGCCCGCGCGCTGGCCCCCGGGGCGCAGGTCGTCATCGCCGACGAACCCGTCTCCATGCTGGACGTCTCCATCCGGCTCGGCGTGCTCAACCTGCTCGCCCGGCTCCAGCGCGAGGACGACCTCGCCGTCCTCTACATCACCCACGACCTGGCCACGGCCCGGCACTTCTCCGACGAGATCCTGGTGATGTACCGCGGACGGGTCGTCGAACGCGGCGCCGCGGACGACGTGATCCTCAATCCGCAGCACCCCTACACCCAGCTGCTCGCCGCGGCGGCGCCCAACCCCGACGCCGCCCGCGGCCGGGCCGGCGGGCTCACCGGGGCCGCGGTCGAACCCGCCGGGGCCCGGGCGGTGCCGCTCGCCGACGCGGGCTGCAACTTCCGCGACCGCTGCCCCAGGGTGATGGACGTCTGCTCGAAGCCGGTGCGGGACCACGCCGTCGGCGACGGCCACTTCGCCAAGTGCTGGCTGCACGCGGGCGGGCCGGGCGGCCCCGAGGGTGCCCCGGGGGCCTCCGCCGGCGGCGGCCCTGCCGGTGCGGAGAAGGACGCCGCAAAGGACGCCGGAAAAGATGCCGGAAAGGGTGCCGCAAAGGACGCCGGAAAGGACGGTGGGGGCCGTGCTGGCGTGGTCCGCCGGTGACGTCCGGCTGGTCCTGCGCACCGGCGGGGACCGGCCCGTCGCCCTGCTGTCGCTGCGCCCGGCCGGGCTCCCGGCCGCGCGGCCCGCGGGCGACCCGGCGGAGGCCGCACCGCTCGTCGAGATCCAGGCACTCGGCCACGGCCGCTTCCCCGGCAGCCACCGCTACGCCGACACGGTCACCGGTGCCCGGCTGCGCTACGTACGGCACACCACCTGCCGCACCGGCGGCGCCGCCGAGCTGCGCGTCCTCCAGCGGGACCCGGTCACCGGTCTGCTCGTCACCAGTGTCTTCCGGGCCGCCGACGGGGTGCCGGCGGTGCGGGCCTGGACGGAGGTCGCAGCCGAGGGGCCGGGCACCGTCCGGCTCCAGGCCGTCACCTCGTTCGTCACCGGCGCCTTCCTCGCGGACGCCGGGCGCACCGTGGACACCTGCGACCTGCTGCACGGCGACTCCGACTGGGTCGCCGAGAACCGCTGGCACCGCACCCCGCTGCGCGCGGCGGGCCTCGTCGCCATGGACCCGGAGATCCATCACCACCCGCCGCGCGGCCGCTTCGCGCTGACCTCGCGCAGCTCCTGGTCCACCGGGGAGCACCTGCCGACCGGGGCGCTGGTCGCGCGGGACGACGCCTGGTCGGTGGCCTGGCAGATCGAGCACAACGGCGGCTGGCACTGGGAGGTCGGCGAGCGGCGCACCGGGGCGTACGTGGCCCTGCTCGGGCCGACCGACGCCGAGCACCAGTGGAGCACCACCGTGGGGGCGGGGCGGGAGTTCAGCTCCGTGCCGGTGTCCGTGGCCGTGGCCGCCGGCGGCGTCGACGACGCCATGGCGGCGCTCACCCGCCAGCGCCGGGCGCTGCGCGCGGGCCGGCCCGACCGGCGGCGTCTCCCGGTGGTCTTCAACGACTACATGAACACCCTGATGGGCGACCCGACCACCGAGAAGCTGCTGCCGCTGATCGACGCCGCCGCCGAGGCGGGCGCCGACTACTACTGCGTGGACGCCGGCTGGTACGACGAGGACGGCAACTGGTGGGTGAGCGTGGGCGCGTGGCAGCCCTCGGCGACCCGCTTCCCCGGCGGGCTGGGCGAGGTCACCGACCGGATCCGGGAGCGCGGCATGGTGCCGGGCCTGTGGCTGGAGCCGGAGGTCGTGGGCGTGGAGTCACCGGTCGCGGCCGCGCTGCCCGACGAGGCGTTCTTCCAGCGGTACGGCGCCCGCGTCGTCGAACACGGCCGCCACCACCTGGACCTGCGGCACCCGGCGGCACGGGCCCATGTCGACGCGGTGGTGGACCGGCTCGTCGCCGACTTCGGAGTCGGCTTCCTCAAGCTCGACCACAACATCATGCCGGGGCCGGGCACCGATCTCGGCGGCACGTCCCCGGGCGAGGGGCTGCTCGCACACAACCGGGCCCATCTCGACTGGCTCGACTCCCTCCTCGAACGCCACCCCCGGCTGCTGATCGAGAACTGCGCCTCGGGCGCGATGCGGATGGACTACGCGATGCTGTCGCGGCTGCACCTGCAGTCCACCTCCGACCAGCAGAACCCGCTGCTCTACCCGCCGGTCGCGGCCGCCGCCCCGGCGTCCGTGCTGCCGGAGCAGGCCGGCAACTGGACCTACGCGCAACAGGACATGACGGAGGAGGAGGCGGCGTTCACCCTCGCCACCGGTGTCCTGGGCCGGCTCTGTCTCGCGGGCCGGCTGGACCTGATGGCTCCCGCGCGGCTCGCCCTCGTCCGGGAGGCGGTCGCCGCGCACAAGGGGCTGCTGCCGCGCATCGCGGAGTCCCTGCCCTGGTGGCCGCTCGGCCTGGCCGGGACGCCCGGGCCGTGGGTGGCGCAGGGCCTGCGGTCGCCGGACGGATCCGAGAGCTGGCTGACGCTGTGGCACCGGCCCGGGGCGGATACGGAGCTGGAGGTGCCCGTACGGCAGCTGCGCGGCGCGGAGGCCGTGGCGGAGGTGCTGTTCCCCGCGGGCGCGCCGGAGTGGCCGCTGCGCTGGGACGCGGAGCGCGGCGTGCTGCACGTGTCCTGCCCGGCGACCGGCCCGGCCGCCCGGGTATTGCGGCTGCGGCGCGGCTGAGGGTGCACCGCCCGCGGCGGGGTGCGGCTCCGCGCGACGGGGGCCCGGCCGTCGAGGCCGGGCCGCCGCTCACCTGCCGCCGCGCGGCGTGGCGGCGGCCGTCAGACGCGGGTCGCGCGCAGCAGCACCAGCCGCTCCGGGAAGAGCACCGGGGCCTGCACCCCGGCGGCTTCCAGCACCCGGCCGGGCAGTTCGACGCCCTCCGGGGTCCACCACGGCAGCGGGACGCCCCACCGGTGGGCGTTGCCGTCCGGCACGTCGCCGGGGGCCTGCGGACGCACCCGGTAGACGGCGTCGCGCTCCAGCCCCGGCAGCCGCACGGGACCCGTCGGGTACTGGTCGGAGCTGCCGTGCGCGACGATCGCGTACAGCGCGTCCGAGCCGTCCTCCGCGACGACGCCGTGCACCTCGACCGCCGGATCGGGATGGTCGCCGTGCACGGCCGTGCCGGTGTGCAGCAGCCCGCGCAGTTCCTTGTAGAGCGCGACCCACTCGGCCAGCCGCGCCACGTCCGCGGGGTCGGCCGCGGTCAGGTCCCACTCGATGCCGAAGTGGCCGAAGAGGGCCGTGCCCGCCCGGAAGTCGAGCGGGTGCCGGCGGTCGGTGGTGTGCGCCAGTCCGGAGCCGACGTGGGTGCCCATCAGCTCCAGCGGGATCAGCGCGTTGGTCCAGCGCTGGATCCGCTGCCGCTCCAGCGCGTCGATGCAGTCGGACACCCAGACCCGGTCGGTGCGCTGGAGGATGCCGAGGTCGACGCGGCCGCCGCCGGAGGAGCAGGACTCGATCTCCACGGCCGGGTGGCGGCGGCGCAGCTCGTCCAGCAGCCGGTAGACGGCCGTGGTCTGGCCGTGCACCCCGGCGCGCCCGGTGGGCCGGTGCCCGGCCTCGACCAGGTCCCGGTTGTGGTCCCACTTGAGACAGCCGATCGGGTACTCGGTGAGCAGGGCGTCCAGGCGTTCCAGGATGTACGCGTACGCCTCCGGCCGGGCCAGGTCGAGCACCTGCTGGGAGCGGGCCGGGCCGGGCAGCCGGTCGCCGGCGGACATGATCCAGTCGGGGTGGGCACGGGCGAGGTCGGAGTCCTCGTTGATCATCTCGGGTTCCACCCAGAGGCCGAACTCCATGCCGAGCCCGGTGACATGGTCGGTGAGCGGGCCGAGGCCGTCCGGCCAGACCTCGTCGGAGACGTACCAGTCGCCGAGCGCCCGACGGTCGTCGCGGCGGGCGCCGAACCAGCCGTCGTCGAGCACGAACCGCTCGGCGCCGACCGCCGCGGCCGCGTCGGCCAGCTGCCGCAGCCGGGTGAGGTCGTGGTCGAAGTAGACGGCTTCCCAGGTGTTGACGACGACCGGGCGGGGCGTGTGCGGATGGTGCGCGCGCGCCCGCAGGTCGCGGTGGAAGCGCGCGGACAGCTCGTCGAGCCCGCGGCCGCCGTACGAGCCGTACTGCCAGGGCGTGTCGTAGCGCTCGCCCGGGGCGAGTTCGACCTCGCCCGCGAGCAGGAGTTCGCCGGAGCCGAGCAGCGAGACGGCGTGGAAGGTGCGTTCGGCGAAGGTGCGGTGGTTGCCGGACCAGGCGGTGTGCACGCCCCAGACCTCGCCGGAGCGGGCGCCGAAGCCGGTGGTGCCCGCGACGAGCAGATGGGCGGCGTCGTATCCGGTGCGGCCGGTGCGGTTCTCGCGCATCCGCAGCCCGTGCGTGAAGGCGGTCCGCTGCGGGTGCCGTTCGCGCAGGTGGTGACCGGTGAAGTCGAGGAGTTCGGTGGCCTCGGGCGGTACGGGCAGGGTGAGGTTGACGGCGTCGACGGTGTAAGGCGTGCCGGCGGTGTTGACGACGGACGCGCGCTGGCGCACCAGGCCGGAGGCGGTGAGTTCCAGTTCCAGCTCCAACTCCAGGCCGGCGGTGTCGTCGGCGGCGCGTACGGTGACCCGGCCGCCCTCGCCGTCCCGCACCGGGCCGCCGCCGATGGCCGTCGTGGCGGCCTCGCGGACCCGGAAGGCCGTGGAGAAGTCCCGGCCGGCGCGGTGGCCCGCGAGCCCGGGGGTGCCGAGCCAGCCCGCCGACTGCTCCGGCAGCACCGCCACGTCCACCGGGCCGTCCACCGAGAAGCCGATCGGCTGGGAGCGCCGGGCGAGCCGCAGGGCGTCCGTCGCGGCGGGGCCGAGGGGGCCGAGATCGGAGCCCCAGTGCAGCACCCGGGGCAGGGTGCCGCCGGTGAGGTCGAGAACGAGACTCACCCCGGCGGCGCGCAGGTGTGCGGTGCCGGAGCCGGGGGAAGCGGGGGGAGTTGCCACGGGATCTTCTTCCTTGCCGTCGGTCGGTGTGCCGGGTCGCAACGATGTTGACTTACTTAATTCAGTGGCGTAAGAATCCAGGACGGGGCCCGTGCCGCACAAGAGGAACCACCGGAAGACTTCTCCCCGCCCCCCGCCCGACGTCTCCCACCCTTCGCCCTCCGCCGTACGGACCGCCCCGTCCCACTCTCCACACCCGATCACACCCATGCCCGACCACCCCGCATCCGACCACCCTCCCCGGGCCGGCCACCCCGGGGCGGCCCCGCCGAGGTGACCGCCCCCGGCCCTCCCCCGCACCTTTCCCTTCTCCGCGAGTGCCGCCGCGCCGCGCGGACCCCCGACCCTGGAGCTGATCGAGGATGATCCGTCAGACCTTGCACGACGGCTGGCAGCTGTCGGCGACCTCGGGCCCGGTCCCCGCGGAGATCGCGGGCCGGACGGTGCCCGCCGCCGTGCCGGGCAGTGCCCATCTGGACCTGCTCGCGGCCGGGCTGATCACGGACCCCTACCTCGACCGCACCGAGGAGGACCTGGTCTGGGCGCACCGCACCGACTGGCGCTACACGCTGTCCTTCACCACCGCGACGCCCGCGGACGGCGAACGCGTCGACCTGGTCTTCGAGGGCCTCGACACCGTCGCGACCGTGGAGCTGAACGGCACGGTGCTCGGCAGCACCGCCAACATGCACCGCTCGTACCGTTTCGACGTACGGGACCTGCTGCGCCCGGGCGGCAACGAGCTGGTGGTCTCCTTCCGCTCCGCCCTGGAGTACGCCGAGGAGGTCGAGCGCGAGCTGGGGCGGCGCGACCACGTCTACCCCCACCCGTTCAACATGGTCCGCAAGATGGCGTGCAGCTTCGGCTGGGACTGGGGCCCGGATTTGCAGACCGCCGGCATCTGGAAGCCCGTGCGCCTGGAGCGCTGGACCGGCGCGCGCATCGCGGGCGTACGCCCCCTGGTGACCGTCGGCGAGGACGGCACCGGACAGGTCGAACTGCACGCCGACATCGAGCGCTCCGGCCGGGCGGCCGACCGCGATCTGCGGCTCACCGCCTCGGTCGGCGGCCACGAGGAAGGGCTGCTCGTCCCCGCGGGCACCGGCTCCGTGACGCTCGCGCTCTCCGTCCCGGACGCCCGGCTGTGGTGGCCCGCCGGCTACGGCGACCAGCCGCTCTACGACCTCTCCGTCGAACTGCGGGAAGCGGGCACCGCCGGCGGCGGCGCCGCGGACGGCCCGGCGCTCGACACGGCCTCCCGCCGCATCGGCTTCCGCACGGTCACCGTCGACACCACGCCCGACGAGACCGGCACCCCCTTCACCGTCGTCGTCAACGGCAGGCCCGTCTTCGTCAAGGGCGCCAACTGGATCCCCGACGACCACTTCCTCACCCGCATCACCCGGGAACGCCTCGAACGCCGCGTCGACCAGGCCGTCGGCGCGCACATGAACCTGCTGCGCATCTGGGGCGGCGGGATCTACGAGACCGAGGACTTCTACGATGTCTGCGACGAGCGGGGCGTCCTCGTCTGGCAGGACTTCCCCTTCGCCTGCGCCTCCTACCCCGAGGAGGAGCCGCTCCGCGGCGAGATCGAGGCGGAGGCCCGCGAGAACGTCGCCCGGCTCAGCTCGCACGCCTCCCTCGCCCTGTGGAACGGCGCCAACGAGAACATGTGGGGCTACTGCGACTGGGGCTGGCCCGAGCAGCTGGAGGGCCGCACCTGGGGCCACGGCTACTACACCGAGCTGCTGCCGCGGATCGTCGCCGAGCTGGACCCGACCCGCTTCTACTCCGCCAACAGCCCGTACAGCCCCGGTTTCGCGCTGGAGACGGTCCACCCCAACGACCAGGACCACGGCACCCGGCACGAGTGGCGGGTGTGGAACGAGCTGGACTACACCACCTACCGCGACCACGTCCCGCGGTTCTGCTCCGAATTCGGCTTCCAGGGCCCGCCCACCTGGGCGACCCTGACGAGCTGGGTGCATGATGAGCCGATGACGCCCACCTCGCCCGGTTTCCTGCTGCACCAGAAGGCGGAGGACGGCAACGGCAAGCTGGACCGCGGCTTCGCCGGACATCTGCCCGAGCCCTCGACCTTCGCGGACTGGCACTGGACGACCCAGCTCAACCAGGCCCGCGCGGTCGCGTTCGGCATCGAGCACTTCCGCTCCTGGTGGCCGCGCACGGCCGGCTCCGTCGTCTGGCAGCTCAACGACTGCTGGCCGGTCACGTCCTGGGCGGCGGTCGACGGCGACGAGCGCCGCAAGCCGCTGTGGTACGGGCTGAAGCACGCCTACGCGCCCCGTCTGCTGACCGTGCAGCCCCGCGAGGGCCGCAGCGTCCTGGTGGCGGTCAACGACGAGGACACCGCCTGGAGGGGGACCGTCCGCACCGAGCGCCGGGCCTTCGACGGCGCGCTGCTGGAGACGGCCGAGACCGAACTGGACGTCGCGCCCCGGTCCGCCGCCACCCTGGACCTGGCGGAGTCGCTGCTCAAGCCGGCCGCGCCGGAGCGGGAGCTGCTGGTCGCGACCGCCGGCGACATCCGCACCGTGCACCTGTTCCGGGAGGACGTCGAACTGGCCTACGACCCGGACCCGCTGAGCGCCCGCGCCGTGCCCGTACCGGGCGGCTACCGGGTGGACGTCACGGCCCGCTCCTTCGCCCGCGACGTCGCCGTGCTCGCCGACCGGCTCGCGCCGGACGCCGAGACCGACGACATGCTCGTCACGCTGCTGGCGGGGGAGACCCGCTCCTTCACGGTGCGCACCGGCGCACGCCTGGACCCGGCCGAGCTGACGGGGCCGTCGGTGCTCCGGTCCGCCAACGCCCTCTGCGCACCGAGCGCACCGGAGGTGTCTTCCTGAGTGTCCGCAACCGACGACGAACGGGCCCGCGCCGGAGCGGTCGGGCTGGTGCTCGCCCGCCCGGCCCGGCTGCTGGGTGTCGAGCCGTTCTTCATGGAGTTCATCGCCGGGATCGAGGAGCGGCTCGCGGAGCGTGAACTGTCCGTGCTGCTGCACGTCGTCGCGCACCAGGAGGCCGAGCTGGCCGCGTACCGGCGGTGGGCCGCGTCCGGGCTGGTCGACGCCGTGGCGGTCGTCAACCTCACCGCTGACGACCGGCGGCCCGCCCTGCTGCGCGAGCTGGAGCTGCCCGCCGTGCTCGTCGGCACCTGGGAGGACGGCCCGGGGACCGCGCGGACTCCCGCCTTTCCGGCCGTGCGCACCGACGACGCCGGACCGGTCCGCGACGCCCTCGCACGGCTGCTGGAACTGGGCCACCGGCGCGTCGCCCGGGTCAGCGGACCCGCCGGGCTGCTGCACACCCGGGCGCGCACCGCAGCGCTCCTGGAGGGCTGCCGGGCGGCGGGGCTGCCGGACCCGGTGGTCGTCGAGGGGGACTACTCGCAGGAGGCGGGGGAGCGGCTGACCGCCGGACTGCTCCGCTCCGCCGACCGGCCCACGGCGATCCTCTACGACAACGACGTGATGGCCGTCGCGGGCCTGTCCGCGGCCCGGGAGCTGGGCGTCCGGGTGCCCGCCGAACTGTCGCTGGTCGCCTGGGACGACTCGACCCTGTGCCGGCTGGCGTCGCCGCCGCTCACGACGATGAGCGTCGACGTGCACCAGTACGGCGTGTCGGTCGCCGAGTCCGTACTCGAACTGGTCGACGGGCTGCCGGTCACCGAACGCCGGTCGCCCACCGCGCGGTGGGTGCCGCGCGGCAGCACGGCCCCGAGCCCCGCCCGCGCGGAGGTGGCGGACGGGGCGGCGGCGCGGTAGCGGCGGCACGGGGCGGCGGGGGTGCCGCGC
>NZ_WHPN01000278.1 GCF_009735685.1 Streptomyces lycii | reverse complement strand
TTGGAGGCGGCCACGCTCAGGCCGTCGCCGCCGTAGTGCTCGACGCAGAACGCGCCGGTGTAGCCGTGCGCGAGGGCGGTCTTGACCGCCTGGCGGTAGCTGACGAATCCGGACTCCATGGGGGCCGGGGAGGTCAGCACCGTTCCGGTGGCCGGGTCCTCGACGCGGTAGTAGTTCTTGACGTGCCAGTAGTTGGCGTGCGGCAGCGTCTTGGTGACCATCGACTCCCAGGACTCGATGGGGCGCTGCATCCGGATGAGGTTGCCGAGGTCCGGATTGAGGCCGGCGTTGTCGCGGCCGATGTCGGTGAGCAGGGCGACGGCGGAGTCGGCGGTGCCGAGGTAGGTGTCCTCGTACATCTCCAGGGACAGTTCGACGCCCACCGAGGCGGCGTGGTCGGCGAGTTCGCGCAGCCGGTTGACGGCCTTGTCCCAGGTCTCGCGGTCGCCGGCCGGGTCCTTGGGCCCGGGCACCGTCCAGAACCAGAGCACGGCCTGCTGCTCGGGGGTGAGCGGCCGGTGCAGCCCGACCGAGACGAGCGGGACACCGAGGGCGGCAGCCGCGTCGATGGTGCGGTGCGAGTACGCGAGGTTGGCGTCGCCGTCGACCGGGTCGATGACGCTGCGGCGGATCGCGGAGATGGCCGGCGCGGTCAGGCCCACCTCGGCCAGCGTGTTCCGCAGTTCCTCCAGGCGGGCCGGGGAGAGGTCTCCGGGGCGCAGCCAGCCGTCCGTGAGGTCGACCTCGGTGAAGCCGGCGTCCACGACCTCCCGCAGGGTCTCCGCCCACTGCTCGGCGCTCTGCTCCTGGGTGGAGACGCCGTCGGGGCCCGTGTTCGGGAACTGCAGGAGTGCGGCTGCGATCGGCCAGGTTTCTGCGGTGTGAGTCATCGTCTCCCTTTCTCTATTTCCTATAGGATCTAGAATCCCAAGGGCTGTCAATGTGACCCACACCACTTAACTCGCGGTCGGCACACCCGGACCCGCGACGGCCCGAACCCCGCGTACGGCTCCGGGTCACCACTCACCGACGACCCCGGACCACCCGGAAGCCCGAGACCCACGGGACCGGCGGGACCCGGCCGGCCGTGCACGACGAGGCCGACGCGGCACGCGTGACGGAACCCGGCGCGGCACGCACGGCCCGGTACGCACGGAGAAGGCGCGGTACGGAGAAGGCGGGGCGCGTCACCGGCGCGAGCGCCCGGCGGCCGGCATGCAATCGCGCGACCTGAAAATTTCAACTCGTCCCTTGCAGTGCGTTCATAACAGGTGTCACAGTGGGAGAGCATTCACCCACTGATAGCAACCGACCACTGCTGCAAGTGAGTTGAGCGATGCCGCCGACCGACCTGACGCGGCCTCACCGGCCTGTCTCCGCCTCTGTCTCCACTCCCCGGGAGAAGTCCATGTACCAGGCGAGCGTGCCCCGCCTGCCCTCCCCCGCCTCTCCGGCCGTCACAGCCGGTACGGGCACTCCCGTCCCGCCGCGCGCGGCGGGGACCGGCACCGGGGCGCGTGACGACGCGGCACCGGGGGCTCCGGAACCGGTTCCCGGCCCGGCCGGGCGCACCGGCGGGGGCCGGCCGGTGCGCGGACCGGGCGGCGGGGGCAGTCCGCCGCAGGCCGGGGGCGAGAGCCGGCAGGGCGTCAGAGCCGGGCGCGCCCGGACCGCTCGCCCCGTCACCGATCGCGTCCGGCCATGACCTCCCTGCCCCGGAACCGTCACCGCGGCCGCCTCACCCTTCCGGCCGGGCTGCCCGCGCAGCTGGGCTACGACGCGGTGGGCATGCCCGTCGACCTCGGGAAACGGATCATGAAGAGCCTGCCCCGCATCGGCTGCGTCTACGCCGACGACCAGCGGTGCTGGTGGATCGTCCCGGCCGGCTCGGACATCGACGTCGACTGGCCGCCCGGCACGAGCTACGCGGTGGGCGCCCGGGTGACCCCGCCGAACGTGATGGGCCCGCCGCGCCGCCGGCCGCGCATGATCCACCACCCGCACGGCGGTTCGCCGTACACCCCGCCCATCCCCCTCTACGTGCTCACCTGCCACCTGACGGGCACGGCGCCCTCCTGGTCTCCGGGCGCGAGCACGGCCGGGGCGGTGGCCGCCCGGTAGCCGGGCCGGCGACAGCACACGGGCACCCGCCGCGACGGCACACGGGCGTCCCCTCCCCGGGCGCCGCCCGCCGAGCGGCGCCCGGGCCGGCGTGCTCCCGCAGGAGCGCCCGGGTCCGGGCGGGCACGGCCGGCCCGCGGCGCCGGAGGTCTTCCTTCCGTCAAGACCCCGCACCACTCTCCGCCGAACGCCTCCCCCCGCCACCCCCGGGGGAGTACGGTACGACCCCGATCATGTAGAACGACATGTGATGTGTACAACGGCGATGAAGCCAGCGGAAAGGAGCGGTGTGCCCCGTGCCCACTGATTACGCCTGCCAAGCAGCAGCAGAGCGGGCCGCCCACGGGATCACCCCCGTCCGGGCCATTTTGGTACCCGTACAGAGACCGGCACCGACGCAGCAGGAGGACATTCCGGTCGTCCTCCGCTCGTACCTGGGAGTCAACAACCCGCCCCCGCAGGAGGAGAAGCCGCCCCCGGCTCCGCCCCCGGTGAGTCCGTTCATGGGCGGTGCCGTTCTGCTGATCTTTCTGGACGGCCTGCGGGCCGACATGTCCGGCACCCTGTCGGACTGGTATTCCGCTCTTTCGCACCGGCTGCCGCAGACCCTCGGGGCTCCGTCCGCCGGCGGGCAGCAGGCGCCGCGTGCCAACCAGCCGAGCGGCTGGCAGGTCATGGCGGACCTGCAGAACAGCGCGCAGGAAGTGCTGACTTCCCTGGTCGGCTACTCGCACGGCGGGAACTCCGGCCCGGGTGCCCTGAACGTGCGGCTGGCCCTGATCGAGGACGTCCTCGCGGGCGTGCTGCGCCGGATGGCGATACCGGCGGACATGGCCACCTGGTCGGCCGGGGAACTCGCGGTCGCCACCGGTTCGCTGTTCGGCGGATCCACCCGCCCCGCGCCACCGTTCCCCTCGCAGGAATCGCACGCCGAGCACCACTGAGCCCGGGCCGCGTGGCGGCGCGGCCCCCGGGTGCTCCGGCGTCCCGCCCGACCCCTACCTGTCGTTCGAACCTGAGCGCCTGGTCACGGGCCCACGAGGCCCGCGTCGTGCGCGATCAGCCCGGCCTGCGTCCGGTTGGCGCAGCCCAGCTTGTCCAGCATCCGTGAGACATAGCCCTTGACGGTCGCCTCCGAGAGATGGAGCCGCCGCGCGATCTGCGCGTTCGAAAGGCCCTCGCCGACACACGCCAGCACCTCGGCCTCCCGGCCCGTCAGCGTCCCGACCGTCTCCCGCGCCCGGTCGCGTGCCGAGAGACTGTCCGTCGACGCGGCGACCAGCCGGCGCGCGGCCGCCGCCGACAGCACCGTGTGCCCCTCGGCCGCCACCCGCACCAGCCCGATCAGGTCTTCCGGCGGGGTGGACTTCACCAGGAAACCCACCGCCCCGGCCCGCAGCGCGCGCAGCACGTACTGGTCGGCGTCGAAGGTCGTCAGCACCACGACGGCCGGCGGATCCGCGAGCTCATGGATGCGTTCGATCGCCGTGAGCCCGTCCGTGCCGGGCATCCTGAGGTCCATCAGCACCACGTCCGGCTTGCCCCGCACCACCTCCTCGACCCCGGCCGCGCCGTCGTGCGCCTCGCCGACGACCTCGATGTCCCCGGCCGAGCCGAGAATGGTGCGCAGGAAACCGCACACCATCGGCTCGTCGTCCACGACCACCACCCGGACCACCGCTCACACCGCCGTTTCCGCGGTCGGGACATACGCGGGCAGCACGGCCTCGACACTGAACCCGCCGTCCGGCGCGGGACCGGCCCGCAGGGTGCCGTGCACCAGTTCCATGCGCTGCCGGAGGTTGACGATGCCGAGCCCCGAACCGGTACGGGCCAGTCCGTTCCCGGCGGCTCCCGCCCCCTCCGGCGGCCTCGTGTTCCGCACCGTGACCCGCACCTGCGCCTCCTCGTACTCGACCCGCACGGTCACCCGCGCACCGGGCGCGTGTTTGCGGACGTTCGTCAAAGCTTCCCGCACGACCCGGTAGGCCGTGCGCCCGACCACCGGCGAGGCGAGCGAGCGGTCCCCCTCCTCCACCAGTTCGGCGGGAACACCCACCGCCGTCGACTCCGCCACCAGCGCCGGGAAACCTCCCACGGACGGCGTCCGGTCGCCCTCGGGCGCCGTGCGCAGGATGCCGACCAGGTCGCGCAGTTCCTCCATCGCCTGGCAGCCCGCCGCCCGCAGCTCCTCCGCCGCCTGCCGGGTCGTCTCGTCGGCCGCCGTCATGCGCAGCGCCCCGGCCTGGAGCACCATCAGGCTCACCCGGTGGGTCACCACGTCGTGCATCTCCCCGGCCAGCCGGGCGCGTTCCTCGGCCCGGGCCTGTTCCGCCAGCAGGTGCCGTTCCCGCTCGGCCCGCTCGGCACGTTCGGTGAGGGCCAGCACGAGCCGCCTGCGGGCGTCGAAGTAGAGCGCGAGCAGCGGGCCGACGGCGGTGCGGAGCAGCCCGATCGTGATCACCGTCGGTGACAGCTCCCACGGGCGGGCGACGACGACCGTGAACAGCGCGAGCACCACCAGGGCGGTCCGGCGGCCGCGCGGGTCGGCGCCATCTGTCCCGCCGCTCCGGCAGCCCTGCCGCCGCTGTGTGTAGAAGAGCGGCCCGTACGCCGCGAGGGCCGTCGAGAACGGTGCCCACAGATTGCCGCGGTCCGCCGGTGCCAGCACGCCCAGCGGTGCCACCAGCAGCGTCACCAGCAGGGTGAACGCCCCCAGCACGGCGACGACGGTGAGCGGCGCGCGGCGGCGGACGGCCAGCGAGAGACAGGCCGCGGCCTGCACCCCGAGCAGCACATGGGCCGTCGCGCCCGGGTCCTCGGGCCACCAGGTCTGGCCCGCCAGGGTCGACCAGGTGTCGACCAGCGTGAGGACGACCGCGATCGCCACATCCACGGCGACCGGGTGCCGGCGGTGCCACGGTGCCCTTGTCATGGCGTTCACGGTAGGTCATGCCGGGGCCCGCGCACGGCCTGCGATCGGCGGGAGAGGACCCTACGAAAGTCGCATCCACTCCGTACGGCCTGCCCTTCCGCCCGGCGCCGCCGGGCCGTGCAATGGGACCCATGGACACCAGACGAGAGCAGGCACCGGCGGTCCCCGGGCTGGGCCGCTACCGGATCGACACCCGTATCTCCACCGTCACCTTCGCCACCCGGCACCTCTTCGGGCTGCTGCCCGTGCGCGGCGGCTTCGCCGTCCGGTCCGGCACGGTCGACGTCACCGAGCCGCTGGCGGAGTCGCGCGTCCACGTGGAGATCGAGGCGGCGAGCTTCAGCACCGGCAACGAGCAGCGCGACAGGAACGTACGGTCGGCACGCTTCCTGGACGCCGGCCGGTTCCCGGTGCTGACGTTCTCCTCCGGCCGGGTCGGCAGCACGTCGGTCGGCGGCACCCTCACCGCGCACGGCGTGAGCCGGCCCGTCACCCTGGCCGTCGAGCGGTCGGCCGTGTCACCGGAGGCCTTCACCGTCCGGGCCACCACGCGCCTGGACCGGACCGAGTTCGGCGTGACCGGGTCGCGCGGCATGACCGGGCGCCTGCTGGACGTGACGGTCGAGATCACCTGCGCGCGCGTCGGCGGCGCGGGCGGCTGACGCGCCGGGGTCCGCCGCCCGACGGGGGGGCGGCGGACCGGCGCGCCGGGTCGGTCCGCGGACCGGGCCGGATCAGTTCACGGACGAGGAGAACGAGTTCACGCCGAGACCGGCGCCGCCCTCCCAGGGCTCGAAACCGGCCTGGACGCTGGTGAGGTACCACGACTCCTGGGCCATGCCGCGGCTGACCGTCTCGTCGACGAAGTTCATGACGTCGAAGTCCATGCTCGGGACGGCGGACGACGCCACGAACGAGATCACGTCGTTGCCGCCGTTGTTGCCGGTCCACACCTCCCAGTTGCGGCCGCCGACGTCCGCCGTGCCGACCTGGGAGCCGATGGGCTGGATCGGGCCGACCCGGTTGAACCAGATCATGATCTCGGTCTGGTTCACACCGTTGGTCTTCGGCGTCGGGTCCAGCCAGATGTCGAACGACGCGTTGTACACCGCGTTGTTGACGTAGCTGTACGAGATGCTGGTGGGGGCGCTGCCTATGGTGCTGATCTGCTTCGGCAGATTCGTCCCCGGGGAGCAGTTGGAGTAGTGGCAGCCGTTGTAGAGCGACGGGTAGGACTTCGGTGCCCCGTCGGTCGACACGGAGCCGTCCGCCTTGGTCAGCTGGAAGCCGCTGGCGGTGACGTTGATGCATTGCTCGGCCGTGGTGCCCCAGCGGTTGTTCTGGGCCACGTACTTGCCCTGCACGGTGGTGGTGCCGTACTGGTCGCAGATCAGCTCGTCCGCCTGCGCGTTGCCGGACGTGACCACGAAGGCGGCCAGCGATCCCAGTACCGCCAGGATCGCGAAGCCGGCGGAACGTAGATGCAGTTTCATGGTGCCCTTCCGGGTGTGGGGGGATGTGGGAGCGCTCCCACGCCTCTGGCGGACCTTAGAACCAACGGGCCACGGGTGACAAGGGACGGCGCACGGCCGGTGCCGGGACGGCCGCCGGGGACCGTGCGGAAAACACCGCGCACCGGACAGAAGACGCCTGCCAGGATGCCTCCATGACGGAACATCCGGCAGTACGCCTCACCACGGCCCACAGCGCCGATCTCGGCACCGCCGAACGCACCGCGGCGCGCGCCCTGCTGTACGACGTCTTCGAGGGAGACATCGACGAGCACGACTGGGAGCACTGCCTCGGCGGCGTGCACGCGATGGTCTGGGAGGGCCCGGAACTCGTCGGACACGCCTCGGTCGTCCAGCGGCGGCTGCTGCACGCGGGACGCGCCCTGCGCACGGGCTACGTCGAGGGCGTCGGAGTGCGGGCCGACCGCCGCGGGCGCGGGCACGGCGCGGCCCTCATGGCGGCGCTGGAGCGGATCGTCCGCGGGGCGTACGAACTGGGCGCGCTGGGCTCGACGGACGAGGCCGCGGGGTTCTACGCGGCCCGCGGCTGGCGGCTCTGGTCCGGTGCCACGGAGGCCCTCACCCCCGGCGGCGTGGTCCGCACGAAGGACGCGGACGGCTGTGTGTACGTCCTGCCCGCCGCCGTCACGCCGGACCCGGCCGGAGGCCCGCTCGTCTGCGACTGGCGCGACGGGGACGTCTGGTGAGCCGGTGCAACGGCGGGCGGCCGGCGGGCCGCCCGGCCCGGGACCCACGGCCCGTGCCCGCCCCGTACGGCCGGGGCAGCCGTACGGGGCGGCTGTCGGTGACAACCGCCCCGTAGCGGAATTCCGGGCTGTGCGTCACCCGGCGCCGGGACCCGGCGGCCCGACGGGTCCCGGCGTGCCGCCGGATGCCACCCGTGTCCCGGCCCCTGCCGCCCGGGCGGCCACGCCGGGCGGCAGGGTGCCGGGGGCCGGTCAGTCGCGCAGGTTCAGGCCCCAGATGCCGCTACCGCTGCCGGTGCCGGTGCCGCCCTCTCCGCCGTCGCCGCCACCGGCGTCCTCGCACTTCTTCCAGGCGAGCTGGTAGGTGGTGGCGATGTCGCCGTCGGTCGAGTCCATCGTCATGAAGCTGGTGGTCGACGAGGTGTCGGAGGTGCCGGCGTTGACGCGCAGCTCCGTGTTGATGTTGAAGTTCCGGGTCTCACCGCACGGCGCCCACACCAGCGCGGGCAGCTCCGTCACATCGGTGGCCTGCCAGTTGTCGTCGAACGGCCCCTTGTAGGAGTGGACTCCCTCGTAGGTGTCCGGGGACCCCTGGAAGTAGTACGAGGCCTTCTGGGTGGCGCTCGCCCCGTCCTCGAGGTAGGCGTAGCCCCGGTAGTCGACGCTGGCCACCGCGTAGGTGAAGCCCTGCGGGACGTGCATCGCCAGGTTCAGCTGGCAGTTCTTGCGGAAGTCGGTCGGCTTGGCTCCGACACCCACCTGGGCGAGGTACTCGCTGTACGTCACCGTGAAGGCCTCGTTGTCCTCCGAGACGGCCACGGCGGCCGTTCCGGCGGGGCAGCCCGAGCCGTTGACGGTGGCGACCTCGATCACCATTCTGTCGGACGGCGGGTCCAGGAAGTACGGCGGTTGCGCGATGGGCGTGGGAGCGAACGACGAAGCGAATAATGCCGCTGCCGCGCCGCCCGCGGCCAGTACACCGAACATGGTTCTCCAATCGATCGTCTGTGGACCGCGACGGAGACACGAAGGCCCCCGGCGCCGTTTGCTGAACGGAACTCGCCGAGTCTGAATCGACTCGTGTCACACCGCGTCGGGGCACCTTGACCGCGCGACGGGGCGCGGGAGTGCGATGCGGGTGAGAAATGATCGGGGCGACTGGACACCCCGTATGTGCACGGTGCCGAGCGAAGCTCCTTCGAAGCTTCCGAGGTGGGGGTGATACCCCGTCGACTCAGCGGCCGTGGCCGTTGAGACGCGGGGGATATCAGCCCGGTTCGTTCGATCTCGAGTTCCGCAACCGTGCCGGCGAATTGAATTCGCTCGACAGGTCCGGAGTGGGGGGTGCTGCATATCCGGTTTCCAGTCCGACACACCTGGAATTCACCGGTTCGAGGCGTCCCACGGGAAATGGGGCTTCCCCGCTTCCGGCTCACGGGTCACCTCGGTCGGCGGGCGCCGGCCCGTCAACGCGCGGCTCCGGGCGCCGGACACGTTCCCGCGTGGCACGCGGGACGCGGATGGGTCACTCGCACTTCTTCCACTCGATGTGGTACTCGGTGCTGACCGCGCCGTCCGTGGAGTCCATCGTCATGAAGCTGGTGGACTCCTTGGTGTTGGACTCGCCACCGCTGACCCGCAGCTCGCTGTTGATGTTGACGTTGCGGTCGACACCACAGGGGGCCCAGACCAGCTCGCCGTAGTCGGTCGAGTCGGTGGTCTGCCAGTTGTCGCTGAAGGGGCCCTTGAACTCGTGGGTCGAGGACGCGGTCTCCGGCGAGCCCTGGTGGTAGTACGACGCCTTCTGCAGACCGGAGGCGCCCTTCTCGAGGTGCGCGTAGCCGCGGTAGTCCACGCTCGCGATCGCGTAGGTGAAGCCGCCGGGCACGTGCACGTCGAGGTTGAGCTGGCAGTTCTTTCTGGAGTCGGTCGGCTGCGCGCCCACACCCACCTGCGCGAGGTAGTCGCTGTAGGTGACGGTGAAGGCCGTGTTGTCGGGAGAGACCGCGACGGCGGCAGTCCCTGCCGGGCAGCCGGATCCGTTGACCGTGTTGACGCCGACCACGATCTTCTCGTCGGGCACGGTGGAGGTGGGCTCCACGCTCATCGCGGAACCGGCAAGAGTGGACGCGAATAAGGCCGCAGCCGCTCCACCGGCCAGCAGAACACCGGACATGATTCTCCAATCGATCGTCTGTGGACGTGACGGAAGGGGGACGATCCCGGATCCGCCCACTGCGCTCGGGGCCACCGGACCGGGCGGCATGCCGCCGGACCTCGGGGTCCCGTACGGACCACGCAGCGCCCCGCGGCCGCGGGGAACGGCCGGCCGCAGGAATGCAGCAAGCGCACTGAATGGTCCGGACTCCCAGAACTCCTCTGCGGGGGGACCGTGCGGGCGGCACGCGTCGGCACTCGCGGCACCGGCCGCCGGCAGGGAACCGGCCTCCGGGCCTTCTCCGTGCGGGGGTGCGTCCTGAGCCCGTACCCGGGGCTACCGGGGCCGGCATGTACCCGAACGGAGGTGCGGAGGAACGATGCGTACGACCTGCCGGTCGAGAAGGCCGGGCGACTCCCGCGGCTGTCTCCGCGGACCGACGCCCAAGCCTTCTGCTGACCCGTGGGGGGGGCAGGGGTGGGAGCGCTCCCACCGTAAGCCTTGGCTGGGGGCATGACAAGGGTGTGCGTCTCACTCAGGAAACCCGGCTGAAATAAATCCAAGCTGATTCCGGACGCGGGCGGGCACATGTCCTGGAGGCGTCCGGAAAAGGACGGGCACAACGGGCATTTGACGGCCGGGGCCGGACGGAAGTGTCCGATACTCAGCTACACCGGCACGTGAAAATCTTCACGTCCGGGCGCCGCCCGCCACACGGTGATCCGCAGCGGGAGTATGCCACCCACTTCCCGCCAACCGGCCGCGCGAAGTGCCTTTGCTCGTACCGCGGTGAACAATTGCATGAGCCAATCAGTCCGCTGTGCGCCGTTGCCCGACGCCCGGCGGACGGAATCCCTCCGCGGACCCGCCGGATGTCGGGCGAACGGGCCTCGCCGGCCTCGCCGGAGGTCTCACAGATCGCGGAAGGGCTTCGCGTAGACGAACTCGCCGCGCAGCGAGGGCCGGTACGCGGTGAGGGCTCGGGCCTGGAAGTGTCCGGCCCACGCGGGATCGGGCGGGGTGATCCCGTACTCGGCGGCCGGGCGGAAGCCGAAACGGGGGTAGTAGCCGGTGTGCCCGAGCAGCACCACCAGCGGTTCGCCCAGGGCGTCGGCGGCGCCGAGCACCGCGTGCATCAGGGCCTCCCCGATCCCCTGCCGCTGCGATCGCGGCAGCACGCCGAGCGGTCCCAGGCCGAGCGCCGGGGCGGATCCGACCCGGGCCCGGGTGCAGACGACGTGCCCGGTGACCACTCCGCCGTCCCCGGTGGCCACCAGGGAGAGTTCGGGGATCCACCCGTCGTCCGCGCGCAGGGCGTCGACGAGCCCCGCCTCGACGGGCTCCCGGCCCGGTTGTCCGTCCCCGGCGGCGAAGGCCGCCGTGTGGACGGCGCGGACGGCTTCGGCATCGGCGGGGCGTTCTCGTCGGATCAGCACGCGGCCGATCATCACGCGGCCGGCCGGCCGGGGCAACGGCATTTCCCGCGGCCCGTGCTCCGGCGCCGGAGCACGGCCGCCCGCCCCCGATTCCTCGCAGCCGTCCCCCGCCGCCCGTTCAGGGTCGTACGCCGCTGACCAGGTCCGCGGTGGCCGAGATGCCCTCGTACATGGTGGGCGCGACGCTGGTGCCCGCGAGCAGGAAGCCGAGCAGGACGCACACGATGGCGTGCGACATCTTCAGGGCCCCGCTCTTCAGGAACACCACGGTCAGGATCACCAGCAGCAGCAGAACGGAGATGGAAACGACCATCGCGAACAAACCTCCTCGGCCGGGCCACGCACACGGGTACGGCCGCGAACACGGTACGGAGCGGCTTTCGGGCGTCAGTGTGGCCCATCGCACACGCCGCACCGGCCGTCCGTGCGTCCGCCGAACGGGTGCTGACCGAGAGTCACCGCGCCCAGGGCGCCCCCGGCCGGTCGTGACGGTCGAGGAAGGATTCCAGCCCGGCCAGGTCGTCGGTGTTGATGTGGTCGACGCCCGCCGCGAGCAGTTCCGACCAGACGGCGTCACGCGCCGGGCCGGGGGTGTCGGGGGTGGCCCAGAAGCGGACACGGCGCCGCTCGGCGTGCGCCCGGGCGACGATGCCGTGCAGCTTCTCGCGCTCGGCCGCGGGCATCGGCCCGACGCCGGTCCAGGCGAAGCTCAGCGTCCAGTTGGTGCTGACGAGCGGGATGAAGGAGGCGGGCGCCGGGGTGCCGAGGTCGTCGAGGCGGCCGTCGTAGAAGGCGTACCGCAGGTGCTGGGCCTCCATCGGTGCGCGCGCGGCGCGGTCGCCGGAGACGACGGCGGTGACGGCACCGGTGCGGACCCGGTCCCCCGCGGCGCGGGTCATCATGTGCCGGTGCCGGCGGAGTTGGCGGTCGAGTTCGCGGTACGTCTGCGCGCCGGTGTTCTTCAGGTCGACCAGGAGCTGGAACGGCTGCCGGTGACCCCGGTGCACCCATCCCCCGTTGGCCCGGATCCGCTGCTCCAGGGGTGCCAGGTACAGGGCTTCGAGGGTCCGCTCCGGGGTGAGGTCCTCGGCGTCGTGGCCGACGAGGAGTTGCCCGTCGACCAGCCAGATGTCGGCCTCGGCGCTGGTGAAGCGGTGGTCCAGGGCGTCGAGGAGCGGCCGGGGGTGTTCGTAGTCGTTGTGTGCGTGCGCGCGGCGCAGCGGCGCGGGGCCGCGGCGGCCGGTGGCGCCGCTCCCGGCGGCGGGCTGCTGGGCCGCCCAGGCCCGGCCCGGGACGGCCGCCCCGGTGAGGGCGGCGGCGAGGGAGGTGACGAGGGCGCGGCGGGTGGGGCGTGCGAGGGCCATGGAGCCTCCGGGGTACGGCACGACGAGCCGCCCGCCGTGCGCCGTGGGGAACCGGCGCACGGCGAACCGGGCGGCAGCGGGTCATCAGCGAGTATCGGCGGTCCCTGGCGGAATCGGCGTGCCCACGCCAAGAGTTCGGCCGCCGTTCCCCGGGTGGTTCCCCCGGCGGACGCTTCCGACGCCTGCCGCCCGGGAGCGCGTCAGCCCGCCGGTGCCGGCAGGTCGACGAGGCCCGCGAGTGCCTCCCGGTGCCGTCCGGCGGTGCCGAGCGCCGTGGCGTCCGCCTTAGCGCGCTTCAGATAGAGATGAGCCGGGTGTTCCCAGGTCATGCCGATGCCGCCGTGCAGTTGCACGCACTCCTCGGCCGCGTGGACGGCGACCGGCGAGCAGTACGCCTGGGCGACGGCGACCGCCACCGGCCCGTCCTGGCTTCCGGTCGCCAGGGCGTCGGCGGCGGCGCGGGCCGCCGCCCGGGCGGAGACGAGTTCGAGCCAAATCCGGGCGAGCCGGTGCTTGAGCGCCTGGAACGATCCCACGGGCCGGTTGAACTGGTGCCGTTCGCGGAGGTACCGGACGGTTTCCGCGAGACACCACTCGGCGATCCCCAGCTGTTCCGAGGCCAGCAGACCGGCTCCGGCGAGCAGGGCGCGGCGTACGGCCGCCTCGGCCTCGTCGGGTCCGGCGACGAGCCGGGCCGGAGCGCCGTCGAGCGCCGCGTCGGCGAGAGGGCGGGTGAGGTCCAGGGGCACCCGGGGGGTGACGGTGACGCCCGCCGCCTCGCGGTCCACGGCGTACAGCCCCGGTCCGTCCGGGCCCGCGGCCGGGACCAGCAGGACGTCGGCGTGGGCGGCGTCGGCGACCCCGGTGACCCGTCCGGTGAGCGCGCCGTCGGCGGCGGCCCGCACGGTCGTGGCCAGGGGTGCGCCGGGGGCGGTGGACCAGGGCAGCGCGAGTGCCGCCGTGTTCCGTCCGGCGGCCAGCCCGGCGAGCAGCCGCCCGGTCTCCCCGTCGGCGGCCGCACCGCTGCCGAGCAGCGCCTCGGCGGCGATCACGGCACTGGTCAGATAGGGCGCCGGCGCGACGGCCCGCCCCAGCTCCTCCAGGACGACGGCGGCCTCGCGGGCCGAGGCGCCCTGGCCGCCCAGTTCCTCGGGCACGAGCAGCCCGGCGGCGCCCATGTCGGCGCCGAGGGACTTCCAGAGCGCGGGGTCGTACGGCTCGGCGCTCTCCGTCCGCAGGACGAGGTCCGCCGGGTCGCAGCGGGCGGCGAGCAGCGAGCGCACCGCGGCGCGCAGGTCCTCCTCGGCCTCCGAGTACAGCAGGTCGGGCCCGGCCTGCTCGGGGTTCTCCGGCTCGGCGGTCCGCTCCGTCATCGGGCCAGCTCCTTCCAGGGGACGTCCTTGTCGGTGCGCGGTTCGGCGGGCAGGCCGAGCACGCGTTCGGCGACGATGTTGAGCAGCACCTCGGAGGTGCCGCCCTCGATCGAGTTGCCCTTGGCCCGCAGATAGCGGTAGCCCGCGTCGCGGCCGGTGAAGTTGACGTGCTGCGGGCGGGTCATGGTCCAGTCCTGGTAGGTGAGCCCCTCGTCAGCGAGGAGTTCGACCTCCAGTCCGCTGATCTCCTGGGCGAGGCGGGCGAACGCGAGTTTGATCCCGGCGCCCTCGGGACCGGGATGGCCGGCCGTGAGCTGCTGGCCGAGCCGTACGGCCGCCAGCCGGGCCGCCTCGGCCTCCACCCAGAGCCCCAGCAGCCGCTGGTGCAGGTCGTGGGTCCGCAGTTCGGGCCGTTCGCGCCAGGTGGCGGCGGCCTTGCCGATCATGCCGCCCTCGCGGGGGATGCGGCCGCCGCCGATCGCGACGCGCTCGTTGTTGAGGGTGGTCTGCGCGACCTTCCAGCCCTCCCCCACCGCGCCGAGGCGGTGGCTGTCCGGGATGCGCACCCCGGTCAGGAAGACCTCGTTGAACTCCGCCTCGCCGGTGATCTGGCGCAGCGGCCGGACCTCCACGCCGGGGTCGGTCATGTCGCAGACGAAGTAGCTGATGCCGCGGTGCTTGGGCGCGTCCGGGTCGGTGCGGGCGATGAGGATGGCCCAGCGCGCGAGGTGCGCCTGGGAGGTCCACACCTTCTGCCCGTCAACGGTCCAGCCGGCGTCCTCGCTGTCGCCGTCCCGTACGGCCCGGGTGGCGAGCGCCGCCAGGTCGGATCCGGCACCGGGCTCGCTGAACAGCTGGCACCACACCTCCTCCCCGGTCCACAGCGGCCGCAGGAAGCGCTGCTTCTGCTCCTCGGTGCCGTACTTGAGGATGGTCGGGGCGGCCATGCCGAGGCCGATGCCGATGCGCCGGGGGTCGTTGTCGGGCGCACCGGCCGCTTCGAGTTCGGCGTCGACGACGCTCTGCAGGGCCCGGGGCGCGCCCAGGCCGCCCAGGCCCTCGGGGAAGTGCACCCAGGCGAGCCCGGCGTCGAAGCGGGCCCGCAGGAAGGTGTCGCGGGGGGTGGTCGCGGGGTCGTGCGCGGCCAGCAGGTCGCGGACGCGGCTGCGCAGTCCGGCGGTGTCGGTGTCGGCAGGGTGCTGCGCGGACTCGGTGGTACGGGGCATGTCGCGGCTCCTTCCGGTCAGCCCGTGGTGGCGGGGGTGACGACGACGCGGCCGGTGGTGGTGCCGCTGTGCACGCGCTGCACGGCGTCGCTCGCGCCCTCCAGCGGCACGCGCTCGCTGACGAGCGGCTTCACGGCGCCCTTCGCGGCGAGTTCGGTCAGCTCCTGGTGGCAGGCGCGGACGGCGGCCGGGTCCTTGGTGTTGTAGAGGCCCCAGTGCAGGCCGAGGATCGAGTAGTTCTTGACCAGGGCGTGGTTCAGGCCGGGGGTGGGGATGGTGCCGCCGGCGAAGCCGACGACCACGACGCGGCCCTCGAAGGCGATGCACTTGACCGACTTCGCGTAGGCGTCGCCGCCGACCGGGTCGTAGACCACGTCGGCGCCCCTGCCCGCGGTGGCGTCCTTCACGGCGGCGACGATGTCGTCGGCGCGCCGGTCGACGACCAGGTCGCAGCCGAGCTCGCGGGCCACCGCGGCCTTCTCCGGGCCGCCGACGACCCCGATGACGCGGGCTCCGGCGGCCTTGCCGAGCTGTACGGCCGCGCTGCCGACGCCGCCGGCGGCCGCGTGCACCAGCAGGGTCTCCCCCGGCTGGATGCGGGCGCGCCGGTGCAGGCCGAACCAGCTGGTCTGGTAGCCGATGTGCAGGGCGGCGGCCTCCGCGTCGTCCAGCCCGCCCGGCGCGGGGAGCACGGCCGAGGCGTCGGCGAGGGCGAACTCGGCGAAGCCGCCCGCAGGCAGCGGCGGCTGGGCCAGCACCCGGGCGCCGGTCTCGCCCTCGGCTCCCTCTCCCACGGCGGTGATTTCGCCGCAGATCTCGACGCCGGGGGTGAACGGGAGGGGCGGCCGCACCTGGTACTCGCCGCGGCACAGCAGCGCGTCGGGGAAGTTGATGTTCGCGGCCCGCACCCGCAGGAGCAGCTGCCCGGGTCCGGGAACCGGGTCCGGCACGTCTTCCAGGCGCATCACCTCGCGCGGTTCGCCGTTCTCGTGTACTCGCCAGGCTTTCATCGGTGCGCCTCCGTGGAACCGTCGACAGATGGGTTGCGGGCTCTCCTCGTCAGCGCATACTAAGCGGTCGCTCGGCTCACGCGACAGGGGTGCGCGGGTACGGCGTCCCGTTCAGTCCCGGGCCGCCGCGGGCGCCGCGTTCCGCGCGGGGAACGGAGCACCGAAGCGCGCCAGGCAGTGCCAGACCTTCTTGAGCGCCTGCGGGTCGTGACGCCCGGCGCGGGCGGCCTCCCCGAGGGTCCGGGTGTCGAGCACGCCGCCCCGCGCGATCCGGGCGCCCAGTTCGACGTACTCAGGCCCGCGGTAGCCCCGGTGCCGGCGCAGTTCCCCGACCGGGAGCCGGAAGCCCGGGTGCCACTCCACCGGACACGGAAGCCGGCGCGCCGCTTCCTCCACCGCGGTCCCGCGGTGGCCGGCGTCGAGAACGAGCGCCTCCACGTCCCGGTCCAGCCGGACCTCGCCGTGCACCTGGGCCTCGACGTAGTCGTCCAGGGCGTCCCGGCCGCCGGCCTCGGCGAGTGCGACGAGGGACATCCGGGACCAGGTGCCGACGTCCGACGGTTCGCAGACGCTGTCGGGGTAGCAGAACGTGGTGCGCGGGAGCGTCCCGGCGGCGAGCCGGAAGTGGGCCGAGCCGAAGCGCGCCGCCGCCCCCCAGGGCAGGCGCCGGAAGTCCAGCGCGCCGTAGACGGGACGCTCGCGGGCGGGAGCGGTGTCGTAGGCGCCGCCGAACAGCCGGCTCTCCCAGCGCCACCGGTCACCGCCCGGGTGCGCGGTCAGCCCCCCGTTGCTCACACCGGTGACGAACTGCGAGCGGTAGACGGGCTCCTCGGCCAGCGCCTCCAGGACGGTCCGGTCGCCGGCCGGACGGTCCGGGTGGAAGTTGAGCGTGACCCGGAGCCGGGGATCGCAGGGGCCGCCGGACGCCAGTGTTCCGACATGCCGGAGCGCGCGCTCCCGGGGTGATCCTGCGGCCGGGTTCATCCGCGCAGTGTGCCCCGCGCCCCGCCGCGGCCGCAGCTGCTTTTGCGGCAGGCCGGCGCGATTGTTGGTCCAGACCTTGACTGGTATAGACCAAGCCGCTTGAGTGGGAACCACCCCCCGATTCAGGCGGCCCCGCCGCCGTGAAGGAGCGCTCGTATGTCCAGACGCCTCCTGGCAACCCTCACCACGCTCGTGGTCTGCTCCGGACTAGGAGCTGTCATGCCCATGACGGCCTCGGCGGCCCCGTCCGCGGCCGCCGCGTCCTGCTCGGCTCCGGACTGGGCCGCCGGACAGTGGTACCCCGCCGGCTCGGTCGTCCGGTACTCCGACGGCCGCTACTACCGCGCGGAGCACGACAACCCGGGCTACGACCCCCTCATCAGCACCTGGTACTGGGAGCCCCACTCCTGCGGCCCCTCCGACCCGAGCCCCAGCGGCTTCA
The DNA here is from genome assembly GCF_009735685.1 of Streptomyces lycii. Taxonomy (GTDB): domain Bacteria; phylum Actinomycetota; class Actinomycetes; order Streptomycetales; family Streptomycetaceae; genus Streptomyces; species Streptomyces lycii. Next base: position 1,769 of record NZ_WHPN01000278.1, on the reverse strand, counting down.
TCGTCAACGAGTCCCAGTTCAACCAGATGTTCCCGAACCGGAACTCCTTCTACAGCTACAACGGCCTGGTCGCGGCGCTCAGCGCGTACCCCGGGTTCGCCAACACCGGCAGCGACACCGTGAAGCGCCAGGAGGCCGCCGCCTTCCTGGCCAACGTCAGCCACGAGACCGGCGGGCTGGTGCACATCGTCGAGCAGAACACCGCCAATTACCCGCACTACTGCGACACGACGCAGCCCTACGGCTGCCCGGCCGGACATGACGCCTACTACGGCCGCGGCCCCATCCAGCTGAGCTGGAACTTCAACTACAAGGCGGCGGGCGACGCGCTCGGCCTGGACCTGCTGAACAATCCCTGGCTGGTGCAGAACGACTCCGCCGTCGCCTGGAAGACCGCCCTCTGGTACTGGCACACGCAGAGCGGCCCCGGCTCCATGACCGGGCACGACGCGATGGTCGGCGGGCACGGCTTCGGCCAGACGATCCGCAGCATCAACGGCAGCCTGGAGTGTGACGGCAAGAACCCGGGCCAGGTGCAGAGCCGGGTCGACAACTACCAGCGCTTCACCGGCATCCTCGGCACCTCCCCCGGTGGGAATCTGTACTGCTGACCGCCGGAAGACGCCGCCGGGGACCCTCCCCGGCGGTACGGCGTTTCCTGGCATTCCGCAGGTCAACCCACCCTTTCGAGCGATTCCGGCCGCGTGATCGACGCTGCTAGTTTCGGTGCCGGGCGAACGGAATACCGTCGCCCGGCACATTCTCCGCACAGATGGGGTGGCGTCTTTCATGACGGCGTCGGCGAATTCCTCTTCCGCCTCCGGGCCGGGCCGCGACGGGCCGCCACGGTTGAGTCTGGACACTGCCGCGGCGCGGCAATTGGCGACCACGACCAAAACCGTTCCGCAAAACCGGAACATCACCTCACGCTGGCTGCTGCGGACCCTGTCCTGGGTCCAAGTCCCCGGCGGCACCTACCGGGTGAACCGCCGGCTCACCCACACCGTGGGCGACGGCCGCGTCGACTTCGTCACCACGGGTGCCGACGCCCGCGTGATCCCCGAAGAACTCCGCGAGCTGCCCCTGCTGCGCGAGGTCACGGACAGCGCGGTGCTGGAGGAGCTGGCGAGCCGGTTCACCCAGCGGGAGTTCGCCCCCGGCGAGCTGATCGCGGAGGCGGGCACGGCCGCCGACCAGCTGTTCCTCCTCGTGCACGGCAAGGCCGGCAAGGTGGTGCCGGGCAAGTACGACACGGCCGCCGTCGCCGGGATCCTCGCCGGCGGCTCGCACTTCGGGGCGGAGGCGCTCGCCGGTCCGCCGGCCGAGTGGAGCTGTTCGCTGCGCGCCGTGACGAGCTGCACCGTGCTGGCCCTGTCCCGGCGGGAGTTCCAGGAGGTCGCCGACCGTTCCGAGGCCCTGCGCGACCGGCTGGCCCGGCAGAGCGCCCTGCCCCGGCAGCGGCGGAGCCCGCAGGGCGAGGCCGAGATCGCCATCTCCTCCGGGCACACCGGTGAGCCGTCGCTGCCGGGGACGTTCGTGGACTACGAACAATCCCCCCGGGAGTACGAACTCAGCGTCGCCCAGACCGTGCTGCGCGTCCACAGCCGCGTCGCCGACCTCTACAACGAACCCATGAACCAGGTCGAACAGCAACTCCGCCTCACCATCGAGGCCCTGCGCGAACGCCAGGAACACGAACTGGTCAACAACCGCGACTTCGGCCTCCTCCACAACGCCGACCTCACCCAGCGCATCCACACCCGCACCGG
>NZ_WHPN01000277.1 GCF_009735685.1 Streptomyces lycii | reverse complement strand
CCGGTGCGGGTGTGGATGCGCTGGGTGAGGTCGGCGTTGTGGAGGAGGCCGAAGTCGCGGTTGTTGACCAGTTCGTGTTCCTGGCGTTCGCGCAGGGCCTCGATGGTGAGGCGGAGTTGCTGTTCGACCTGGTTCATGGGTTCGTTGTAGAGGTCGGCGACGCGGCTGTGGACGCGCAGCACGGTCTGGGCGACGCTGAGTTCGTACTCCCGGGGGGATTGTTCGTAGTCCACGAACGTCCCCGGCAGCGACGGCTCACCGGTGTGCCCCGAGGCCAGGTCGATCGCCGCTTCGCCGTGCTTGTTCGCCGCCGGCCGGGGCGCCGTGCGGTAGCGGTCGAGATGGGCCCGCAGCTCCCGGGAGCGGTCCGAGACCTCCTCGAAGGCCTGCTTGGTCAGGGTGAGCACCGTGCAACGGGTGACGGCGCGGACCGTGCAGTCCCAGACCCCGGCCGGGCCCGTCAGCACGTGCTCCCCGAGATGATCGCCGCCCGCAAGGATGCCGAGCCGGGCCTCCGCGCCGTACTTGCCGGGGGCCAGCCGGTCGGCCTTGCCGTGGGCGATCAGCACGATCCGGTCGGCCGAACGGCCGGACGCCACGATGGTGTCCCCCGGGGCGTACTCCCGCTGGACGAAGCGGTCCGCCAGCTGTTCGAGCACGCCGGTGTCCGTGAAGTCGCGCAGCGGGGCCAGCTCGCCCAGCTCGGCGGGGATCACCCGGATCTGGGCGCCCGTGGAGACGAACTCCACCCGGCCGTCCCCGAGGGTGTGCGTCAGCCGGCGGTTCACCCGGTAGGTGCCCGCGGTCACTTCCACCCAGGGCAGCACCCGCAGCAGCCAGCGCGAGGAGATGCCCTGCATCTGCGGCACGGACTTGGTGGTGGTGGCGAGATTGCGGGCCGCGGCGGTGCCGAGGCTCAACGGCTGCGCCGGTCCGTCGTCCGGGGATCCGGAAGCGGACGCGGAGGGCTCGAGGGACGTGGTCATAGGCGGTGGTCACCCATTCCTGTGCGCGGTCGGTACGAGCGGTGTGCGGTGAACGGACGTGGCGGCGCCGGTGTGCGCGGGCGCGGGCCGGTGCGGGAAAGACGGATCAGTGGCCGACTTCGACGTCTTCGAGAAGGCCGAGCGCGTCCGGCACCAGAACGGCTGCGGAGTAATAGGCGCTGACGAGATAGGAGATGACGGCCTTTTCGTCGATCCCCATGAAGCGGACCGAGAGGCCGGGGCGGTATTCGTCGGCGATTCCCGTGCGGTAGAGGCCGATGACACCCTGCTGGGCCTCGCCGGTGCGGAGCACCATCATGCTGCTCGTCCGGGCGTCGCTGACGGGGATCTTGTTGCACGGGAGGATCGGCACTCCGCGCCAGGCCGGGACGGAGTGCCCCTGGAACGGCACGCTCTCCGGATACACCCCGCGCCGGCTGCACTCCCGCCCGAAGGCGGCGATGGCCCGCGGGTGCGCCAGGATCACGCCCGGCTCCTTCCAGACCGTCGCCAGCAGTTCGTCGAGGTCGTCGGGGGTGGGGGGTCCGGTGCGGGTGTGGATGCGCTGGGTGAGGTCGGCGTTGTGGAGGAGGCCGAAGTCGCGGTTGTTGACCAGTTCGTGTTCCTGGCGTTCGCGCAGGGCCTCGATGGTGAGGCGGAGTTGCTGTTCGACCTGGTTCATGGGTTCGTTGTAGAGGTCGGCGACGCGGCTGTGGACGCGCAGCACGGTCTGGGCGACGCTGAGTTCGTACTCCCGGGGGGATTGTTCGTAGTCCACGAACGTCCCCGGCAGCGACGGCTCACCGGTGTGCCC
>NZ_WHPN01000276.1 GCF_009735685.1 Streptomyces lycii | reverse complement strand
GAACCGGGGGCGGCGGTGTCCCGGCCGTCCGGTCCGCGGCGGCCACGGGGGCACCGGCGGCCAGCAGGCTCAGGGCTGCCGCGGTGCAGACGGTGGTTCCGACTCGGAGTCCAGGGCTGCTCACGGCAGGGATCCTGCGCTTTCCCGGGGCCGTTCAGGCGGGCTTCGGCCGCTTTTACCTCTGACGGGTACTGTCCCGGCCCATCAGGTTTGAGCAGCCGCCCGGAGACGCAGAAGGTCAACTCATGGATGCTCTACGTTCACTGACTGAGTGTCCGACCGTAGGCCAATTCATCGTTACTGCCCATGGATGCGCAATTGCCCTCGGTTTGTGACCAGAACGGACCGCAGATTTCCGTTTGAGGTTCCCCTGTCCCGGGGCGATCAGTAGCCTCAGCCACACACACCGGTATCAACACGGCCGGAACAAACCTTGGCTTACAGCTGGAGACCATCGATGGAGCGACCCTCCTGGGCCCCCCAAGGCATCGACCTTACCGTGCCGAGCGTGTCCCGGATCTATGACTACTACCTCGGCGGCTCGCACAATTTCGAGGCCGACCGGGAGGCCGCTCGCAAGGCGATCGGCATCATGCCGGGCCTTCCCAAGATCATGCAGGCCAACCGTGCGTTCATGCGCCGTGCCGTACGGTACGCGGCTGGTTCAGGGATCAACCAATTCCTCGACATAGGCTCCGGCATTCCGACCTTCGGAAATGTCCACGAGGTGGCGGAAGAAGCCGTCCCCGGAGCCCGGGTCGTCTACGTCGACAACGACCCCGTGGCGGTGGCGCACAGCCGGGCCGTCCTGGAGGACCGCGAGACGGCGGCCATCGCGGCGGCCGACCTCCGCAAGCCCAAGGAGATCCTCGGCAGTCCGGAAGCCCGCCGGCTGCTCGATTTCGGCAAGCCGGTGGCGCTTCTCCTGGTCGCCGTGCTCCACTTCATGACCGAGGACGACGAACCGGCCAAGGCCGTGGCCGAGCTGAGGGACGCTCTCGCCCCCGGCAGCCTGCTGATCCTCACTCATGCATCCACGGAGGGCGGCCCCATCACAGCAAAACAGGGCGACGAGGTCCAGGACGTGTACCGCAGTGCGACCTCGCCGCTGGTCATGCGGTCCCGCGCGGAGGTCGAGGTGTTCTTCGACGGCTTCGAGCCGGTCGAGCCGGGCCTCGTGTCCATGGCGGACTGGCGGCCCGACGGCGAGGGCGAGCAGGAGGACCCGTGGGGTTACACCGGATTCGCCGGAGTGGGGCGCAAGGCGTGAACACCCGGCCAGACGGAGACGGGGACGACGGGCAGGACGTGCCGAGGGACAGCCCGGACGACAGACTGCGGCGGTTCGCCGCCATCTGGAGCCGTGCCATCTATCCGGCCACCGCCACCTCGATGACCCGCGCCGAATTCGAGCAGCACCTCATCGGGCCGTCCCGCCGGCTCGCCGAGGCCCTGCGGACCCGGCCCTTCGACCCCGCCCCCGGGCTGGAGGTCGGGGCCCAGCTCGTCGCCGCCCACTGCACGGAACCCGCGACGCTGCCGCACACCCTGGGCGTGATCGACTCCTATCTGGCGCTCTACTGCCCGCCCGAGGACCCGCTGCCCGCCGAGGAGACCCGCGCCCGCTGCACCCGGCTCCAGCACGCCGTCGCGGCCGGGTTCGCGGAAGCCCTTCGCGAGCGCACCCGGACCGAGCAGGAAGCCATGTCCCGGGCCGCGCTGCGCGCCCAGTCGGAGGCCGAACAGGCGCTGCACGCCAGCGAGGCGAAGTTCCGCGCGGTGTTCGAGGGCGCCGCCATCGGCATCGGCATAGCCGACATGCAGGGCAACGTCGTCGACATCAACGAGGGCCTGACCCGCATGTTCGGCGGGCTGGAGCACCATCTGCGCACCCGCAAGGTCACCGAGTGGACCCACCCGGAGGACTCGCCGGGCGTCTGGAAGGCGCTGGCCGAGCTGATGCGCGGGGAACGGGACCACTTCCGCGTCGACAAGCCGTACTACCGGAACGACGGCACCGTGCTGTGGACCAACCTGACGGTCTCCCTGCTCCGGGACCGGGCCGGTGTGCCGCGCTACATGCTGGCGATGATGGAGGACATCACCGAGCGGCGGCTGCTCAACCTCCGGCTGCGCTACGAGGCGACCCACGACGCCCTGACCGGGCTGCCCAACCGCACGTACTTCTTCGAACGCCTCGACAGCGCGCTCGCCGCCCGTGACGGAATCGCCCGGTTCGGCCTGTGCTATCTCGACCTGGACGGCTTCAAGGCCGTCAACGACAGCCTCGGCCACGCCGTCGGGGACCAGCTGCTGGTCGCCGTGGCCGACCGGCTGCAGAGCTGCGTCACCTCGCAGGGCCAGCTGATCGCGCGGATCGGCGGCGACGAGTTCGTGGCGCTGATCAACGACCCGCCCGAGCAGAAGGACGTCACCGACTTCGCCGAGCGGATACTCGACACCCTGTCGTCCCCGGTCTCCATAGCCGGCCGCGAGCTGACCGTGCGCGGCAGCATCGGCATCGTCGACGGCCCGGCCGGCGAGCTGGGCCCCGCCGAGGTGCTGCGCAGCGCCGACATCACCATGTACCGGGCCAAGGCCGCCGGCGGCAACCGCTACGAGCACGCCGACCCGGAGGCCGACACCCGCGCCATCACCCGGTACGGCCTGACGAACAGCCTGCCCACCGCCCTGGAGCGGGGCGAGTTCTTCATCGAGTACCAGCCGCTGGTCCGCCTCAGCGACGGCCAGGTGCACGGCGCCGAGGCACTCGTCCGCTGGTCGCATCCGCTGCGCGGGGTGCTGGGACCGGACCAGTTCATCCCGCTCGCCGAGAACACCGGGCTGATCGTGCCGCTCGGCCGCTGGGTCCTGGAGGAGGCCGTACGGCAGGCCAGGGACTGGCAGTTCCAGCACATCGACGGCCGCCCGCTGCGGGTCAACGTCAACCTCTCGCCCTGCCAGCTGCACCACCCCGGTCTGGTCCGGGACACGGTGGAGGTGCTCAAGGAAGCGGGGATGGACCCCTCCGCGCTCTGCCTGGAGGTCACCGAGAGCGCCCTCATCGGCGCGGACGAGGCACTGCTGAAGCCGTTGCGGGAGCTGGCCGACCTCGGCGTGGACATCGCCCTCGACGACTTCGGCACCGGCTACTCCAACCTCTCCAACCTGCGCCGGATGCCGCTGAGCACGCTGAAGCTCGACCGTTCGTTCACCCGCGGCATGCAGCACAACCCGGCCGACCCCGTCGACATCAAGATCGTGGAAGGCATCGTCTCGCTCGCCCACACGCTCGACCTCGCGGTCACCGTCGAGGGCGTGGAGACCGGCATACAGGCCGAGCATCTGCGGGTGCTCGGCTGCGACACCGCGCAGGGCTGGTACTACGCCCGCCCCGGCCCGCCCGAGCAGCTGCACGAACTCGTCCTGGTCGACGCCACCTGACGGCCCGGCACCCGGAGGCGGGGGCGGCGGGCAGGGAGGCCACCGCGGTCCGGCGGCCCGCGGCTCGGCGGGAGGACCCGCTCAGCTCGCGAGCGGGTCCAGCCGCATCGGCTCGACCCGCCCCTCCAGCATCGCGCCCAGCCCGCGGACGGCACAGGTGTCCGGCTGGTCCGCGGTGTGCACCGCCATGCCCGTCGCCCGGCTCAGCGTCGTGTCCAGGCCGGGCAGCAGCGCGCTGCCCCCGGCCAGCGTGATGCCCCGGTCCGACAGGTCCGCGACCAGGTCGGGCGGGCAGCGCCGGAGCACCGTACGGATGCCGTCCAGCACGGCGGTGAGCGGCGTGTCGACGGCCTGCCGCACGCTCTCGGTGTCGACCTCCACCGTGCGGGCGAGCCCCGTGATGACGTCCCGGCCGTGCACCTCGACCCGGGACGGCATGTCGCCCATCACCAGCCGGAGGGGCCCCACGGCCTGCCGGGGCAGCAACAGCCCGTGCCTGCTGCGGAGATGCTCGATCACCGCGCAGTCGATCGAGTCACCGCCCACCGGCACGGTCTCCGCCGCCACGATGGCGCCCAGCGACAGCACCGCCACCTGGGTGGTGCCCGCCCCGCAGAGCACCGCCATCGTCGCCTCCGCGTGCTCCACCGGCAGTCCGGAGCCGACGGCCGCGCAGATGATCGTGTCGGCCAGCTCCACCCGCCGGGCCCCCAGCGCCGAGAGCGTCTCCCGGATCGCGCGCTGCACCAGCGGTTCGCTGTCGTGCGGCACACAGGCGGCGATCCGCAGCGCCGGGCTGCGGCGCCAGGACTTGCGGAGCTTGCCCCCGACGAGATGGCGCAGCATCCGCTGCGCCATCTCGATGTTGACGACCGCGCCGCCCGCCACCGGCCGCACCACCTGGATGTGGTCGGGCGTGCGCCCGGTCATCCGCTCGGCCAGGAAGCCGACGGCGAGCAGCGCCCCGGTGCGGGTGTTGACGGCGGCGACGGTCGGCTCGTTGACGACCAGCCCGGTGTCCTTGACGTACACCCTGGTCCTGGAAGCGCCGAGGTCCACGGCGACCGAGCAACGGCGCATCTGTTCCAGACTTACGGGCACGTGAGGTCCTCCCCTGCGGGACGGTACGGACGGCGGGCGCGGGCCCGCCTTCCCCTCAGCCTGCGCGGGCCGGTACCGCCGCGCCCGTGGGGCTGGGCCGGCCGGGTGACCGCACGGGGACCGGCCGGCGGCGTCCTCAGCCGGACTCCTCCAGCCGGAAGCCCACCTTGAGCCCGACCTGGTAGTGCTCGACCTGCCCGTTCTCGATCTGCCCGCGGACCTGCGTCACCTCGAACCAGTCCAGGTTGCGCAGCGTCTCGTCCGCGCGGCGGATGCCGTTGCGGATGGCGTCGTCGACGCCCTCCTGGGAGGTGCCGACGATCTCGGTCACCCGGTAGACATGGTTGGCCATTGTTCCTCCTGGCGTACGGACGGTGCCGTGTTCGTGCGGCCGGCGCTCACGTCTTCGGCGGCTTCAGCGGGTCGTGCCCGATGTTCATCAGCCGGTGCCGCCAGTGGCTCTGCCCGGCCGTGGGCTCCAGGTCCTCCCGCCGCTGCTCGGTGACGGTGTCGACGACCCGGTACATCAGCTTGATGTCGTCGTCGGTGAGGTCGGTGCGGCGCTTCTGCAGAATGTGCAGGACGTGCCTGCCCTTCTCCGGACCGGAGTCGTCCGGCACGGTCTCGCTGTTCTCGGCGGCCGACTCCGTGCGGAGCCAGGCGGCGAGTTCCTCGGACGTCATGTTCACGACGCGGTGGAACTCGTCCCAGAGCGCGTCGAGCTCGAGGGTGGGGATGTCAGCCGGCGTATCGGCCACGGTGCGCCTCCCGGATCCCGTGTCGCTGTCGAACCCTTTCCGACCGCCACGGGTGCCCCGCACGGGCGTCCGAAAACGGCCGGGGAATCCCGGGGCGGCACCCGGTGTTCCCGCTGACGACTGACGACACCCTGTGGTCCGGTCCCGCCGGGACCGGCCGGGAGAGGGAGGAACCGTGCTGAAGAACCCGCTGCACCGCGTCGGGGCGGAGCCCGCCACCAGCCGGGTACGGGTGGAGATCGGCGGCCGGGTCGTCGCCGACAGCACCCGCCCGGTCCTGGTCCACGAGACGGGCCTCCCGGTCCGCTACTACCTGCCGCCGGAGGACGTCGCCACGGACCTCCTGGAACCGGCCGCCACCCGGACCCACTGCCCGTACTAGGGCGACGCCGTCTACTGGTCCTACCGCGGCGGGGACGGCGAGCCGCTGCCGGACGCGGTGTGGGCGTATCCGGAGCCGCTGCCCGCCGTCGCGGCGATCGCCGGGCATCTGTCGTTCTACGACTCCGTCGCGGACATCACCGTCGACGGCGTCCCGGTCGCCGGGCCCTCCGCGGGCTGACCGGGAAGCCGCGCTCCGGCCCGCTCAGTCCGCCGCGGGCCCGGACAGCGACAGCGCGAAGCGGCCCCCGGCGTCCGTCCACCAGTGCCGCAGCCCGAGCCCCGCGGCCGACAGCTCCCGGCGCACGCCCTCGCGCCGGAACTTCGCCGACACCTCCGTCCGCAGCTCCTCACCCGCCGCGAACGGCACCTCCAGGTCCAGGGCGGGAATCTTCGCGGTGAGCGCCCGCCGCGCGCGGAGCCGCATCTCGATCCACTCCCGCTCCCGGTCCCAGACGGCCACATGGTCGAAGTCCGCCGGATCGAAGTCCGCCGCGAGCTCCCGGTCGAGGACCTCCAGGACGTTCTTGTTGAACTCGGCGGTCACCCCCGAGGCGTCGTCGTACGCCGCCACCAGCACCTTCTCGTCCTTGACCAGGTCGGTGCCGAGCAGCAGGGCGTCCCCGGGGGACAGCAGGCCGCGCACGGCGGCGAGGAACGCCGCCCGCTCGTCGGGGAGCAGATTGCCGATGGTGCCGCCGAGGAAGGCCACGAGACGCGGCCCCGGGGTGTCCGGCAGCTCCATGCCGTGCTGGAAGTCGGCGACCAGGGCGTGCACCGTCAGGCCGGGGTGGTCCGCGAGCAGGCCCTCGCCCGCCCGGCGCAGCGCGGACTCGCTGACGTCGACCGGCACGTACGCCCGCAGGCCCGCCAGGGCGCCGAGGAGCAGCCGGGTCTTCTCCGAGGAGCCGGACCCCAGCTCGACGAGGGTCCGCGCCGGGCAGGCGGCCGCGATCTCCCCGGCCCGTCCGGCCAGGATCTCGCGTTCGGCGCGGGTCGGGTAGTACTCCGGAAGCCGGGTGATCTCCTCGAACAGTTCGCTGCCCCGCGCGTCGTAGAACCACTTGGGCGGCAGCTGCCTCGGCCGGCGGGACAGACCGGCGAGCACGTCCGCGCGCAGCGCGGCGGCGGTGGCGTCGGCGGGGAGGGTACGGGTGACGGCGAACGGACTCACGTTGCGGGCTCCTTGAGGGGGGTCAGGAGGACGTCGGTGCGGGTCGCGGTGAGCAGGGTCCGGTCCGGCGCCTCGGTCCAGCGCGGATCCTCGTCGTACGGTTCGGAGGCCACGACCGTGCGGTGGCCGTCCGGGTCGTTGAGGTACCAGAGCGTGTCGCCCCAGGCCGTGGCGGCGACGGACACCCCGTCGGTGAGCAGCAGGTTCAGCCGGGACCCGGGCGCGGCGGCGGCCAGCCGCGCCACGGCGGCGCAGAGCGCGTCGCCCATGGCGTCGCCGGCCCGCAGCGCGTGCAGCACCAGCGCCCAGACCAGCGCCGAGTCGCAGCGGGCGGCCAGCCCCAGCAGCTCGGCGGGCGGCAGCTCGGCGGCCGGCGCGGCGGCGGATTCCGGCCAGCCGGCGAGCGCCCCGTTGTGGCTGAACAGCCAGGGCCCGGACGCGAAGGGCGCGGCCGCCGCCTCCCCGTCGGCACCGGCCTCGGTGGCGTCCCGCACGGCGGCGAGCAGCGCCTCGCTGCGCACGACACGGGCGAGGTCGGCGAAGGACTGGTCGGCCCAGATCGGCCCCGACCGCCGGTAACGCGCGGGAACCGGGTCGCCGGGGGCGTACCAGCCGACGCCGAAGCCGTCGGCGTTGACGGTGCCGTACCGCTGCCGGCGCGGCGCCCAGGACTGCGTGTAGAGCCCGTGCTCCGGGGCGACCAGCACCTCGCGCAGCGGGACCTGCGGCCCGAGACGGGCGATGTGGCGGCACATCTCAGGACCACCCCCCGGCCGGACGGGCGGGCGCGGGCGGGAACCGGCCCGGCCCGGGACGGCCGCCGCGCGGCGCCGGACGCGTCCTCACGCGGCCTCCGGGGCGCTGCGGGCGGTCCGGAAACCGGCGAAGATCTGGCGCCGCACGGGCAGGTCCCAGTTGCGGAAGGTGCCGCGGCAGGCGACCGGGTCGACCGCGAAGGAGCCTCCGCGGAGCACCTTGTGGGCGTCGCCGAAGAACACTTCCGAGTACTCGCGGTAGGGGAACGCGGAGAACCCCGGATACGGCAGGAAGTCGCTCGCCGTCCACTCCCACACGTCGCCGACGAGCTGCCGCACGCCCAGCGGTGACGCGCCCCGCGGGAAGCTGCCCAGCGGCGCCGGCCGCAGATGGCGCTGGCCGAGGTTCGCGTGCTCCGGGCCCGGATCCGCGTCGCCCCACGGGAAGCGCAGGGAGCGGCCCGTGGCCGGGTCGTGGCGGGCGGCCTTCTCCCACTCGGCCTCCGTGGGCAGCCGCCGGCCGGCCCAGCGCGCGTACGCGTCGGCCTCGTACCAGCTGACGTGCAGCACCGGCTCGTCCTCGGGCACCGGTTCCACGACGCCGAACCGCCGCCGCAGCCAGCCCGATCCCTCCCGCCGCCAGAACAGCGGGGCCGCGAGGCGGTGTTCGCGGATGTACGCCCAGCCCGCGGGCGCCCACCAGCGGGGGTCGTCGTAGCCGCCGTCCTCGACGAAACGCGCGTAGGCGCCGTTGCCGACGGGGACGGTGTCGATGGCGAACGCGGCCACGTCCCGTTCGTGCGCCGGGCGTTCGTTGTCCAGCGACCACGGCTCGGCCGACGTCCCCATCGTGAACGGCCCGCCCGGCACCAGCACCTCCGCGGGCAGGGTGGCCGCGTCGGCGGGCACCGGGGGCGGGGCGGGCGCGGTGAGCGCGGCCGGGCCGCGGCGCAGCTGATGGGTGATCAGCATGGTCTCGTCGTGCTGCTGTTCGTGCTGCGCGATCATGCCGAAGGCGAAGCCGGACTCGGTCAGGGCGTCGCCCCCGCCGTCCAGAGCGGTGTCCGCGAGGACGTCCAGCGCCCGCTCCCGCACGGCTGCCACATAGCCGCGCGCCTCCTCGGGCGGCAGCAGCGGCAGCGACGGGCGCTCGGCACGCGGATGCTCGAACGCGTCGTAGACCTTGTCGATGTCCGGGCGGAGCGCGTCCCTCCGGCCGACCGCGCGGAGCAGCCACTGCTCCTCCTGGTTGCCGATGTGGGCGAGGTCCCACACCAGCGGCGACATCAGCGGGGAGTGCTGCGCGGTCAGCTCCGGCCCGTCCACGCACCCGGTCAGCAGGCCGGTGCGTTCGCGGGCCCGGACCAGCGCGTCGGCGGCCCGCTGCCGGAACGCCTCGGGGTCCGCGGGGAGGGACACGTCCGGGGAGGGCTCGGCAACCCGCGGGGCTGCCGGGGCGGCGCGGTCGTGGGTGGTCATGGGCGGTTCTCCTTCCCAGCTGCCCCGGGCCGGGGCGGGTGCGGGTCCAGCAGGTCGTCGGCCGGGCATCGGCCCCGGGCGACGTAACGGTCGGCGAAGTCGGCGACGGCGTCCCGTACGGCACCGGGGGCACCGAGCCGGGGCAGCGCCGCCCGCGCGGCTGCGAAGCAGACGCCGGCGGCCTCGCGCAGCCCGGGATCGGTGAGACCGTCCCGGGCGGCCCGGAGCCACAGCGGGTTGCCCGGGGCGGGGTCGGGACCGGCCGTGTCGGAGAGCGGCTTGAGCGCGCGGTACACGTCCTCGGACGCCGCCGGATCGTCGAACAGCGCGGCGGTCACGGCGAGCGGCACCGTCCAGCCGTCATCACCGGGCTGCGCGTCGATCATGCGCAGCTCCAGATGCCCGTGCGGGCGCACCGGGGGGAAGAGGGTGGTGAGGTGGTAGGCGACGTCGTCCCGGCCGGGCGGCCGGTGTCCGCCGCCCGCCGTCCACTCCCGGAGGGTCAGCCCGTCCGGCGGCACCTCCCAGGGCGCGTCCTCCCGGCGGATGCACATCACGGGCGCGTCGAGCGCGTACGCGGCCCAGGCGGCGCGCGGATCGGGCCCCTCGGCGGGCGCCCGGGACCGGCCGGGGTCGAGCGCCGTCCACAGCGCCTGCCGGGTGGAGCGCCAGCCGGTCGGCGCGCCCCGCCGGAGCGGTGAGTTGGCGAACGCCGCGACGAGGACGGGGCCGAGGAGATGCGCGAGCCGCCAGCGCCGCCCGTGCCCGAGCGGCCCCGGCTCCTCGAACCCGGCGTCCACGCACACCTGCACGGACGCCGTCGCGCACATCATGGACCGGCCGTCGGGGCCGGCCCGGTCGAAGTACGCCTCCATGGCGCGGTAGCGGGGCGCGGTGAGCAGCCGGCGCGGCGGGTTCCACGGGTCGAGGCCGTGGCCGGCGAGTGCCAGACCACGGGCGCGCAGGGCGGAACGGACGAGAGCCAGATCGGATGCGGCCTGCCCGGCGCAGGCGGAGAGGGAATCGGCGGGCGGCGAGCTTAGCTCGAGCTGACCACCGGGTTCGAAGGTGAGCGCGGACCGGAGCGGCAGTTCACGCACTGCGGCGAAGGCGGCGGAGAGGCGGCCGGGGGAGACGGGGGTGCGGGGTTCGGCGGGGTCGTGGACGAGCCATTCGAGTTCGACACCGAGCCGTCGCGGCGGCCCCGTCTTGAAGCAGACCCCGCGGACCTGCGCGTCCACCTCCGCGGCGGTGACGGGCCGGGCCCGGGGCGCGGGCCCCGTCGGTTTCGGCGCTCTCGGTGTTCCCGGTGTTCTTGGCGTTCTCGGCGGTTTCGGCTGGAGCGGGGCATCGGTCACGTCCGGCACCTCCCGGCACGGCAACGGCACCAGCTCACGGTATGCGAGCCGGGCTGCACCCGCACCACCTAACCTGCTGTCCCCCGCGGTCTCAAGACCGCCTCGGCCGTCCGCCACCGCCACGGCGGACCGGTGCGCAGCGCCGCGGGGCCCGGACACCGGGGAAGAGGTGTCCGGGCCCCGTTCACTCCCGTGGGGGGAAAGTCCAGCGCCGTTCAGCCGTGGAACCGGTCGCGGATCCGGTCGAGGAACCCGCCGTCACCGGCTCCGCCCGCCTCGTCGCCCGCGCCACCGGTGCCCTCACCGGCTCCGCCGGTCTCTTCCCCCGCGCCGCCGGTGCCGTCACCGGCTCCGCCGGCCTCCTCGCCGCCCGTCGCACCGCCGGCCTCCTCGCCGCCCGTCGCACCGCCGGTCTCCTCGCCGCCGCCGGCGCCGATGGTCGCGCCGGTCGCCTCCAGCGCCGTGGTCACCGGCTGGAAGAAGGTCTCACCGCCCTGGGTGCAGTCGCCGCTGCCGCCCGAGGTCAGGCCGACCGCCGCGTCGCCGGAGAACATCGCGCCGCCGCTGTCGCCCGGCTCCGCGCAGACGTCGGTCTGGACGAGGCCGTCGACGATGTCGCCGTTGCCGTAGTTGACGGTGGCGTCGAGCCCCGTCACCGTGCCGCCGCTGAGGCCCGTGGTGCTGCCGCTGCGCTGCACCTCCATGCCGACACTGGCCTCCGCGGCCTGGGTGATCTCCTGAGTGGTGCCGTCCTGCAGGTCGACCGTGCTGGGTGCCTCGGTGGCCGGATCGTCGTACATCACGAGGGCGAAGTCGCTCGCGGGGAAGACCGACTCCGCGACGGTGCCCAGCGGCTCGGCGCCCGCCTGGTCGGCCGTCCACACCTCGGAGATGTTGCCGCAGTGCCCGGCCGTCAGAAAGCCCGGGGCCCCGCCGACGTCCACGTTGAAGCCGAGGGAACAGCGGGAACCGCCGCCGAAGATGGCGTCCCCGCCGTCCGCGAACGGCTGGAACTCGCCCTGGGAACGCTTGACCGACACCATGCCGGCCATGCCGTCGGTCGCCTGCTCCAGCGCGGAGAGCTTCTCACCGGTGACCGTACGGTCCGCGATGACGGCGACCTTGTTGGTCCGCGGGTCGATCGACCAGGCCGTGCCGGGGATCGAGGCGTTGTCGCTCAGCGTCGTGGTGACGGCCCTGAGCTCGGCCATGCTGTTCTCCACGATCCGGGCCTCGGCGCCCTTGGCGCGCGCCGCCTCCGCCGCGCTCTCGTCCGTGACGTTCATGACCAGCCGGTCGGTCTCACCGTCGAAGTACCAGCCGGCGGCGTCCTGGCCGAGTTCGCCGGCGAGGGTGCTGCCGAGTTGGGCCGCGGCCGGAGCGGCGAACGTTTCCGGGCTCGCGTCCCTGTCGGCGCTGGCGTTGGCGTTCGGCAACAGGATCGCCGCCGCGCCCAGGGCGACCGCGGCGGCACCGGCTATGGCGCCGGTCCGCTTGTTCACTCGTCGGTGGCTCAACTGACTGACCTCCAGTGGGGTGGGGCCGGCCGTTCGGGGCGCCCGGCCGGTCCGGGCTGTCGGGCTGCGGCGCGGCGTCCGCGGGACGCGGTTGCTCCGCCGTACGGACGGCGCGCAGCAGCCCTCGCTCTCCTCCGTGCGCCGGTCCACCCACACGTACGCAACGGAACCGCGTTCGACTCAAGCGGCACCGCAATTGATGCGGAGGACCGGTTCTGCCGCCCGTCCCGGCGCGGCCCGCCGGAGGAAACACACGGGTGCTCCGAGGGCGCTGGCGGACTCCCCGGCTCCGGCCGGGGCGGCGCTGTGGACGTCCCGGCCGCGCGTGCCCGCCCCGGGACTCCGGGGCTGTGGGGCTTCGGGGTTGTGGGGACGGGTGCGGTGGTGCGGGCGGATGTGGTGCGGCGCGGCAGTGCGGTCGGCGCGGCCCCGGCAGGCCGGGCGGACTACGCCGAGGGCCCGGAAGGAAGGCAGTGCGGGCCACGCCGAGAGCCCGGAAGGAAAACCGGCCGTCCCGTCGGCCGGGGCAGCGCGCGACGTCCACCGGCCGCGGCGCCGGGGCGCTTCCGCAGCAGGGCCTCCGGCGCGCCCGTCAGTCCAGGACGCCGCCGAGCCTGCCCTCCAGCAGGATCAGCAGATCGCCGAGGGCTTCGGCCAGCCGGTCGAGGGGCTCCTCGCCGAGCCCGGCGAGCAACGAGGACTCGTAACCGAGCTGTTCGGGGAGCAGCCGGTCGATGACCGCCAGACCGGCGGTGGTGAGGGAGAGATGTGCGACCCGGCGGTCGCGGTCGTCGGCCCGGCGGGCGATCAGGCCCAGTTCCTCCAGCCGCCGCAGGCGCTTGGTGACCGCCGCCCCGGAGGAGAACGTCTCGCGGGCGAGCCGCCCCGGCGTCAGCTCGCGGTCCTCCCGCCGGAGGGTGCCGAGGAGGTCGAACTCGGCACGGGAGAGCCCTTCCCGGCGGAGCGGCGCGTCGGCGGCCTGTTGGAGGAGCGCGGCGCAGCGGTTGAGCCGGCCGATCACCGCCATCGGAGCCGTGTCGAGATCCGGATGGACCTGCTGCCACTGACGCAGCACTCGGGCGACGATGTCCTCCGCCATCTCGGGCTCTCCTCTCGCGGTGACCGGCTCATTCTGCCGTGCCGGGCAGGGGGCGGCACGGCCCGGTCCGGGCTTCACGGCGGCACCGTCCGGTCGGGGCTTACCCGGCGGCACCGTCCGGTCCGGGTTTCACCGGCAGGACCGGCCGGCGGCCGGCGGATGCCGCCGGTCACCCGCCGGCCGCCGCCCGGGCGCGGTGTTCCACAGCTGCCGGGGCGGGCCGGGCGGGCGCGGCCAGGGTGCGTACGAGTTCCCCGAGCACCTCGTGGCCCTCCCGCTCGGCGCGCTCGGCCTCCTCCTCCGGGAGATCCGGCTGCCACCACTCGCCGGAGGCGATGTCCAGCGCCTCGCGCAGCTCGATCAGCGCGGTGCCGAGCCGGTCGCGGGACCGGGCGAGGTCCCCGTCCCGGTCCGGTCCGGGGCCGGCGGGGGCGTCCAGCAGCAGCCGTGCCCGGTCACGGGCCGCCTCCGCCTCGCGCAGCGCGGCGTCGATCCGGCTCGCGGCCCGCCGGTTGGTGACCAGCACACAGCTCAGCAGCCCCACCGCGACACCGACGAGCGTGTCGGTCCAGCGGTCCGCCACCAGCACCTCCGCGGGCGTGTCGGAGGCGAACATGGCGAGCAGCAGCGCCATGGGCGTCACACAGACGGTGCCGAGCCAGTAGTTGCGGGTGATGAGGGCCTCGGCGCCGATCTGGAACAGCACCACGAGCAGCACCATGGTCGGCGGACCCGTCCCGATGACGGGCAGCAGTGCCGTGAACAGCAGCAGTCCGACCAGATTGCCGAGCGTGCGCTGCACGACGCGGTGCCAGGACAGGGTCGTGTTCGCCTGGAAGACCGCGGCGGCGGTGACCACCGCCCAGTACGGATGGCCGACGCCGAGCAGCAGCGAGACCCAGCCGGCGAGGGCGCAGCCGACGGCGGTCCGGGCCCCCACCGGGGCGAGCGGCGAACCCGGCCGGAACTGCCGCAGCACCTGCCGGAACCCGCGGGAGCGGCCGGGCGCGGGGCGCAGCGGGTGACGCCCCCCGCCGTCCCCGCCGGGCCCGGCCCCCGCACGCGCACCGGTTCCGGCAGCGGCCCCGGCGCCAGGTCCCGGTGCCGGGGCCGCTGCCGCCGGCTCGTCCCCGGGCCCGAGGCGGCGCCGCTGCTCCCGCTCGGCGAGGACACCGGCCAGCTCGGCGCGCTGCCGCCCGGACAGCCGCACACCGGGAAGCGGGCGGCCCTGGCGCAGATCCTGCGCCCAGACGGCGAAGCGCGCGGCCTCGGCGGTCCGCTCGGCGACGGTGGCGTCCCCGTCGGCCGGCCCGGCCTCGGCGCGCAGCAGCAACCGCTCCAGCCCGGCGTGCGGCGCGGGCTCCGTACGGGGGCGGGGGCGGCGCGGAACGAGCGAGAGGGTCTGCCACGCGGTGTTCACGGCGGCCGCGGCGGTGTGCCGCGGGGTGGGTGACGGCCCGGCGTCCGCACCGGGCCCGGCGTGCAGCGCCCGCGCCGCGGCCTCCAGGGCGCGGGCCACGGCGATCCGCTCCGGCCCGTGCGGGCGTACGAGCGCCGGGGCCATGGCCACCAGCCAGGCGAGGGCACCGCCGGCGAGCTGGAGGGACAGATGGAAGGGGATCTCCTGCGGCCGCTGCGGCACGAAGAACGCGGTCGCGGCGAGGAAGGTGAGGACGACGTTGTTCGGCGGGCCGATCCCGGTGGCCTCGCAGGCCACCTTGTGCACGGCGGCGACGAGCGCGGTCCCGAGGACGAGCAGCGCCACCGAATCGACGTACGCGGCGGCGGTCAGCGCCACGGCGAGGCTCGCCGTCATGCCGAGCACGAGCCACAGCAGGGCGCGGGCCCGGGCGGCATAGGGGAGGCCGTGGGCGTACAGGGAGACCATGGTGCCGGCCGAGGTGTACATGATCAGGTCCAGCCGGCCGGCCGCGAGCAGGAGCAGCGCGGGGAGGACGAACGCGACAGCGCCGCTCAGGCCGTGCTTGTACCAGACGTCCCCGTAGTCACGGAGCCGGACGGTGGCGCGCAGGGGCAGTGGCCGGACGCGGGCCCGGCGCGGGGCGCGGGCGGCTGAGCTGTTCGAGCGGGGCTTCCGGGAACTGTCGGGCGTCACCATGCGCACAAGATTAACAGGTGTTTTATCTGCGAAATATTTGCTCGGTGGCTCGGTGGCTCGGTGGCTCGGTGGCCCGGTGGCTCGGTGGCCCGGGCTGCGGAGTGCCGACCGCTGGACGGGGCAACGGGGATAAAGGGAGCAACGGGGACAGCAGGCGGACCGGGCGGAGGACGGACCGGGCGGAGGGCGGACGGGTGCACCGCCGGACGAGCCGGCCGGCCGGGGCACGGAAGCGGCCGGGGCGGGTGTCCGGCGCCGGCCGTTCCCGCGGCCCGGCCGCGAAACGCCCCCGGCGGCCGGGCTCCGGCCGGCCGCCGGGGACGGGACTCAGGCGCCGATCTCGACGTCCTCCAGGATGCCGAGGGCGTCCGGCACCAGCACCGCGGCCGAGAAGTACGTACTCACCAGATACGAGATGACGGCCTTCTCGTCGAGGCCCATGAAGCGGACGTTCAACCCCGGCTCGATCTCGTCGGGGATCCCGGTCTGGCGCAGCCCCACGACGCCCTGGTCCGCCTCGCCCGTACGCAGCGCCAGCACGGAACTGGTGCTCTGCGGACTGATCGGGATCTTGTTGCAGGGCAGCAGCGGAATGCCGCGCCAGGCCCGCAGATTGTGGCCGTCCAGCTCGGTGCCCTGTGGGTAGATCCCGCGGCTGGTGCACTCGCGCCCGATCGCGGCGATGGTCCTCGGGTGCGCCAGCAGGAACTGGGTCTTGCGGCGCCGCGAGATGAGTTCGTCGAGGTCGTCGGGGGTGGGGGGGCCGGTGCGGGTGTGGATGCGCTGGGTGAGGTCGGCGTTGTGGAGGAGGCCGAAGTCGCGGTTGTTGACCAGTTCGTGTTCCTGGCGTTCGCGCAGGGCCTCGATGGTGAGGCGGAGTTGCTGTTCGACCTGGTTCATGGGTTCGTTGTAGAGGTCGGCGACGCGGCTGTGGACGCGCAGCACGGTCTGGGCGACGCTGAGTTCGTACTCCCGGGGGGATTGTTCGTAGTCCACGAACGTCCCCGGCAGCGACGGCTCACCGGTGTGCCC
>NZ_WHPN01000275.1 GCF_009735685.1 Streptomyces lycii | reverse complement strand
CCGGGCCGTCGGGGTCCGGTGTGCTCATCGGGGGACACCTCCGTCTGCCGGTGCTCCGGAGACCCGCGACGGGTCCGCGGGCGCACCGGGGGCCTGAAGACCCTGGTCCGGTCCACCGGACATCAGCGTCCGGTACTCCACGCTGCGGCGCAGCAGTTCACGGTGGGTGCCGACGGCCGTGATGCGCCCGCCGGACAGCAGCGCGACCCGGTCGGCGAGCAGCACCGTCGACGGGCGGTGCGCCACGACCAGGGCCGTCGTCGTCGCCAGCACCTCGCGCAGCGCCGCCTCGACCAGCGCCTCGGTGTGCACGTCGAGCGCGGACAGCGGGTCGTCGAGCACCAGGAAGCGGGGATTGCCGACGACGGCCCGGGCCAGGGCGAGCCGCTGGCGCTGGCCGCCGGACAGGCTCAGGCCCTGCTCGCCGACCTGGGTGCCGGTGCCCTGCGGCAGGTCGTGCACGAAGTCCGCCTGCGCCACGGACAGGGCGCGGTCCAGCGCGTCCGTCCCGGCGCCTGCCGCACCCATCAGGACGTTTTCCCCGGCGGTGGCGGAGAAGAGCGTGGGGTCCTCGAAGGCGACCGCGATCAGCCCCCGCAGCCGGCTTCTCGGCATGCGGCTGATGTCCTCGCCGTCGAGGGTGATGCGCCCGCCGGACACCTCGTGCAGCCGGGGCACCAGGGCGGTGAGGGTCGTCTTCCCGCTGCCCGTGGCGCCGACCAGGGCCATGGTCTCGCCGGACCGGATGTGCAGGTCGATGCCGCGGAGCACCGGGGGCGTGCCGGGGTCCGTGTCCGGGTGGCGGAACGTCACTCCGTGGAACCGGAGCCCGTCGCCGGGGGCTCCGGCCCGGGCGTTCCCGGAACCGGCGCTCCCGGTCCGGGCGGGCGGGGCGGCCGCCGCGGTGCCCCGGTCCTCCGGACCCGCCGCGGTGCCCCCGCACTCCGTGCCCGCCGCGGCCTCGCCGTCCACCCCGTTCCCCGCTCCCGCCGCGGCCTCGCCGCCCTCCGTACCCGCCGCGGTGTCCCCGTCCTCCGCGGCCGGAACGTCGTCCTCCGCGGCCGGGGCGTCCATCACCTCGAAGTGACGCCGGGCGGCCGTCGCCGCGTCCTGGCTGATCGCCAGCAGAAAGCCGATCGAGTCCACCGGCCAGCGCAGCGCGAGGGCTGTCGAGAGGAACGCGACCAGTGTCCCGGCCGACAGCGCTCCGTCGGCGACCTGCACGGTGCCCAGCACCAGCGCGGTGCCGATGGCCAGTTCGGGCAGCGTCATGATCAGCGCGAGCAGCCCGGCGAGCAGCCGGGCCTTGTACAGCTCGGTGCCCCGCAGCCGGTGGCTCAGCTCCCGGAAGGCGCGGGACTGGCTGCGGTGCCGGCCGAAGCCCTTGATGACGCGGATGCCGAGCACGCCCTCCTCGACGACGGTCGTCAGATCGCCGATCTGGTCGCGGGCCGTGCGGGCGGCCGCGGAGTAGCGGGTCTCGAAGTAGGAACAGATGACGACGATCGGCAGGACCGGGACGATCAGCACCAGCCCGAGCTGCCAGTCCTGGGAGAGCAGGATGCCGCAGCCGACCAGGATCGTCGTCCCGTTGACCAGCAGAAACGTCAGCGGGAAGGCGAGGAAGATGCGCAGCAGATGCAGGTCCGCGGTGGCGCGCGACAGCAGCTGCCCCGACGGCCAGCGGTCGTGGAAGGCGACGGGGAGCCGCTGGAGACGGCTGAAGAGGCTCGCCCGCATCGTGGCCTCGACGCCCGCGAGCGGCCGCGCCACCAGCCAGCGGCGCAGCCCGAACAGCCCGGCCTCGGCGATCCCGAGCAGCAGCAGCGCCGCGCCGCCGAGCCACACGCCTCCCGGGTCGCGGTCCGCCACGGGGCCGTCGACCAGCCACTTCAGCACCAGCGGAATGACGAGCCCGATGCAGGAGGCGACGACCGCCACCCCGGCCGCGGTGAACAGCCGGGCCCGGACCGGCCTGACGTACGGCCACAGCCGCAGCAGGGCGCGGACGGTGGACTTCTGTGTGGAGGGAGGCATCGGGGGAGAGCTTACGGTGGGTCACCGACAGGACTCACCCCGTTTTCGCCACTGGCGTCTCACCCGCTCGCGGCGGGGTCGTGCCGCACCCGCAGCAGCTGTACGGAGCGGGCCGGCAGCGTCAGCTCCGCGCCGCCCCGGTGCCGGGTGCCGGGCGGCTCGGCCTGGTCCTCCCGGGAGGTGTCCACGAGAAGCTCGTAGCCGCGGGCCCAGGGAGGCCCCGGCAGGGTGAAGGGCAGCGGCTCGTGGTGCGCGTGCAGCAGCACCAGGAAGCTGTCGTCGGTGACCGGGCCGCCGCGCTCGTCCCGGCCGGGGATGTCGCGGCCGGAGAGATACATGGCGAGGGTGGCGGCCGGCGCGTACCAGTCCTGTTCCGTCATCTCCCGGCCCGCCGGGGTGAACCAGGCCAGGTCGCGCAGCCCCTCCGGCCCCTGGGGGCGGCCGGAGAAGAACGCGCGCCGGCGCAGCACCGGATGCGCCCGGCGCAGCGCGATCAGCCGCGCGGTCAGTGCCCGCAGCTCCCGCCAGCCGGGGTCGGCGGCCAGGGACCAGTCGAGCCAGCCGGTCGGGTTGTCCTGGCAGTAGCCGTTGTTGTTGCCGCGCTGGGTGCGTCCCATCTCGTCCCCGGCGACCAGCATCGGCACCCCCGTGGAGAGCAGCAGGGTGGTCAGGAAGTTGCGCAGCTGGCGGCGGCGGAGCGCGGTGATCTCCGGGTCGCCGGTCTCGCCCTCGGCCCCGCAGTTCCACGAGCGGTTGTCGTCGGTGCCGTCGCGGTTGCCCTCGCCGTTGGCCTCGTTGTGCTTCTGCTGGTGGCTGACGAGGTCACGCAGGGTGAAACCGTCGTGGGCGGTGACGAAGTTGACGGAGGCGTACGGGCGGCGGCCGCCCCAGGCGTAGAGGTCGCTGGAGCCGGACAGCCGGTAGCCGAGATCGCGTACGCCGTGCAGCCGGCCGCGCCAGAAGTCGCGCACCGTGTCGCGGTAGCGGTCGTTCCACTCCGTCCACAGCGGGGGGAACGCGCCGACCTGGTAGCCGCCCGAGCCGATGTCCCAGGGTTCGGCGACGAGCTTCACCCGGCGCAGCACCGGGTCCTGGGCGATGACGGCGAGGAACGGGGAGAGCATGTCGACGTCGTGCATGGACCGGGCGAGGGCCGCGGCCAGGTCGAAGCGGAAGCCGTCGACGCCCATCTCGGTGACCCAGTAGCGCAGCGAGTCGGTGATGAGCCGCAGCACCTGCGGCTGGACGACGTGCAGGGTGTTGCCGCAGCCGGTGTAGTCGGCGTAGCGGCGCGGGTCCGGCTGGAGGCGGTAGTAGCCGCGGTTGTCGATGCCGCGCAGCGAGAGGGTGGGGCCGAGCTCGTTCGCCTCGGCGGTGTGGTTGTAGACGACGTCGAGGATCACCTCGATGCCGGCGGCGTGCAGGGCGCGCACCATCCGCTTGAACTCGCCGACCTGTTCGCCGCGGGTTCCGGTGGCCGCGTACCCGGCGTGCGGGGCGAAGTAGCCGATGGAGTTGTAGCCCCAGTAGTTGCGCAGGCCGCGCCGGAGCAGATGGTCCTCGTGGGCGAACTGGTGCACGGGCAGCAGTTCGACGGCGGTGACCCCGAGCGCGGTCAGATGCTCGATGGCCGCCGGGTGGGCGAGCCCGGCGTAGGTGCCGCGCAGCCGCTCGGGGACGCCCGGGTGGCGCATGGTGAAACCGCGGACGTGCAGTTCGTAGAGGACCGTGTCCGCCCACGGCGTCTTGGGGCGCCGGTCGTCGGCCCACTCGTCGCCCGGCGTCTCGTCGAAGACCACGACGCCCTTCGGTACGTGCGGCGCCGAGTCCCGGTCGTCGCGCACCGTGTCGGCGACATGCTGCTGCGGCCAGTCCCGGACGTGCCCGTACACCTCCGGCGGCAGGCCGAACTCGCCGTCCACGGCGCGGGCGTACGGGTCCAGCAGCAGCTTGGCCGGATTCCAGCGGGCGCCGGTCCACGGGTCCCAGCGGCCGTGCACCCGGAAGCCGTAGCGCCGGCCGGGGGAGACGCCCGGCAGGAAACCGTGCCAGATCTCGTGGGTCAGCTCGGTCAGCGGGCAGCGCGTCTCGGTGCCGTCGTCGTCGAACAGACACACCTCGACGGCCTCCGCGCCGCCCGCCCAGAGCGCGAAGTTGGTGCCGGTCACGCCGTCGGGGCCGGTACGGAAACGGGCGCCCAGCGGCTGCGGGCTGCCCGGCCACACCGGCGGCCCGGGCTGGGGCGGGGGCACGGACGCCGGCGCGAGCACGTCCTCCCGCGACGGCCCGGGTGCTGCCTCCTGCTCGGCTGCGCTCGACACGTGTTCGCCTCCGGCGGCTCGCGGCTGGCCTCCGCCCGGCGGGCCGGGGGAGCGACGTGGCGGACCTCCGTCCGGCGGGCGCGCGGTGTCCCGGCCGCCCGGCCGCCGTTCGGGGGTCCTTCCCTGTTCTGCCCGTTACGGGCCCCGCCCTCACGCGGGGCGCGCCGCCCGGCGCTCGCGCGGGCCCCGCCCGCCGCCCCGGCGGACGCCCCCACCGGCGGTTTTGGGACTGATCCGTAACAGTCCGGGGCAGATCTCAGTCACCCCCTTGTGGTTACCTTTCGGCAGCGCGCCGTTCATCGCGCGCGGGGGGATGCGGCACGGGCCTTGGGGGGCCGGCCGCGCGAGGGGAGAGATCTGTGAAGACGCAGCGGATTCTGGACCTGGCGGTGGCGGGGGCGCTCGTGCTGACGCTCGCCGCGTGCGGAGGCGGCTCCGGCGGCGGAAAGGGCGGGGACGGCGACGGCAAGCCCGGCTCGGTCGACACGAAGCCCTCGGAGGCGGTCGTGAAGATCACGCCCAAGGACGGCGCCGAGGACGTGGTGACCACCGGCGTGCTGAAGGTGACGGCCGAGAAGGGCAAGCTCACGTCGGTCAGGGTCGAGGACGACAAGGGCAACGAGGTCGGCGGGAAGATCGGCGACAAGGGCACGGTCTGGAAGCCGACCGGCCACCTCGGCTCCTCCACCAAGTACACCGTCGACGCGGTGGCCGAGGACGCGGCGGGCCGTGAGGCCGCCCGGCACGCCACCTTCACGACCTTCGTCCCCGAGGACACCTTCATCGGTTACTTCACCCCGGAGGACGGTTCCGAGGTCGGCGTCGGCATGCCTGTGTCCATCCGGTTCAGCCGCGGCATCACCGACCCGGCGGCCGTGGAGCGGGCCATCGAGGTCGAGGCCTCCCCGTCGGTGCCGGTCGAGGGCCGCTGGTTCGGCAACGACCGGCTCGACTTCCGGCCCGAGAAGTACTGGGCCAAGGGCACCGAGGTGACGCTGAAGCTCAACCTCGACGGCGTCGAGGGCCGGCCGGGTGTGTACGGAGAACAGTCCAAGACGGTGAAGTTCACCGTCGGCCGCAGCCAGGTCAGCGTCGTCGACGTGAAGAAGAAGCAGATGACCGTCGAGCGCGACGGCAAGGTGATCAAGAAGATCCCGATCACCGCGGGCGCCCCCGCCACACCGTCCTGGAACGGCGAGATGGTGATCAGCGAGAAGCACAAGATGACCAGGATGAACGGCGAGACCGTCGGCTTCGGCGGCGAGTACGACATCGAGGACGTCTCGCACGCCATGCGGCTGTCCCAGAGCGGCACCTTCATCCACGGGAACTACTGGGCGGGCCGGGCCACCTTCGGCTCGGTCAACGCCAGCCACGGCTGCATAGGCCTGTTCGACGCCCGCGGCGGCGGCGACAGCTCCACCCCGGCGGCCTGGTTCTTCAACAACTCGGTGATCGGCGACGTCGTCGTCGTGAAGAACTCCGGTGACCGGACCATCGCCCCGGACAACGGCCTCAACGGCTGGAACATGGACTGGGACGAGTGGAAGGCGCCGCAGTAGCCCGCGGCGGCCCGCGGCGGACCGGGACCGTCCCGGCACGGGGCCCGGCGCGGTGGCTGTGACGAACCGCACCGGGCCCCGCGCCGTGAACGGCCGCTAACCTGCGGGGCATGACTGTGAACTTCGAGGTGGCCGAGGGCGTCGGCACCATCCGGCTGGACCGTCCCCCGATGAACGCGCTGGACGTCGCCGTCCAGGACCGGCTGCGCGAGATCGCGGAGGAGGCCACCGAGCGCGACGACGTACGGGCCGTGGTCATCTGGGGCGGCGAGAAGGTGTTCGCGGCCGGCGCGGACATCAAGGAGATGCGGGACATGGACCACGCGGCCATGGTCAAGCGCTCCAAGCTCCTCCAGGACTCCTTCACGGCCGTCGCCCGGATCCCGAAGCCCGTCGTCGCCGCCGTCACCGGTTACGCCCTCGGCGGCGGCTGCGAGCTGGCCCTCTGCGCCGACATCCGGATCGCCGCCGACAACGCCAAGCTGGGCCAGCCCGAGATCCTGCTCGGGCTCATCCCGGGCGCGGGCGGCACCCAGCGGCTGGCCCGGCTCGTCGGCCCGGCGAAGGCCAAGGACCTGATCTTCACGGGCCGTCAGGTGCGGGCCGACGAGGCCCTCGCCATCGGCCTCGTCGACCGGGTCGTCCCCGCCGCCGAGGTCTACGAGCAGGCGCACGACTGGGCGGCGAAGCTCGCGAAGGGCCCGGCGATCGCGCTGCGCGCCGCCAAGGAGTCCGTGGACGCCGGGCTGGAGACCGACATCGACACCGGTCTGGCCGTCGAACGCAACTGGTTCGCCGGGCTGTTCGCCACGGAGGACCGGGAGACCGGGATGCGCAGCTTCGTGGAGGAAGGCCCCGGGAAGGCGAAATTCCGCTGACCGGGAGTGCGCGGTTGGCCGCCCCGGGGCGGCCACCCGCCCGGGGCACCGCCGCGGGAGGGCGGAGGACCGCCGGGCACTGGACGTTCACCGGTCACGGGAGGGCCGCCGGGCACTGGGGGACCGCCGGTCACCGGACGACTGCCGGTCACCGGACTCCCGTCGGTCACCGGAGACGCGGGTCGCTGGACGCCCGTCGGGGACGGGAGGCCGCCGGTCACCGTGAACACCGGCCAACGGACGACCGCCGGGCACCGGAGACGCCGGTCGCGGGAGGACCGCCGGGCACGGAAGGGCCGCCGGTCACCCTGAACGCCGGCACCCGGGGACCGGCTGCGGGCGGCCGTCGGTGATCGGCGGGGCGTAATCCTCCGGTTCCAGCCCGTGACGGGCTCCGAGCGGCCATGATGGAGAGCATGGCTGGGCTCGAAGGTGTGGAACGGCCGCGGCGCAGGGCCGATGTGCCCGCGACCGGACGGACGCCGTCCACCGCGGACGAACAGGCGCGGGGGGCGCTCGGACTCTTCGGGGATCCGGCCGCCGAGGAAGTCCGGCTCCCGTCCCGCCCGGAATCGGCCGGCGCGGCCCGCCGGCTGGCGGAGTCCGTCGTACTGCGCAAATGGGCACTGTCGCCGCAGCTCGCGGAGCATGTCGTGCTGCTCGTCTCGGAACTGGTCGGCAACGCCGTACGGCACACCGGCGCCCGCACGTTCGGCCTGCGCATGCTGCGCCGCCGGGGCTGGATCCGTGTCGAGGTCCGCGACCCGTCCCGGGGACTGCCCTGCCTGATGCCCGTCCAGCCGCTCGACATCAGCGGCCGGGGACTGTTCCTGGTGGACACCCTCTCCGACCGGTGGGGCGTGGACCTGCTGCCGTGCGGCAAGACCACCTGGTTCGAGATCCGCGTCGCCGACCGCTGAGCCGGGCCCGGGGACCGGGATCCGCGGTCGGCGGCATGACGGGGCCGGTGGTGCGAGGGCCGGGGCCGGTGGTGCGAGGCCCCGAGGTCGGTGGTGCGAGGGCCGAGGCCGGTAGTCCGAGAGCCGCGGTCGGCGGTACGAGAGCCGAGGTCCGGGGCCGGTGGTCCGCGCCGCGGTCCGTTCATGGAGCCACCAGCAGCGCTTCCGCGCCGACGGGCCGGAACCCGGCAGCCTGGAAGGCCCGGACGCTCGCGGCATTGCCCGGCGCCTGCTGGGACCAGAGCGGACCGCCGTCGGGCACGAGATGCCGGGCCGCCTCGGCGAGAGCCCGGCCGAGCCCCTTGCCGCGGAGGGCGCCGTCCACTTCGACGGCCGTCTCCCAGCGTCCGGCGACGCCCCGGCCCATCACCAGCACCCCGCCCTCGGCCGTGCACCAGACCCGTACGTCGTCGCGGAACGCCAGCGCGCGGACCACCCGCGGATGGTCCCGGTCCTCGATCTCGTGCAGCGACAAGGCGGGCGGGCCGGGCAGGGCGCGGGCGACGGTCAGCAGGTCGGTGTTGTTCACCAGCCGGCCGGTACGGGTCATGAGGGCGGACAGGAACGACGGGGACAGCGCGGCGCCGAGCGGATCGCTCGGCACCTCCGCCAGCCGGGCGCGGACCCAGGCCGGATCCTCGTCCGTGAAGACCACGGCATGAGCCGTCAGGGACAGCACGCCCGCGTCCCGGGGGTTCGGCTGGGGCAGCACCGTGACGGAGCCGTCGGGCGGCGGGAACGCGCCGTGGGCGGCGTCGGCGAGCAGGGAGGCGAGACCCCGGGCGGCCGGCACAGCCGTCACCGGCGGCTGGGCCGCTGGGTGCCGGCGCGGCGCCTGCGGTCGTTGCACAGCAGGCACTTGCCCCAGCCCGGCGGCAGCGGGTCGTCCTTGTCGCCGTGGAGCGGGTCGACGGCGCCGCGCGGATGCTCGGGACAGCCCGTCGAGCCCTGCTCGCCGGTGAGCGCGGTCGCGGAGCCCAGCGCCCTGCGCAGGGCGTCGACAAGCTCGGCGGTCTGCTCGGCGGACGGCGCCGCCGGGTCCAGGTTGAAGGCGATGTCCTGTGCCGTGCTGAGCGCGGTGCGGAGCTCGCGCAGGTCTGCGTAACCCATGCCCAGGAGCTTATGCGCCGCGACTGACAGCGGCGCCGCCGTCCCGGGCACGGAGTCTGCGCACCGGGCACGGAGTCTGCGCACCGGGCACGGAGACGGCGTACCGGCACGGAGACGGCGTACCGGCACGAAGCCGGTGGACGGGCGGGGAGGGGCCGCCCGGCGCGGTCGGGCCGTCCGAAGCGAGCGGACCGGGGGCGGCCACCGGTCCGGGACGGCCGCCGGTCAGGACTTCTTCGCCCAGGCCCGCAGCGCGTCCTTGTCGCGGAACCGGCCGACGTTCTTGTCGAGAGGCGTGTCGGTGTACTGGTGGAACCGCCACTCCGCCTCGATCCGCGGCTCGCCCTTGGTGACGTAGTCGGCGATCCACAGCCCGTCCCCGGCAGCGGACGACGTGTCGTGCCGCCGCCAGAACGTCCGGTTGCAGTACAGGATCACGCGGTGGTCCGGCCGCAGCTCGCGCACCTCGTCGAGGAACCGGTCCTTGTCCTCGCCGCTCGCACGGGTGCCGTCGGCGGTCACCTCCCAGTCCGCGGCGAGCACGTCGCCCTTCTCCGCGCCGCACCGCTCGGTGAAGTACCGGGCCTGCTCCGCGATGTCACCGGGCCACAGGAAGTGGTAGAAGCCCACGACACAGCCCGCCTCCCGGGCCCGCCGTGCCTGGTCGGCGCGGTGCGGATTGCTGTACGAACGGCCCTCGGTGGCCTTGACGAAGACGAAGTCGCATCCGGAGGCGGAGTATTGGGGCTGGTGGGAGCTGACGTCGATGCCGTTGATCACTGGCGTTCTCCTCCCGGTGGGGCGGCGGTCTCCTTCCAGATTTCCCGCCCGGACAGGCTGCCAAGGGTCACGGGGCACGGCGAACGGATGTCGGAAACCGCCCCCGGGCGGTGCCCGGCGAGCCACCGCGGGCCGGGAGCAAGCCGCCGACAAGAACGCGAGGGCATTCTCGTCCGTGTTACCCGGTGCCGCGTCCCGAGCGCGGGCAGCGTCGCCGCCCGGCGCCGGGTACGGCCGTTCCCGTGTCCCGGAACGCATACGGGTGACCGAAGGAGTGGAGCGATGACAACTGCCGCACCGGAAGCAGCGACCGAACCGACGACCAGGTGGATCACCGAGCAGGTCGCCGGGCACACCCGGTTGCCCGTGAGCGCCATCGCCCCGGACGTCCCGCTCGGTGACTACGGCCTCGACTCGCTCACCGGGTTCGCCGTCGCGGCCGCCGCCGAGGACCACTTCGGTGTGGCCGTCGACACCACCGCGCTCTGGGACCACGCGACCGTCGGGGAGCTGGCCGGCCTCCTCGACCGCATGCTGGCGGCCGCGGAGGCGGACGACGCGTGACGGGGAACGACGCACCACCGCACCCCCGGTTTCCGCTGCTCGCGGCGCAGCAGAGGATGTGGGCACAGGGCGCGGCCGCGCCGGCGGACCCGGCTCACAACTGCGGTGCCTACGTGGAGATCCGCGGGGACCTCGACCCCGTCCTGCTGGAGCGCGCGCTGCACACGGCGCTGGCCGGGACGGAGGCGCTGCGCGTCCGCTTCGGCCAGGACCACAGCTTTCCCTGGCAGTGCGTCGTCCCGGCGGACGAGGCACCGCTGCCCCGCCACGACCTGTCCGGCCGGACCGGCCCCGCCGACGCGGCCGCCGCCTGGATGGCGGAGCGGCTGGACGAGGGGAGCGACCCGCGTTCCGGGCCGCCGTACGAGCACGCCCTGCTCACGCTCGGGGAGCGGCACCACCTGCTCTTCCTCCGCCACCACCG
The DNA here is from genome assembly GCF_009735685.1 of Streptomyces lycii. Classification (GTDB taxonomy): domain Bacteria; phylum Actinomycetota; class Actinomycetes; order Streptomycetales; family Streptomycetaceae; genus Streptomyces; species Streptomyces lycii. The sequence goes on along the minus strand of NZ_WHPN01000275.1, from coordinate 60,506 downwards.
GGTCGTCGCCGACACCTACAGCCGCCACCAGTACCTGCGCCGCGTCGCCGAGGTCTACACGGCCCTGGCCGCCGGCTCCGACGTGCCCGGGAGCCGTGCCGGGACCCTGACCCAGCTGGTCGGCGAGGAGATGGCCTACCAGCACTCCGGGCAGGCCGCCCGGGACGAGGCGTACTGGCGCGAGGTGCTCGCCGCCCCGTACCCGGAGACCGGACCCGCCGGGCGGGACGGTGCCGCGGCCGTCCGGCCGCTGCGGGCGGCGGCCCGGCTGCCGGACGAGGTCGTCGCCGCGCTGCTCGGCACGGCCCGTGAGGCGCGCACCCGCTGGTCCGCCGTCCTGATCGCGGCGCTGGCCGCCCATCTCGGCGAGCGGGCCGGCACCGACGACGTCGTACTCGGGCTGATGGTCGCCGGGCGGCTCACCCGGGCGGCGCTGAACACCCCGGCCAACCTGGCCAACGAACTGCCGCTGCGGCTGCGCACCCCGGCGCCCGCCCGGACCGCGGGACCGGCCGGACCGGCCGGAAGAGCGGGAAGAGCGGGAAGAGCCGGTGCGGATGACGCCTTCGCCGCGCTCGTCGGACAGGTCTCCGAACGCGTCGGCGGGGCGCTCCGCCACCAGCGCCACCGCTTCGGCTCACCGGACGCGCCCGCCGGTCACGGACACGGATACGGCGGGCCCGGCCGCACCTCCGTCAACATCCTGTCCTTCGAGCGTGGCCTGCGGTTCGGCGACTGCGTCACGACGCTGCGCACCCTGGCCGCCGGACCGGCCGACGGCCTGCGGCTCAACGTGTCCGGCGACCCGCAGGCGGGCCGCGGCCTGACGCTGGAGTTCGCGGCCGGCCCGGGAGTCTGCACCGCCGGTGAACTGGCCGGGCGGCTGGAGGAGTTCACCGAGTCACTGCGCCGGTACGCCGCCGCGCCGCTACGGGGCACGCCCGCGCCGGTACGGGGCAAGTCCGCCCGGTCCGTGTCCGCGTCGCCCGTCACCGCGTCGCCCGTCCCCGCGCCGTCCGTGTCCGCGCCGGCCGGGGCGTCGTGACCGTCGCGGCCGGACCGGTGAGCGGCCGCGGCTCCGGCTGCGCGCCCGGTCCGTACCGGGACGGCAAGGCCACGGCAAGAACGGGGCGCAAGCATCGCGAGAGTCCGGTGCGGCCCGCACCCCGGCGCCGCACCGCTCGTGCCACCCGGCGGCCCGACCGCACCGCCGACAGACCCGACCGCACCGCCGGCCGGCTTGACCGCACACCCGGCAGCACCGACACCGCCGGCACCATCACCGGCTCCACCCATTCCACCAACAGCAACACCGGCACCACCAGCACCGACCGCACCACAGACGAGGACAGCCCCATGACCGCAGTCGCCGTATGCGCCCCGACCCGGACGGAGAGCGGGAGCGCACCCGGGCGGCGGCCGGGCCCGGACGGGTGCCCGCCCGACGAGATGTTCTTACGGAAGCTCTACGAGGAGCACGGCGGCCCGCTCCTGCGGTTCGCCGCACGGCTGCTGAACGGCGACTGGCACCGGGCCGAGGACATCCTCCAGGAGACCGCCATGCGGGCCTGGCGGCACTTCGGCACGCCCGCGCCCCCGGCGGACGACCTGCGGCCCTGGCTCTACACGGTGGTGCGCAACCTCGTCATCGACGACTACCGGGCCCGCCGCTCCCGGCCCCAGGAGGTCGGCGACGAGGCGATGGCCGGCCTGCACACCGGTGACGAGTTCGACCACGCCCTCACCGCGCAGTTGCTGGCGGAGGCCGTCGACGGCCTCGCCGCGCACCAGCGGGAGGTGCTGCTCCACCTCTACTACGTCGGCCACAGCGTCGCCGAGACCTCCCGAGTGCTGGGGATACCGCCCGGCACCGTGAAGTCGCGGTCCTTCTACGCGATCCGCCGGCTGCGCGAGACCCTGGCGGCCCGCGGCGCGGGCGGGTGCGGATGAGACGGCGGACCGGCCGAGCGGGACCGTCCCGCCGAGCGCGGCCGTCCCGTCGCGGAGGGCCGTGTCCCCGCGGTGGGGCCCGCAGCCGCGGGTGAACGTACGGCCGTGCCGTCGCGGGTAGCCGTACGCCCGCGCCGTCGCACGTAACCGTACGGCCGTGCCGTCGCAGGTGACCGGACCGCTGGGCAGGACCGTACGTACCCTCGCGCGTGCCGGTACCGCCGTGCACGGCCGTACCGGCACGCGCGACCGGGCCGTCCGTGCCGGGGAGCCGGTCCCGCCGCTGCGCTCCTGCCTTCCCGCTCCCGCTTCCCGGCCGGGCCTCGCGGCCCCGCTCCCCGGCCCCGCTTCCCGGGCGCGGAGCCGCCGCCGGGGTGCGGTCTTCCACAGGACGCGCCTGCGGTGAACCGCCGGAGCCCGGGTGGTGCACCGCATACCGCGCCGGGGCGCACATTCTTAGCGTTGCGGGTACGCGGTCGGGAAGGCCGCGGCCGCCCAGCCACGCGTACAGAGGTGTGTTCCATGCAGTCAGTGATTCCGGTCGCGTCCGCCGAGACCGCAGACCCCGGCGGACTCGCCGGATGGGCCGCGGGGCTGGTGGAGTCACTCGGCGGCCCGGGAGCGGGCCTCGCCGTCGCGCTGGAGAACCTCTTCCCGCCGCTGCCGAGCGAGGTGATCCTGCCGCTCACCGGCTTCGCCGCCGGGCAGGGCGTGCTCAGCCTGGCGTCCGCGCTGTTCTGGACCACGCTCGGTTCCGTCGTCGGCGCCACCGCCCTCTACGGACTGGGGATGCTGCTGGGCCGCCGCCGGATGTACGCCCTGTGGGCGAGGCTGCCGCTGCTGAAGCCCGCGGATCTGGAACGCACGGAGGAGTGGTTCGCCAAGCACGGCACGAAGGCGGTGTTCCTGGGGCGGATGGTGCCGATCTTCCGGAGTCTGATCTCGGTGCCCGCCGGGGTCGAGCGGATGCCGTTGACGGTCTTCGTGGGGCTGACCGCGTGCGGCTCGCTGATCTGGAACAGCGTGCTGGTGCTGGCCGGCTACTGGCTGGGTGACCGCTGGGAGCTGGTGGGGGACTATGTCGGGGTGTTCTCCAAGGTGGTGCTGGTGCTCGTCGCGGTGGCGTGCGCGGCGTTCGTCGCCAAGCGGCTGTTCTCCGGGAAGCCCTCCGGGAGGTCCTCGCGGAAGTCCTCCGGAGGGGCCTCGGGCTCTTCCGGGGGTTCCTCCGGCTTCTCCGGGGAGTCCTCCCGCGATCCGGGCCGCGATCCGGGCCGCGCGCCGGGTGGCGGGGCCGGGCGCAGGCCGGGCCGGAGGTCGGCGCGTCACCGGGGCCGTTCGTGAGCGGTGCCGCGTCCCCGGCGCGCCCCGCGTCCCCAGCCGGGCCCGCCACCGGCCCGGCCGCGCGCCGGGCCGCCGGGGTGCTCGCCGGAATCGGCACCGGCCTCGCCTCGCTGCTGTACCTCGCGGTCGCCGGCGGCGCGCTGGGCCTGTTCCTGCTGTGGCCGCGCACCCGGGCCGCCGCGCTGCGGCTGCTGACCGCGGGGGCCCGCCGGCTGGTCGCGCTGGAACTCCGGCGCCGCGCCGCGTTCTTCGGCGACCGCTTCCCGCACGAGCGTGACGTGCCGCACGGGTCAGCTTCCCCGTACGGGCCCGCCTTCCCGTACGGCCCGGGCGCTCCGCACGACGGGGCTTCCCCGGACGCCCGCGCCCTCCGGCACGCCCGCGCCTTCCCGTACGAGCCCGCCTCCCCGTACGGGCCCGCCTCCTCCCACGACCGCGGCTCCCCGTACGACCGCGGCTCCCCGTACGACCGCGCCGCGGGCACCCGGCTTCTCGCCCATCTCGCCGCGCGGGCGGGCACCGGCGTGCTGACCGGTGTGGTCGCCGGTCTGCTGGTCCTCGGCGCCGTGCTGGCCGGGGTGCTGGTGGCGGGACTGCTGCTGGGCAGCGTGAGCTGGGCGGAGCTGCTGGGCCAGACGGTGCTCGGCGGCGTACTGCTGTTCCTCGACGTACAGGGGCTGATCGCCCTCGCCGCCCTCGACGACCGGCTGGCCCGGATGCACTTCGGCCCCTCCGAGCGGGAGTTGCTGGAGCGCCGTATCGACGAGCTGGCCGCGAGCCGTGCCGGAATCCTCGAAGCCGTCGACGCCGAACGCCGCCGGATCGAGCGGGACGTTCACGACGGGGTGCAGCAGCGGCTGGTGGCGCTGGCCATGCTGCTCGGCCGGGCCCGCCGCAGCAAGGACCCGGAGCACGGCGCGGAACTGCTCCGGCAGGCGCACGAGGCCTCCCGCGAGGTCCTCGGCGAACTGCGCGAGGTCATCTGGCGGGTGTACCCGACGGCGCTGGACAGCCTCGGCCTGAAGGAAGCCCTGGCCGGGGTCGCCGAGCGGTGCTCGCTGCCGCTGCGGATGGACTGTTCCGTACCGCCCGGGCTGCCGGGACCCGTCGAGACCGCCGCCTACTTCGTCGTCTCCGAGTCGGTCACCAATGCCGCCAAGCACTCCGGCGCCCGCCGGGTCACCGTCACCGTCGGGCAGCACGGCGCCGTGCTGCGGGTGACGGTCGAGGACGACGGGACCGGCGGCGCTGACCCGTCCGGCAGCGGCCTCTCCGGGCTCCGGCAGCGGGTCGCCGCGCTGGACGGGGCCTTCACCGTCAGCAGCCCGCCCGGCGGGCCCACCACGATCACCGCGGAGTTGCCGTGCGCGTAATCCTCGCCGAGGACTCGACCCTGCTGCGGGAGGGACTCGTCCGGCTGCTGGCCGAGGAGGGCCACGAGGTGCTCGCGGCGGTCGGCGACGGCACGGCGCTGGTACGGGAGACCGAACGGCACCGGCCGGATCTGATCGTCGTGGACATCCGGATGCCGCCCACCCACACCGACGAGGGCCTGCGGGCCGCGCTGGACATCCGTGAACGCCTGCCGGAGACCGGTGTGCTCGTGCTGTCCCAGCATGTCGAGAAGGACTATGCCGTGCGGCTGCTCACCGCCGACACCGCCCGGATCGGCTATCTGCTGAAGGACCGGGTCGCCGAGGTCGACGAATTCCTGGACGCCCTGGAGCGGGTGCACGCGGGCGGCACGGCCATCGACCCGGAAGTCGTACGACAGCTGCTCGCCCGCACCACCCACACCGACCCGCTCGCCCGGCTGACGCCACGGGAGCGGACGGTGCTGGACGCGATGGCGCAGGGCCACACCAACACCGGCATCGCGGAGAAGCTGCACATCTCCCGGAGCGCGGTGGAGAAGAACGTCAACGCGGTGTTCGACAAGCTCGAACTGCCCCACACCGCGGCGTACAGCCGCCGGGTGCTGGCCGTGCTCCGCTATCTGGAGACCTGACCGTCCGGACCCCGGGGGCGACGGCCCCGGGGTCCGGCACCCGACTCCCGGCTCCCGGCTCCCGGCTCCCGGCTCCCGGCTCCCGGCTCCCGGCTCCCGGCTCCCGGCACCCGACTCCCGGCACCCGGCACCCGACTCCTGGCTCCCGGCACCGACTCAAGGCTCCGACTCCGACTCCGGCATCGACTCAAGGCTCCGACTCCGACTCCGGCTACGACTCCGACTCAAGGCTCCGGCTCCGGCTTCGGGTTCCTGCTTCGGAACGCCCGGCTCCCGGCCCGGGGCTGCGGGTTCCGGGGTCCCGAGCCGTCGGCTCCCGGGGACGGCCGCGCTCCCGGGCCGGCCTGATCCCGGACGTCCGCGCCCCCGGACCGGCCTGCCCCCGGCCACCCGTGCTGCCGGCCGCCCGCGCAGTCCGCGCGGCCCGCCTCCCGGGCTATCCCGCCAGTGCCTGGTTGATCTGCCGGGTGGTCTGTTCGGCGATCCGGGCGTCGACGTCCGCGTAGGCGGTGTAGGCGGTGAGACCCGTGGTCAGCGCCCAGCCGCGGCCGCGCAGCCAGGTGGCGTCGTCGCTTCCCAGGGCGCTGCGGAAGACGTCCCTGCTGGCGGGCGTCATCAGCGTGTACGCGATCTCCAGGTCGCCGGCCGGGTCGCCGATCGCCAGGCCGCCGAAGTCGATGACGGCGCTGAGCCGGCCGTCGCGGGTCAGCAGATTGCCGGTGTGGAAGTCCCCGTGGATCCACACCGGGGGACGGTCCCAGGCGGGAGCGCCGAGGGCCGCGTCCCACAGCCGGGTCATGGCCGCGCCGTCGAACACGCCGTCGACTCGCGCGATGGCCGCGCGCGTCACCTCGTCCCGGTCGGCGAGGGTGCCGGGGACCAGGTCCTCGGGGAAGCCGCCCGCGGACAGGGCCGTCGGCTCCTCCGGTTCGTAGCGCTGGAGGGCCAGCAGGAACCGCGCCAGTTCGCGCGCGACCGCGGGCGAGTCGCCCAGCGCCTCGGCGGTCGCCACCTCCCCGTCGATCCAGCGGGCCACCGCCCACCGCCAGGGGTAACCGAAGCCGGGCTCGCCCACCGCCACCGGCACCGGGACGGTGAGGGGGAGATGCGGGGCCAGCCGGGGAAGCCACTCGTACTCCTTCCTGGCCTGGCCGATCGCCCCGGCGTGCCGGGGCAGCCGCACGGAGAGCCGGTCCCCCAGCCGGTGGATGACGTGGTCCGAGCCGGCGGGGTCGACGAGCGTCAGGGGCAGTCCGGCCCACTGCGGGAACTGGCTGTCGACCAGGCGCCGGACCAGAGCGGTGTCGATGGCGGGCCTGGTGTCCTCGGTGTACCCGGTCGTCAAGAGCTGCTCCTGGAGTCGGTCGGGAGGGCGGCCGGACAGCCGTCGGCGGTTGCCGGCCGCGTCAGCATAGCACCCAGGAGGCAAGTTTGTTGGCATGATCGGAGCTGTCCGTGAAGTCAAGACTTTTGCCTCATTGAGGCAAAGTATTGCCAGGTGCTCCGCGGGTCGACTACGTTGCTCCCGCCCCCGACTCCCTGGAGTAGACGTGACCACCTCGGCAAGAAGCACTGCCGGACTCGACCGCACGGTCCGTTTCGGCGACGTCAGCTACGACTTCCACGTGCGGCACGGCCACGGCGCGTGGCACGACATGGGCCAGCGGTTCGCCCGGCTCGACGCCGACCGCTTCGTCGTGGTCGCCGACACCGGCGTTCCGGCCGGCCTGGTCGCCGAGACGGAGGCGCACCTCTCCGCGCTGGCCCCGGTCCACCTGCTGCCCGTACAGGCCGCGGAGACCGAGAAGAACCTCGTCGCGCTCGACCGGATCGCCGAACGCGCCCTGCGCGGCGGCATCACCCGCCGCTCCGTCGTCGTCGCGCTGGGCGGCGGCCTCGTCGGCAATCTCGCCGGGCTGCTGGCCGCGCTCGTCTTCCGCGGCGTCCGCCTGGTCCACATGCCCACCACCCTGCTGGCCATGAGCGATTCGGTGCTGTCCCTGAAGCAGGCCGTCAACTCCCGCTGCGGCAAGAACCACCTGGGCACCTTCCACGCCCCCGCCCTGGTCTGGAACCACCTCGACTTCCTCAAGTCGCTGCCCGCCGACGAGATCCGCTCCGCGCTCTGCGAGCTGGTCAAGAACGTCCTCGGGATCGTCCCCGAGCGCTTCGACGAGACCGCCCGGCTGCTCCGCCCCGACGCCCGCTACACACCGGACGCCCTGATCTCCTTCATCGAGCTGTGCCTGGACGCCAAGACCTCCGTGATGCGGGAGGACGCCACCGAGAAGCAGCAGGCCCTGGTGCTGGAGTACGGGCACACCGTCGGCCACGCCGCCGAACTCCTCAGCGAGGGACGCCTGCGGCACGGGTACGCCATCGGGCTCGGCATGCTGGCCGCCGCCCGCGTCTCGGGCGAACTCGGACTGCTGGACCGCTCCGACGAGGCGGCACACCACGTGCTGCTCACCCGCAACGGCGCGCCGACGACCCTGCCCGACGGCCTCGACCCCGACGCCCTGCTCGGCATCGTCCGCCTGGACAACAAGCGCGGCTACGTCGCGGCCCGCCCCGGCAGCTGCGACCTGATCCTGCTGGAGGGCCTGGGCCGCCCGCACCGCCCCGGCGGCGGCATGATCACACAGGTGGACGAGGACGTCCTGCGCACCGGGATCGAGTCCGTGCTCGCCGCCCGCCCCGCCCTGGTGCGTGCGTGATGGCCACCGTCGTGCGCGGCGAGCGCCGCCCCTTCGGGCCGATAGCGAACGACACGTCCGGCGCGGCGGTCACCTACCGCCAGGTCGGGGGCGAGGGCGTGTGCCGCTGGAAGACGCTGATGAACGGCATGCACCTGGAAGGCATGTGGAACTGCGTGGAGTACGTGGTGATCGAGCCCGGCGCCTGGGTGGGCGAGCACGTCCACCTGCGCACCGAGGAGATCTACCACATCGTCTCCGGGCGCGCCGTCGTCACCATGGACGGTGTGGAGTCCGAGGCCGTCGCGGGCGACCTCGTCACCACGCCGATCGGTTCCTCGCACTCCATCGCCAACCGCGGGACGAGTGACATGCACTTCTTCGTCACCGAGGTCTTCCCCGGCGAGGGACCGGCCGCCGCGCCCGCGCAGCTCCACGTGCCGGACCTGCTGACCGCCGGCGCGGAGCCCGGGCACCGCAGCGCCGAGGTGGACCTGACCCCGCACTTCACCGGCGACTGGCGGTGCTTCCGGCTGGTCGAGGTCCCGGCCGGGGGCGCGCTCCGGGAGCGGGTGCCCGCCGGCCGCAGCATCGTCCTGCATGTGCTGGAGGGCCGCGCGGTGGTCGCCGTCGACGGAACCGAGCACAGCGGGGAGCCCGGCCTGTCCGTGGCCGTACCGCCCGGTTACGCCTACGAGCTGAGCGGTCCCGCGGACGGCGGGCCGGTCCGGTTCGTCGTCACGGAGGTGGGGGTGGCATGAAACTCGGCCTTGCGGAACGCAGTGCCCTGGTCACCGGTGCCGCGAGCGGGATCGGGGCCGAGACCGCGCGCGTGCTCGCCGCGGAGGGCGTCCGGCTGGGGCTCGTGGACCGCGACGAGGAGGAACTCGCCCGGCTGGCCAAGGAACTGTCGGCGGTCACCGAGGTGACGGCGGTCACCGCGGACCTCGGCGACGGCCCCGGCGTGGCCCGGGGCGTCACCGCCGTGCTCGACGCCTTCGGCGGGCACACGGACGTGCTCGTCAACAACGTCGGGCAGTGCCGGGCCCGTGCCTTCGGCGAGCTGTCCGACGAGGACTGGCTGCACACCTTCGAGGTCAACTTCCTCAGCGCCGTCCGCGCGGTACGGCTCGTGCTCCCCGGCATGCGCGACCGCGGCCGCGGCAGCATCGTCACCAACGCCTCCGACCTGGCCCGGCAGCCGGAGGCGGGACCGGCCGACTACCAGGTCTCCAAGGTCGCCCTGCTCAGCCTGACCAAGAGCCTGGCGCTGTCCGAGGGGCCCGCGGTACGGGTCAACGCCGTGGCCCCCGGCCCGGTGTGGACCCCGCTGTGGACCCGCCCCGGCGGCTTCGCCGAGACCCTGGGGGACGTCCACGGCAGGGACGCCAGGGAGGCGGTGGAGTACGAGATGAGCAAGCGCCAGCTGCCGCTCGGGCGGATGGGCGCGCCCGAGGAGGTGGCCCGCGTCATCGCGTTCCTGGCCTCCGACGCGGCGTCCTTCGTCACGGGATCGGTCTGGGGCGTCGACGGCGGAACCATCCGCGGTCTGCTCTAGGGGGTTCGACGGGCACCGCACTCGCCCTGCACGGCGGCACCCCGGTCCGCGCCGGCCGGCCCTGGCCCCGCTGGCCGCGCCCCGCTCCGGGCGCGGCCGCCGCGCTGACCGAGGTGCTGCACGCGGGCCGGTGGTCCGTGGCCGCCCCGTACACCGGCGGGCCGGCGCGGGACCGGCGGTTCGCGGAGTGCTTCGCCGCGTATCTCGGCGTGCGGCACTGCGTACCGACGGCCAGTGGCACCGCGGCCGGTGATGACGGCCCTGGAGGCGTGCGGTGTCGGCGCGGGCGACGAGGTCGTGGTGCCCGCCCTGTCCTGGTCCGCGGCCGCGTCCACCGTGCCCGGCGTCAACGCGGTGCCGGTCTTCGCCGACGTCGACCCGCGCACGCTGTGTCTCGACCCGGCCGCGGCCGAGGCGGCGATCACGCCCGCGACGAGGGCCCTGGTGGTGGTGCACCTGTACTCGGCGCCGGCCGATCTCGATGCGCTGCGGGCGGTCGCGGACCGGCACGGACTGCCGTTGATCGAGGACAGCGCGCAGGCCCACGGCGCCGGCTACCGCGGCAGGGCGGCGGGCACGACCGGCGACGTCGGGACGTTCAGCATGCACCACACCAAGGTGCTCAGCAGCGGTGAGGGCGGGGCGGCCGTCACCGACGACGCGTACCTGGCCCGGCGCATCGAGCAGCTGCGCGCGGACGGCCGCTGCCGCGCGGAGAGCCCGCCCGAGTCCGGCGTGCCGGAACTCGTGGAGACCGGCGAGCTGATGGGCAGCAACCGCTGCCTGTCGGAGCGGCTCTGGGGCTGCGCCCCCAGGAGACCTCGGAGGGCACCACCGGCCGGACGTACTTCGGGTACGCCGTCGCCCTGCCCGAGGAGGAGTTCGCGGGCGTCCCACCGGAGGCCGTGGCCCGCGCGCTCACCGCCGAACTCGGGCCAGCCGTGCGGCAGATCTACCGGCCGCTGTACGACAGCCCGCTCCACGTCGCGGCGTTCCGGCGCCGTTTCGACCCGGCGCCCGGTCATCTGGAGCGGCTCGACCCGGGCCGGTACGACCTTCCCGTCAGCCACCGGGCCGCCCGGTTCTTCCTCACCTTCCACCACGCGGCGCTGCTGGGCTGCGAGGACGACATGCGCGACATCGCCGAGGCGTTCCGGCGGGTCCGCGACGCCCATCACCGGCTGGTCGGCCGACCGGCCGGGGAGCCTCCGGCGGCCTCCGGGGCCTCCCGGCCCTCCGCGGACGCCGCCACGGAGGCCGCCGGAGGCACCGCCTCCGTCACTCCGGTCCCCGTCACTCCGGTCCCCGTCACTCCGGTCTCCGTCACTCCGGTCTCCGTCGCTGGGGTCTCCGTCGGTCCGGCCTTTGCAGCTCCCCCATCCGCCGCGGCACCCGCGGGGGCGGCCGCCGCGCACAGCCTGCGGAGGGAGCGGACCGCTGACCGGATCTCCAGCAGGAAGTCGGCCGCCGCCGGAGGCCGGGCCAGCGCGGCCGGCGCGGCGTCGGGCGGGCTGCCGACCGTGTCGACCTCGGCGCCGTGCGGCAGGGTGAGCATCCGCACCGCGGCGGCGTGCTGCGCGGGCACGTTGACGGCGCTGGTCACCGCGAGCACCCGGTCGCCCGGGCCCAGCTCCGCCAGGTGCCGGGCGAAGAAGGCGTACGTGTCGGCCGTATGGGCGCGCCGCCGGCCGGGCTCGCCGGACGGTGCCGCCGCGACGCGGACGGGTGTTCCCCGGGCGGTCCGGTAGTGCCGCACCCCCCAGGTGCCGCCGACGAGCGGCGAGCGTTCGCCCTCCACCCGGGCCGCCGCGCCGGCGCCGCCCAGCCGGAAGGCGGAGCGGGTGACGAAGTCCAGTGCCGCGTACTCCTCGTCGAGGTGCGGGGCGCCCACCGCCGCGGCCACCTCCCGTTCGTCACCGCTGAACGGCCGGTGGCCGCCCAGCGCGGTGACGCGGTCCGCGGTCACCCGCCCGGAGTCCAGCAGCCGGGCCGCGTGGGCGGTGCGCAGCAGGCAGCCGCGGACGGTGCCGCCGAGAATCAGCAGGTGGTCGTAGCGGCCGTGCCGGGGGCCCGTTCCGCCGCAGAGGCCCAGCGCGCGGGCGGCGGCCAGGGCCAGCCGCTCCTGCTCCCCGGTCAGCGTCAGCGGTAGGGCCTGGTGCCGCTCCCGACCCCGCCGGGTGTCCCAGCGGTCCGTGAACGCGTCGAGCCGTGCCAGGCGTGCCGTCACGCCGCCCGAGCGCCGTTCCAGGTCGCGGACCAGCGCGTGGTCCGCCGCGTCCCGGGCGAAGGCCGCGACGAGCGCCGGCAGCGCCGGGGTGGCCAGCCAGCTCCCGGCGTCCGCCACGGCGCTCGCGGCCCTGCTCGCCGCGGCTTTCGCGTCCCGATCCACGCTGTCCCCTTCTTGCCTCGGATGACCCGGCCCCGTAGCGGTACGGGCACATGGAGACCGTATCGTTCGCAGCTTCTATTGCCAATGATGGGCAATATATGGCAACGTCGGTCTCCCCCGGCACGGATCCGCTTCACGGAAGGCCCGGAGCAGCATGACGAAGCCTCAGTCCCCGGCACGTCCCACCGGCACCGGGCCGCTGCCCGGTTCCCCGGCCGCCCTCGCACGGGCGGCGGTCTCCCGTCCCCGCCCGGCCTCCGCCGGGGAGGCCGGGTTCGCGCGGGCCCACTTCGTCGGCATCGGCGGCGCCGGCATGAGCGGCGTCGCCCGCATCCTGCTGGCCGCCGGTGTGCCCGTCTCCGGCAGTGACACCAAGGAGTCCCGCAACGTGGAGGCGCTGCGCTCGCTCGGGGCGGTGGTGCACATCGGCCACGATGCGGCGCACGTGCGGGGCGCGAGCCGGGTCGTCACGTCCAACGCCCTGCGCGACGACAACCCCGAGGTGCGCGCGGCCCGGGAGCTGGGCCTCCCGGTGGTGCACCGCGCCGGGGCCCTCGCGGCCGTGATGGCCGGCGGGCACCGCGTCGCCGTCGCCGGGACGGCGGGCAAGACCTCCACCACCGGCATGCTGACCGTGATCGCCCGTCAGTGCGGGACCGACCCGTCCTTCGCCGCCGGCGCGAACCTCGGCGGCGCCGGGACCAATGCCCACCGCGGGAACAGCCCCCTGTTCATCGCCGAGTCCGACGAGAGCGACAGCTCCTTCCTGCTGCTCGAGCCGGACACGGCCATCGTCACCAATGTCGGCGACGACGACCACATCGACCTGCACGGAACCGCCGAGGACTACGCCCGCGCCTTCGAGCGCTTCGTGGAGAGGCTCCCCGCGGACGGGCTGCTCGTCGCGGGCGTGGACGACCCCGGGGCCGCCCGCCTGGCCGACCACGCCCGCGGCCGGGTGCGGGTCCGCACCTACGGCGAGTCGCCCGGCGCCGATCTGCGGCTGTCCGGCCTCACCGTCGGCCCCGAGGGCACGGTCTGGGATGCCGCGCTCGACGGCGTACCGCTGCCGCCCGTACGGCTGCGGGTCCCCGGCCGGCACATGGCGCTGAACTCGGCCGCGGCCCTGCTCACCGCCGTCGAACTGGGCTTCTCCGCCCGGGACGCGATCGGCGGGCTGGCGGCCTACCAGGGGGTCGCGCGGCGCTTCGAGTTCAAGGGCGAGGCCGCCGGTGTCCGGGTGTACGACGACTACGCCCACAACCCCACCAAGGTCCGCGAACAGCTGCGCGCCGCGCGTTTCGTGGCGGGGGAGGGGCGCCTGGTCGTCGCGTTCCAGCCGCCGCTGTTCACCACCACCCGGCGCTTCCCCGCGGAGTTCGGCGCCGCGCTGGGGCTGGCCGACGAGGTGGTCGTCTCGGACGTCTCGCGGGCCCGGGAGGAGCCGCTGCCCGGCGTCACCGGGGAACTGATCGCCCGCCGGATACCGCTGCCGGGCGGCCACGTGACCTACTGCCCCGAGGCGGAGCGGTTCCTGCCCGTGCTGCGGGACCTGGTCCGGCCCGGGGATCTCGTGCTGACCATGGGCACCGGTGACATCACCACGGTGGGGCCGCGGCTCCTCGACGAACTGGCCCGCCGCGGGCCGGCCGTCGCTGAGGCCGCGCGGATCCCGGCCCCCGCGGCGGCCGGTGATGGCGGCTGACCCCGTAGCGGACACGGACCGGGAGCGGCGGCCCGCCGGCCGCCGGCCGCCGGAGGAACCGCCCGGCGAGGCGCGGGAGGCGGCGGGAGGGGCGGGCCGGCACGCGCTCTGGAACCGGGACTTCGGGCTGTTCTTCGGCGCCCGTACGATCGCCAAGTTCGGCGACGGCATGGTGCCCGTGGCCCTGGCGACCGGACTGGTGGGGGCCGGGGAGGGCACCTTCGCGGTGTCGTTCGCCCTCGGGGCCTGGACCGCCTGCTTCGCCGGCTTCGTCCTCTTCGGCGGTGTGCTCGCCGACCGCTTCTCCGCCCGGCGCATGATGGTGCTGGCCGACCTGCTCCGGCTCGTCGTCACCACGGCGCTCGTGTTCGTCTTCGCGGCGGGGCAGCCGGTCCTGTGGCTGGTCTACGTGCTCAGCGCGGTCAACGGCGTCGGCACCGGTCTCTTCCAGCCCGGCATCGCCAGTACGATCCCCGCCGTCACGACCGAGGTGCAGCGCGCCAACGCCGTGGTCCGCGTCTCCGAGTCGCTGATGGCCATGGCCGGCCCGGCGGCGGCCGGCGTACTGGCGGGCCTCGGCGGAGCCTCCGCGCTCTTCGCCGTCAACGCCGCGACCTTCGGCGTCAGCGGGGTGTGCCTGTTCCTCATGCGGCGCGCGCCGGCCGCCCACGGCGACGGGCGGTCCATGCTGCGGGATCTCGTGGACGGCTGGCGGGGCTTCCGCTCCCGGACCTGGCTGTGGTCCGTCATCGCCGTCTGGACGGCCTACTCCCTGGTCGTCCTCGGCCCCATGCTGCCCCTCCAGGCCGTCCTCATCACCCGGGACCACGGGGCGTCCGCGCTGGGCACCATGCTGGCCGTGCAGGGGGCGGGCAACGCCGCGGGCGGTCTGCTCGCCATGCGGCTCCGCCCCCGGAAACCCCTGGCGGCCGGGGCGCTCGCCCTGCTCGGCCTCACCGCCAACGTCGCGGCTCTCGCCCTGGGCGCGCCGCTGCCGCTCCTCGGTGCGGCCTTCTTCGCCGGCGGGGCGGGACTGGCGTTCTGGGTCGTCATGTGGTCGACCGCGGTCCAGACGCATGTCCCGGCGCACGAGCTGAACCGGGTGCACGCGTACGACGTCGCCGGGTCCGTGGCCATGCTCGCCGCCGGGCGCGCCCTGGCCACCCCGGCGGCGCACTGGCTCGGCGCCCGCGAACTCCTGCTGGGCGCCGCCGCGCTCAACGTCGGGGTGGTCGCGGTGCTGCTGCTGGTCCCGGCCGTCCGCGGGCTCCGCCGGGCGGACGGCTGAGCCTGCGGACGGCGGGACCTGCCGGGCCGTCAGCCGACGGAGTCCATGAAGTCCAGCATCCGGCGGTTGACCTCCGCCGCGTGGTCGATCTGCGGTCCGTGGCCGGTGTCCGAGACGATCTCCGCCCGGGCGCCCGGCACCAGACGCGGAACGCGCTCCGCCTGCCGCCGCGGGTGCACGAGGAGGCTGCGCCTGCCGAGCACCAGATAGAGCGGGGTGCGGATGCCGGCCAGCTCCTCCTCGGACAGCGGGAGAGGGGCCGGGCGCCGGACGCGGTGGGCGCGGACGCCCTCCCGGATCATCGTGCGCAGCTCCGGCATGACGAGCACCGGCTGCTCCAGCCAGGCCGCCAGCCGCGGGCGCAGCGCCCGCGGGGCGAAGGTGGCGAAGTAACCGGCGAAGATCCACACGAAGAAGCGCAGTCCCACCTTCTCCAGGCCGCCGGGGTCGAGGAGGGTGACCGAGGCGAGGCGGCCGGGCCCGCGGTGCGCCTGGTTGAGGGCGAGCCATCCGCCGTAGGAGGAGCCGACCAGGTGCACGCGGTCGAGCCCGAGCCCGGCCAGTGTCTCGTCCAGCCACCGTGCGGCGTCTTCGGGCCGGTGGAGAGGGGTGCGCTGCACGCTGCGGCCGGGGTCGCCCGGTGTGTCGATCGCGTAGACCGGGCGGCCGGCGCTGAGGGCGGGGGTGTTCGGGTACCACATGGCGGAGCAGGAGCCCGCGCCGTGCACCAGGACGACGGGGGTGCGGGAGCGGCCGGCCGGGTCCGCGGGGCCGTACCGGTAGACGTGCGTGGTGCCGAAGGACGTCTCCACGTCCTCCTCCGCGAGCGCGGGCGCCCCGAGGGCGTAGACCGCGTCGCACGCGGCGAAGTAGCGGTCACGCCGGTCATCGCTCACATAGCGGCCGACATCGGTCCGGGCGCGGGCAACGGATGCGGGCACGCGGCCACCTCCGGGATCGTACGGATTTTCGTGATACGAACGTACCACGATGTTGGTACAGCTGTATCATCGACGGCCGCGGCAGCCCGTGACAGGGCCCGGACCAGCCGAAACGACGAATGGAGCAGCGGTCGATGCCCAAACGCGTGGACCATGCCGAACGGCGTACCGCGATCGCCGAAGCGCTCGTCCGGGTCGCCGGCCGGCGCGGGCTGCACGCTGTGGGGATGCGCGACGTGGCCGCGGAGGCGGGCGTGTCGCTGCGGCTGGTGCAGTACTACTTCGAGACCAAGGAGAAGTTGCTGCTCTTCGGGCTGGAGCATCTCGCGCAACGGTTCGGGCAGCGGTTCGCCGCCCGGGCCGGGGCCGCCGGGGACGACCCGGGACCGCGCGCGACGGCGGAGGCGCTGCTGATGGCGGCGCTGCCCACCGACGAGGAGAGCCGCACCTTCCACCACCTCTACACCTCGTACGCCGTTCTCGCCGTGCACGACCGGGCCCTCGCCGCCCAGCCCTTCATCAAGAACCCCGACGCCGCCGAGGACATCCTGACCGGGCTCATCCGGGAGGCGCAGGAGGCGGACCAGGCGCCGCCCGGTGTGGACGCGCGGCTGGAGGCGGTCGGCCTGCTCGCCATGTCCGCGGGGCTCGGCACCAGCGTTCTCGTCGGCCAGCGCAGCCCCGAGTCGGCCGGCGCGGTCCTGACCCACCAGCTGGACCGGATCTTCCGGGGCCGCCACTGACCGCGGGCCTGCCGCGGGGGCCGCGCCCGGCGGCGGCGTCCGGTGACCGTGCCCGGCGGGCCCCCGGTGGTGGCGTGCGGAAGCTGCCGCGGGGGCCGCAGTCGGCGGCGTGCGGAAGACGGGCGGAACGCCGACGGGCGCACGGATCCGCCCGCACGCGTCTCCCGGGCCTGGCCGCCCGCACGGGTCTCCCGGCCCTGCGGCGGCCGCATGCGCCCCCCGGGCCTGCGGCGGCCGTCGCCGCGGGGCGTCGCCCGTCTGGTCCATTCCCCGCTCCGGCAGCGAGCGCAGCGGAGGCGCGGACGCCTCTCATGCCGTCCAATGGGAGATGGCGGGCCGATGCGCTGCTCGCGTCCGGACTCCGAAAGGTGGAAGGGCTGATCAGCCCGTCGATCATGGATCTTGGGTTCCTTCAGACCCTGTACGAGGGTGACGCTCCTGTCGTGTCGGTCCACCTGGACACGACGCGTACGACGCACGACGCCGACAAGCAGATCGAGCTGCGCCGGCGGGCGGCGCGCCGGTCGCTGGGCGAGCAGGGCGCGGACGAGGAGACCCTGCGCGTGCTGGACGACGTGATCGGCGGCGTCGCCGAGGTTCCCGGGCCCCAGGGCGAGGCGCTGTTCGCCTCGGCCGGGAAGCTGCTGGGGGCCTTCACGCTGGCGGAACCGCCCGCTGCCGACAGCGCGCGGCTGCTGCCGGTGCCCGACCCGCTGGGGCTGGCGATCGACAGGGACCACCAGCTTCCGCACGTCGTCGTCGCCGTGGACCGCGAGGGAGCGGACGTCGAGGCGTACCCGGCGGCGGCGCACGAGCCGTCCTTCCAGCGCACCTTCAACGGCAGCACGCTCCACATCAGCCGGGTGAAGGCCGGCGCCGAGGCGAAGGCGTCCTTCCACCGGCGGTCGGTCAATCTGTGGACCGAGAACACCGGGCAGGCGGCGGCCGACGTGCGGCAGGCGGCGGCCGACGTGGACGCCGCCGTGATCCTGGTCGCCGGAGACCCCAAGGCGGTGGGGCTGCTGCGCGAGCACCTGACGGCACAGCCCCCGGCCGGTGAACTGGTCTACATCGAAGGGGGCCGCACCGACGCGTCGGCCCGGGAGGGTCTGCGGGAGAGCGTCGACGCCGCCGTGCGCGAGGCCATGACCGCCCGCCACCGGAGCGTGCTGAACATCCTGGAGGCGGAACTGGCCGGCGGCCGCGGGCTGCAGGGCATCCCCGCCGTGAAGGAAGCACTCGCGGAGGGGAAGGTGGAGACGCTGCTGCTGGCCGCCGACCGCTCCGCCGACCCCGAGCTGTACGGGTCCCGCCGCGACCCGCGCGTGGTGGGCACCGACCCGGCGGCGCTGGGGGACGACCCGACGGTGTTCAGCGCGCCCGCGGCGCCGCTGCTGTTGCGCTCGGCCGTCGCCGGCGGGGCCGCCTTCACGGAGATCCTGCCGCCCGCCCGCGCGACGGACGGCGTCGCCGCCCTGCTGCGCTACTAGCACGGAGGAATCCGATGGAACAGTCCAAGGTCCACCACTGGGTCGTGACCCTTCAGGCGGCAGCCGCCGGACCGCGCACCGTCGAGGGGACCGTGCTCATCGGTCCGGGGGAGACGCGGCAGCAGGTCTACCGCCGTGTGGTGTCCGCCGTGAGCGAGGAGACCGGCGTGGCGGAACCCGCGGTGATGTTCTTCGCCCTGGAGCCCGACGAGTTCTAGGGAACGGCCCGGGAGAGCCGCCCCGGCAGGCCGTGCCGGGACACCGCCCCGGGAAACCGCCCCGGGAGACCGCCCCGGGAGACCGCCGGGAAGGGCGTCCCGGCAAAGGGGGCGGGCCGGCGCGTCCGGCGCGTCGTCGCCCTCGTCGGTTCCCGTGGACGTGCCGCCGGCCCGCCCCCACGGGGCCGCGGTGCGGTGCGGCTCGCGGGAGCGGGTTCGGCACGGACACGGAGAGCGTCACCGGTGTCCGCCGGCCGGAGCGGCCCGGCTCGTCACCACCAGGTGGCGGTACAGCCGCTCTTCGCCGTGGCGTTGCCCTGGCAGAGCTTGACGTCGAGCACCGTGTCCATGTCGATGGTGACGTGGGCCGCCGAACCGCGGGGAACCCCGGCGGGCGGCACGTACCGGGTGCCGGCGCTGGTGCGCACCGCGAGCACGGACGAGTGGAACGGGCTGCCCGAGCTGGTCACGACCTTGGCCTTCGCGGTCCAGCCGGCCTCCGACTGGTACTTGGTCACGTACGCCGTCGCCCCGGCCCGCGCGGTGGCGACGGTCTTCTCCCCGGTGTAGAGCACGTGGTACTTCGTGGAGGTGGTCAGGAAGGGGCTCTTGGCGACGTTCGACCTCGGGTGGTCGGCCAGCCAGGTGCCGGCGGGGGGATGCGCGCTGAAGTAGTCGTCGCTGTTGCAGTCGATGTCGTCCCCGAACGCCTTGGGGCACAGGTCCTGCAGCGGATATGTGGCGGGCTTCCCGTCGTCGTCGTAGCACATGATGTCCGGGTCGTCCCAGCAGTGGCCCCCGGGCGTGCCGTGCGGTGCGTCCGGGTTCACGGCGCCCAGTGTGTGCAGCAGTTCGTGTCCGGCCGCGTTCCAGGACCAGCATCCCGTTCCGACCATGGCGTAGGAGGGTCCGGAGTCGAACGTTCCGCGGGCCGCCAGGCCGCAGAAGGCAGCCGTCTGTGCGAAGACCAGGTATTTGCGGTCGGTTCTGTCGTACCCCTTCGACTCCAGGTCCCGCACGATGGCGTCGAAGTCCATGATGTTGGTGGTGGAGGAGACGACCACGTTGCCGATGCCGACCGAGCAGTCGGCGTTCCTGGCGTAGCGGATGTTCAGCTCCCCGCCCGTCTTCAGCGCCGACTTGTTGACGACGTTGCCCACCTGGTTCGCCATCTGGTTGAAGTCGTCCGCCATCTCGGCGTAGCGGTCGGCGCCCGCGGGCGAACGCACGTACAGGACCTGGACCTTCTTCGTGCCGCCGTCGTCGCCGATACAGGCGGCGGCCGGTGACGCTGCCGCGCCGGCGGCGGCCGGCGGTGCCGCCGCGCTCGCGGTGGACGACGGGACGACGGTGCCGGCGAGTGCCAGCGCCGCCCCCAGCAGCCCCGACAGCACTCCTGCTCTCTTCATGCGGCCCTCCTCGGTGGGTTGTCGCGCGTGTGAAGTGACGAGCCCCCGTGCGGGGGTGTCCCACGGTGACGTCCCGACCTTGGGCAAACCTTTCGGAAGTCTTGAATCACCTCGCTCCGGGGTGTCCGGCGCCGCACGGATCCGGGGACGACACGAACCGGCCCGGAGGGCCGCGGCGGCTGTCCCGTACGCCGTGCCGGGCACCGTGGAGGCGGCTGCGGGCCCGGTCAGGGCGGGGACAGGTACCGGTTCGAGGAGGGTGCCGCCCCCGTGGGAGTGCGGACCCGAGGGGGTGCGGACCCGGAGCGGGGGCGGCCCGTGGTGGCGGCGCTGTGAGGGGCCGGGACCCCCTCAGCACTCGATGATGTTCACCGCGAGCCCGCCCCGCGCCGTCTCCTTGTACTTGACCTTCATGTCGGCGCCGGTGGCCTTCATGGTCCTGATCACCTTGTCGAGCGACACGTGGTGCCGGCCGTCGCCGCGCAGCGCCATGCGGGCCGCCGTGACGGCCTTCGCCGCCGCCATGCCGTTGCGCTCGATGCACGGGATCTGGACCAGGCCGCCGATCGGGTCACAGGTCAGGCCGAGATTGTGCTCCATGCCGATCTCGGCCGCGTTCTCGACCTGTTCCGGGCTGCCGCCGAGCACCTCCGCCAGGCCGCCCGCCGCCATCGAGCAGGCCGAGCCGACCTCGCCCTGGCAGCCGACCTCGGCGCCGGAGATCGAGGCGTTCTCCTTGAAGAGCATGCCGATGGCCCCGGCGGCGAGGAGGAAGCGGACCACCCCGTCGTCGTCGGCGCCGGGGACGAAGTTCACGTAGTAGTGGAGGACGGCGGGGATGATGCCCGCGGCTCCGTTCGTCGGGGCGGTGACGACCCGGCCGCCGGCCGCGTTCTCCTCGTTGACCGCCATCGCGTACAGGGTGATCCATTCCATCGCCCGGGCGGCCGGGTCGCCCTCGGCGCGCAGCTGCCGGGCCGAGTTGGCGGCGCGGCGGCGGACCTTGAGCCCGCCGGGGAGGACGCCCTCGCGGGCCAGGCCGCGGGCCACGCACTCCCGCATGACCTGCCAGATGTTGAGGAGGTCCGCCCGGATCTCGTCCTCGGTGCGCCAGGCCTTCTCGTTCTCCAGCATCAGGGCGGAGATGGACAGGCCCGTCTCCCGGGAGAGCCGCAGCAGCTCGTCGCCGGTGCGGAACGGATACGTCAGCGCGGTGTCGTCGGGCTTGATCCGGTCGGCGCCCGCACGGTCCGCGCCCGCACGGTCGGCGCCCGCACGGTCGGCGCCCGCACGGTCGGCGCCCGCACGGTCGGCGCCCGCACGGTCCCCGCCGAGGGCACGGTCCCCGCCGAGGGCACCATCCCCGCCGAGGGCGCCATCCCCGCCGAGGGCGCCATCCCCGCCGAAGGCACCATCCCCGCCGAAGGCACCATCCCCGCCGAAGGCGTCCTCGTCGACCACGAAGCCGCCGCCGACGGAGTAGTACGTCTTCTCCAGCAGCGGTATGCCGTCGGCGTCGTAGGCGAACAGCGTCATGCCGTTGGCGTGGTACGGCAGCGAGCGGCGCCGGTGCATGATCAGCTGGGCGGGCTCGTCGAAGGCGATCTCGTGGGCGTCGCCGACCTCCGTGGCGAGCAGCCGCAGCCGGCCCGTGCGGCGGATCCGGGCCACCTCCTCGTCGGCCCCCTCCACGTCCACCGTCTGGGGGGCGTGCCCCTCCAGGCCGAGCAGTACGGCCTTCGGGGTGCCGTGCCCGTGGCCGGTCGCGCCGAGGGAGCCGAACAGCTCCGCCCGGACCGAGGCCGTCTGGGCGAGCAGGCCGTCCTTCTTCAGCCGGCCCGCGAACATCCGCGCGGCGCGCATCGGGCCCACGGTGTGGGAGCTGGACGGGCCGATGCCGATCGAGAAGAGGTCGAACACGGAGATGGCCACGGTTGCGGACTCCTTTGTCTGCTCGTGGTGGTGTGCGGGGCGTGGTGGGCCCGTGGGGTGCGCGGGATGGGCGCGGGGCGTGCGGGAGAGCGTGCGGACGCGGCGACGGGGCACCGGCACACCTCGGATGTGCGTGCGCGCGGTGCCCCGTACCGCCGCGGGTGCGGCCGGCCGCGGTTACTTCAGGCCGGGGTACAGCGGGTGCGCGGCGGCCAGCGCGGAGACCCGGCCGCGGAGCGACTCGGCGTCGTACGAGGGCTTGAGGGCCTCCGCGATGATGTCCGCGACCTCGCGGAAGTCGGCCTCCTGGAAACCGCGGGTGGCCAGGGCCGGGGTGCCGATCCGCAGGCCCGAGGTGACCATCGGGGGCCGCGGGTCGTTCGGGATCGCGTTGCGGTTGACGGTGATGCCGACCTCGTGGAGGCGGTCCTCGGCCTGCCGGCCGTCCAGCTCGGAGTCGCGCAGGTCGACCAGCACCAGGTGCACGTCGGTGCCGCCGGACAGCACCGAGACGCCGTGCTCGGTGACGTCGGCGGCGGTCAGCCGCTCCGCGAGGATCCGCGAGCCGGCCAGGGTGCGCTGCTGGCGCTCCTTGAACTCCTCGCTCGCCGCGACCTTGAAGGACACCGCCTTCGCCGCGATGACGTGCTCCAGCGGTCCGCCCTGCTGGCCCGGGAAGACCGCCGAGTTGATCTTCTTGGCGAGTTCCTGGGTGGAGAGGATGACACCGCCGCGCGGGCCGCCGAGGGTCTTGTGCGTGGTGGTGGTGACGATGTGCGCGTGCGGCACCGGCGACGGGTGCAGGCCCGCGGCGACGAGCCCCGCGAAGTGCGCCATGTCGACCATCAGATACGCGCCGACCTCGTCGGCGATCCGCCGGAACGCCGCGAAGTCCAGCTGCCGCGGGTACGCCGACCAGCCCGCGATGATCAGCTTGGGCCGCTGCTCCTTGGCGAGCCGCTCGACCTCGTCCATGTCGACCCGGCCGGTCTCGGCGTCGACGTGGTAGGCGGCCACGTTGTAGAGCTTGCCGGAGAAGTTGATCTTCATGCCGTGGGTCAGATGACCACCGTGGGCCAGGTTCAGGCCCAGGATCGTGTCACCGGGGGACAGCACGGCGAACATGGCGGCGGCGTTGGCCTGCGCGCCCGAGTGCGGCTGGACGTTCGCGGCCTCGGCCCCGAACAGCTCCTTGATCCGCTCGATCGCGAGCCGCTCGATGACGTCGACGTGCTCGCAGCCGCCGTAGTAGCGGCGGCCGGGGTAGCCCTCGGCGTACTTGTTGGTGAGGACCGAGCCCTGCGCCTCCAGGACCGCGACGGGCGCGAAGTTCTCCGAGGCGATCATCTCGAGGGTGGACTGCTGGCGGTGGAGCTCGGCGTCGACGGCGGCGGCGACATCGGGGTCGAGCTCGTGGAGGGAGGCGTTGAGAAGCGACATCAGGTCTTCCCGATCGGTGGCGGGTGGCGTTGGAGCCCGGGGCGTTGCGTCAGTTGCCGGTGAAGGCGGTGTACTCGTCGGCGGTCAGGAGCTCCGGCTCGGGCGAGCCCTCGTCGACCTTCACCTTGAACAGCCAGCCGCCCTCGTACGGGGCGGAGTTCACCAGCGCGGGATCGTCCACGACGTCCTGGTTGACCTCGGTGATCTCGCCGGACACCGGCGCGTACAGATCGCTCACGGACTTGGTCGACTCCAGTTCGCCGCAGGGTTCGCCCGCGGTCACCGTGTCACCGACCTCCGGGAGCTGGACGAAGACGACGTCACCGAGCGCGTCGGCCGCGTGCCGGGTGATGCCCACCGTGGACACTCCGGACTCGGCGGCGGTCAGCCACTCGTGCTCCTTGCTGTAGCGCAGCTGCTGGGGGTTGCTCATGACCTGATTCTCCAAGATGAGAGGGGATGCTCGTGCGGGAGTCTTGACAGATGGGACGCGATGTGGCGAAACGCTCAGCGCCGCGGGGCGCCGGGGGCCGCCGCCCGCCCGGCCCGCCGCTGCCCCGGGAGGGGGACACCGGCGGGCGGAGGTTCAGCGCTGCCGCTTGTAGAACGGCAGGGCCACGACCTCGTACGGCTCACGGCTGCCGCGGATGTCCACGGCGACGCCGGGGGTGCCCGGCTCCGCGTACCCCGGGTCGACGTACGCCATGGCGACCGGCTTGCCGAGGGTGGGGGAGGGGGCGCCCGAGGTGACCTCGCCGATCAGCGTGCCGTCGCCGGCGGCCACGACCGGATAGCCTGCCCGCGGCACCCGGCGGCCCTCCGCGACCAGGCCCACGAGCCGGCGCGGCGGGGCGGCCCCGGCGCGCTCGGCGGCGGCGAGCAGCGCCTCGCGGCCGACGAAGCGGCCGCCGTTCGTGGTCTTCTCGAACTTCACGACCCGGCCGAGACCGGCGTCGAACGGGGTGGTGCCCGTCGTCAGCTCGTGCCCGTACAGCGGCATGCCCGCCTCCAGGCGCAGCGTGTCGCGGCAGGACAGCCCGCAGGGCACCAGCCCGGAGTCCCGGCCGGCCTCCGTGAGCGCGGTCCAGACGGTCTCCGCGTCGCCGGGGGCGGTGAACAGCTCGAAACCGTCCTCGCCGGTGTAGCCGGTACGGGCGATCAGCGCGGACACCCCGGCGACCGTGCCGGGCAGTCCGGCGTAGTACTTCAGCTCGTCCAGCCCGGCGTCGGTGAGGCCGCCCAGGATGCCGGCCGCCTCCGGGCCCTGGACGGCGATCAGCGCGTAGTTCTCGCGGTCGTCGGCCACCGCGGCGTCGAAGCCCTTGGCGCGCTCGGTCAGCGCGTCGAGCACCACCTGGGCGTTCGAGGCGTTGGCCACCACCAGGAACGACTCCTCGGCGAGCCGGTAGACGATCAGGTCGTCCAGGATGCCGCCGCGCTCGTCGCAGATCATGGTGTAGCGGGCGCGGCCGGGCTTCACCGCGGAGAGGTTGCCCACCAGGGCGAAGTCCAGCAGCTCGGCCGCCTGCGGGCCGGTCAGCGAGATCTCGCCCATGTGGGAGAGGTCGAAGAGGCCCGCGCGGGTGCGGACGGCCTGGTGCTCCTCGCGCTCGCTGCCGTAGCGCAGCGGCATGTCCCAGCCCGCGAAGTCGGTCATGGTGGCGCCGAGCGAGCGGTGCAGCGCGTCAAGCGGGGTGCGGCGTGGGGCTTCGGTCATGGGTCGGGCTCCCGGACGGAGGGGACGGAAATCTGCGGAACATCACAGTCTCCCCATCTGTCATCGGAACCTGAGAGGTTCGCCACAACCGTACGTACACACGGCTGACGGCTTGCACCTTGGGTGGGGCCGCCCGGGGGCTGCCCGCTTTTCAGATTTGCCTCGTCCGCGCGGTATCGGGGCCTGAGAGATTCCAGGGAGGGCTTGCTCCTTCGGCGCCCCGGGGACGCGGCACGGCGGCCGGACCGGGGACTCTCCCGCGCGGATTCGAACGGCGATATGGAGTTGGCGGCGTCATCATCGCACGGGAACCGCGCGTACGGACAGAGCGGTCCCCGAGGTAACGGGCCATGACGAGGGGTATCGAGGTTGTAGCTCATTGCCATTTCTTGACACGCTCGGTCCGAGGCGGCCGCACGGAGGGGGACGATCACGGTGCAGGCTCATGGGGCGTATCCGGTGACACCGGAGGCCGGGCCCGGCGAGGTGCCCGCGGGCACCGTCCCGGCGGCCCGGGGAGAGGCCCGGCCGGCGCGTCCCGCGGCCGGTTCCGATCTGCGCGGGCGCAGACCGGCGGAGCTGCGGCGTCCGGCCGGTGACGTCGTCGTGGTCTCCGGGCTGCCCGGCAGCGGCAAGAGCACCCTGATCCGGCGGGCCGCCGGTGCCGCCCCGGCGGACGGGCCGGACGGCGCGTCCGGGGAGCGGCCGGAGGCGGCAGCCGCCGCGGGCGTGCGGTGCGTGGACTCCCAGGACACCCGCGACCGCTGGGAGCGCAGGCTGCCCGCCGTCCTGCCGTACGGGCTCTACCGCCCGCTGGTCCGGGTCGCGCACTACGCGGGGCTGCGCCGCGCCCTCGCCTCCGGGGACAGCGTCGTGGTGCACGACTGCGGGACGCTGCCCTGGGTCCGCCGCTGGCTGGCGCGGGACGCCCGGCGCCGGGGCCGGGCGCTGCACATGGTGCTGCTCGACGTACCGCCCGAAGTGGCCCTGGAGGGCCAGGCGGTGCGCGGCCGGGGCGTCTCCGGCTACGCCTTCGCCCGGCACCGGCGCGCGGTGGCGCGGCTGGTGGCGGAGGCGGAGCGGGGCAGGCCGCCGGCGGGCTGCGCCTCGGTGGTGCTGCTGGACCGGACGGCGGCGAGCGCGCTGGAGGTCATCGCTTTCGACCGGCCGGACCGGCCCGGCTGACCGCGCGCCGGGGGCTACGGGCCGCTCCGGGGAGGGGAATTCCGTACGAACCGGGGCGGCCCGGCCCCTGGCGGGGGAGGGGTGCCCCGGCGCTAAGGTTCGGGTGCGACGAGTTCGAGACGTGGTTGGACGAGATGAGCATCCCGGAGCAGCACGAGCACGCCCTGGCCCCCGGCGGTTTCCCCGGGACCTTCCCCGGCGGCCTTCCGCGCCGCGCGTTCCCCCGCAACGAGCTGGAGGAAGCACTCGCGGCGTCCGTCGGTGTGCCCGGCGCGGGCCCCCGGCTGGTCGAGGTGCTCGGCCGCAGCCGGGTGTGGGTGCCGCTGCCGAACGGCGGCGGCCCGCAGAGCCGGGACCTGGACCTGCCGACCATGGACGTCGGCGGGATGGCCTGTGTCCCGGTGTTCAGCTCCGAGGAGGAGTTCCTGGCCGTCGTCGGCTCCCACATGTCCTTCACCGTCGCCCCGGCCCGCGAGTTCGCCCGCGGGCTGCCGCCCCAGCTCGGCATCGTGGTGAATCCGGACGGTGCCGTCGGTGTCCCGGTGCCGCCGCAGGCCGTGGCCGATCTGTGCCGGACGCGCCCGGAGGGTCCCGGGCCCGCCGGAGCGGGGCCCTCCGGCGGGCGGGTGCGGATGTTCGAGCCGGACTGGCAGGAGGAGCCGGTCGACTTCCTCGCCGCCGCGGCCGGGGAGTTCACCACGACCGGTGTCGTGCTGACCGCCCGCCGGGCCCTCGCCAGCGTCGAGGGCGATCCGCCGGCCCTCTTCATCGGCGTCGAGGCCGCCCGGCTGGAGCCGGACGACCGGACCCGGATCCTGGACGCGCTCGGCCGGGCGCTGGGCGCGGTGCCCGTCCGCTGGCCGGTGCAGCTCGTGCTCCTCGACGTCGCCCAGGACCCCGTCGGCGACTGGATGCGGGAACGGATCCGGCCCTTCCACACGGCGGACCGCTGAGCGGGCCGGGCCCCGGGGCGGCTGTGCGGCTGCCGTGCGGCCCGGGCGCGGCCGCCGCGCGGCGCGCCGAACGACCGGCGAGCGCCGGTGGGACTGCCGGATCCGGTCCGTAAGCTGGTTGGATGACCACCACGGGGCGCGGGGACGTCCCGGATGGTGCCGAGAGGTGAGACGAAGGGGCGAGCCAGGTGAGCGCGGGCGGGGACAGGGAGCAGGTCGAGCAGCTGCTGCCGCAGGTGACGCCCGGGCGGTACGACACCTATGAGGCGCTGCTGCGCGCGCTGGCCGCGGGCCGGGTCTGGATGCTGCTGTGGCACGGCGCCCCCGGGTCACCGGACGCGCAGTACGGGAACATGGAGGTCGACGGCCTCGGCTACGCCCCCTGTGTGACCTCCGCCCGGGAGCTGGCGGCCAGCGGATGGGAGCGGGCCCACGAGGTCGTCGGCGGCCGGGACGTCGCCGGTGCCCTCTACCCCGGACGCTGGGGCCTGTGGCTCAACCCGCACGCCCCCGGCGGCGGCGTCGGCGTCCCGTGGCCGGACCTGCGCCGCATCGCCGCCGGACTGGACCGGCTGCCCGCCGGGCCGCTGCGGCTGTCCGAGCCCGCGATCGAGGTTCCGCAGTTCTACGCCCTGCTGACGCAGAACGCGCACCGCACCCCCGTCGTCCGCGCGCTGCGCCGCGCCTGGGTGCAGCCCGCGGTCGGCGCGCCGTATCTGGCCATCGGCCTGGACCTGTACGACGAGGGGCCGCAGGCGCTGGATGCCGTACAGCGGATGATGCGGCAGTCGCTCGGCGTGCTGCCGGACGGGCTGCCCGTCCAGACGGTCTCGCTGGCGGACGGCTA
The DNA here is from genome assembly GCF_009735685.1 of Streptomyces lycii. Taxonomy (GTDB): domain Bacteria; phylum Actinomycetota; class Actinomycetes; order Streptomycetales; family Streptomycetaceae; genus Streptomyces; species Streptomyces lycii. Next base: position 32,696 of record NZ_WHPN01000275.1, on the reverse strand, counting down.
CGACCCGGTCGCGCTGTGGATGCGCGCGGGTGCCCGTCCGTTCTTCGACCGCGAGGGGTACGGCGCGGGCGGTCCTCCGCCGGCGGCCCCGGCCGGTTACGGATATCCGCCGCCGCACGGCATGCAGCCGGGCGCCGCCCCGCGCTGAAAGGCTCTCCGCACGGGAGGAGTTGCCGGGGCGTCACGGGGAGTACGGAAGGCGCGACCCGGGCATGTCCGCATTTATGCACTGTCCGGGTCTCAGGTATGTATCACCGCTATGCGGACTGTTCACCGGCGCGTTCGTCGTCTGTAGTGTTCGGCCGGTCAGCGCCTCTCAATACCTTTCATCCCCGGGGTGGAGTATGCAAATAAGAAGATCCGGAGCGGCTAAGGCGCTCATGGCTGCGCTGGCGGTCGGTCTGATCGCCACCGGCTGCTCCAGTGAGCGCGACACCGGCAAGGGCGGAGAGGGAGGGGACACCTTCATCTTCGGCGGGGCGGGAGACCCGACGTCCCTGGACCCGGCGCTGGCGAGCGACGGCGAGACGTTCCGCGTCACCCGTCAGGCATTCGAGGCCCTCATCGAGCACGAGCCCGGCGGTACCGAACTCGTGGGCGGCCTGGCCGAGTCGTGGGACAGCAACGAGGCCGGCACCGAGTGGACCTTCAACCTGCGCAAGGGCGTGAAGTTCCACGACGGCGAGACGTTCGACGCCGAGGCCGTCTGCGCGAACTACGACTACTGGTTCAACTGGACGGGCGCCTACCAGAGCAGCGCGGTCTCCTACTACTGGCAGACCATCATGGGCGGCTTCGCGAAGAACGAGGACAAGGAAACGCCGAAGGCGAACTACAAGTCCTGCACCGCGAAGGACGAGTCGACCGCCGTCATCGAGGTGAACGAGCCGTCCGCGAACCTGCCCGGCGGCTTCTCCCTCCAGGCGCTGGCCATTCACTCCCCGAAGGCCATCGAGGCCTACAAGAAGGAGAAGGCCTCCGGCGAGGGCGACGCGATCAGCTACCCCAAGTACAGCCAGGAGGCCGGCACCGTGGCCGGCACCGGCCCCTTCAAGATCACGAAGTGGAACAAGGGCAACAAGGAAGTCACCCTTGAGCGCTTCGACGACTACTGGGGCGAGAAGGCCGGTGTGAAGACGCTCGTCTTCCGCACCATCGACACCGAGGAAGGCCGCCGCCAGGCGCTTCAGGCCGGGGACATCCACGGCTACGACCTGGTCGCGCCCTCCGACGTGAAGACGCTGGAGAACGAGGGCTTCCAGGTCCCGACCCGCGATGTCTTCAACATCTTCTATCTGGGCTTCAACCAGGAGAAGAGCAAGGTCCTGCAGAAGAAGGAGGTCCGGGAGGCGATCGCCCACGCGATCGACCGGGACCACATCGTCAAGACGCAGCTGCCCGAGGGCGGGGTCAAGGCGACCCAGTTCATGCCGGACACCGTCGCGGGCTACTCGGACAAGGTCAAGACGTACGACTTCGACCCCGCCAAGTCCAAGGACCTGCTCGCCGACGCCGGCGAGGAGAAGCTGACCCTGGACTTCTGCTACCCGACCGAGGTCACCCGCCCGTACATGCCGGCCCCCGCCGACATGTTCGAGCTGATGAAGGCCGACCTGGAGAAGGCCGGCATCAAGGTCAAGCCGCGCGCCATGAAGTGGAACCCGGACTACGTGGACTCCACGCAGAGCGGCAGCTGCAGCCTGTACCTGATGGGCTGGACCGGTGACTTCAACGACGGCTACAACTTCATCGGCACCTGGTTCGGCGGCTACGACACGCAGTGGGGCTTCAAGAACGACAAGGTCTTCGACGCCATGAAGGCGGCCGAGACCGAGCCGGACGTGAAGAAGCGCACCGCGCTGTACGAGAAGGCCAACGAGGTCATCATGGACTTCCTCCCGGGCGTCCCGGTCTCCTCGTCGCCGCCGGCGATCGCGTTCGCCAAGGACGTCAACCCGCCGAAGGTCTCCCCGCTGACGCAGGAGAACTTCGCGGAGGTCTCCCTCAAGTAACCACGAGCGACCACTCACAGGTCCAGGTCCGCCCGGCCACGCGCACACGGTGGCCGGGCGGACCTGGATCCGCAACCCGTCAGAAGCGTCACACACGCTGGAATCGCCAGAAACCAGAAAGGGGTATCGCGGGGTGTTGCGTCTTGTCGTACGCAGACTGCTGCAGCTCATACCCACACTGCTCGGCCTGTCGGTACTCCTGTTCGTCTGGCTCAACCGGCTGCCCGGCGGCCCCGCGGCCGCCATGCTCGGAGAGCGGGCCACCGAGGCGGACCGGATCCGGATCGAGGCGGCCCTGGGGCTCGACCAGCCGCTGTACGTCCAGTACGGCCGCTTCATCAAGCGGCTGTTCGAGCTGGACCTGGGCACGTCGTCGCAGACCGGCCAGCCGGTGTGGGAGGAGTTCACCCAGCGGTTCCCGGCCACGGTGGAGCTGGCTCTCTTCGCCATTCTGATCGCCGTCGCGGTGGGCATCCCGCTGGGCTACTTCGCGGCCCGCCGCCGCGGCAGCTGGCTGGACGTGGCCGCCGTGTCCGGCTCGCTCCTGGGCATCTGCATCCCGGTCTTCTTCCTGGCCTTCCTGCTCCGTGCCGTGTTCGCCGTGCAGCTCGGCTGGTTCCCGAGCTTCGGCCGGCAGACCACCGGCATCAACGCGACGGAGGTGACGGGCTTCTTCGTCCTCGACGGGGTCCTCACCGGCGAGTGGGACGCGTCCTGGGACGCCGTGATGCACCTGATCCTGCCCGCCCTGGCGCTGGCGTCGATCCCGCTCGCCACCATCGTCCGGATGACCCGTGCCAGCGTGCTGGAGGTGCTCGGCGAGGACTACGTCCGCACCGCCGAGTCCAAGGGCCTGGACCGGCGGGTGATCCGCGGCCGGCACGTGCTGCGCAACGCGATGCTGCCGGTCGTCACCGCCGTCGGCCTGCTCACCGGAAGCCTGCTGTCGGGCGCGGTGCTCACCGAGTCCGTGTTCGCCTTCGGCGGCATCGGCTCCTTCCTCCGTACCGCCATCGACGGCCGCGACTATCCGGTGCTCGTGGGATTCATCCTGTTCATCGCGCTGACCTACGTGATCATCAATTTGCTGGTCGACCTGGCCTACAACCTCATTGACCCGAGAGTGCGGGTGCACTGATGAGCACCAAGACCGAGAAGATCGACCGGCTCGCGGAGCTGACCGCACAGACCGAGACGAGTTCCGGCTCCAGCCTGTGGGTGGAGGCCTTCCGCCGGCTGCGGGCCAGCAAGATGGCCGTCATCGGCGCCTGCATCATCGCGGCCTTCGTGGTGATCGCCGTCATCGGCCCGTGGATCGCGCCGCACTCGCCGATCGCGCAGACCTGGCGCGGCGACGTGCTCCCCAACCAGAACGTCTTCGTGGGGCCCCGCGGCGGCAACTGGCTCGGCCTGGACCACCTCGGCCGCGACGAGTTCTCCCGGATGCTGGAGGGCGCCCGGCAGACGCTGCTGGTCGGCGTCGTCTCCACGGCGCTCGGCTTCGCCGTCGGAGCCGCCGTGGGCGTCGCCGCCGGTGCCGCCAGCACCTTGGGCGGCCGGGCCGGACGACGGTTCGACTCCGTCGTCATGCGGTTCATCGACATGATGCTGGCCATCCCGTCGCTGCTGCTCGCCGTGAGCGTCGCGGCGGTGCTCGGGCAGAGCCTCACCACCGTCATGATCGCCGTCGGAGTCGTACAGATCCCCATCTTCGCCCGGCTGCTGCGCGGTTCGATGCTCGCCCAGGGCGGCTCGGAGTACGTGCTCGCCTCCCGGGCGCTCGGGGTGCGCAAGCGCCGCATCGTGCTCGGGCACATCGTGCCGAACTCGCTGAGCCCGGTGATCGTGCAGGCCACGCTGAGCCTGGCGACCGCCATCATCGAGGCCGCGGCGCTCTCCTACCTCGGCCTCGGCAACCCGGACGCGTCCGTGCCCGAGTGGGGCGTCATGCTGGCGCAGGCGCAGAGCTACTTCGACGCCGCGCCGTCGCTCGCGGTCTACCCCGCGGTGGCGATCATCATCACGGCTCTCGGCTTCACCCTGCTCGGCGAGGCCATGCGCGAAGCCCTCGACCCGAAACTGCGAGGTTGACGACATGACGCAGCCGTTGCTTTCCGTGGACGAACTGACCGTCACCTTCACCGGACGCGGACGCCGCGACGTCCAAGCCGTGTCCGGGGTCTCCTTCTCCGTCGACCAGGGACAGGTCGTGGGCCTGGTCGGCGAGTCCGGCTGTGGCAAGAGCGTCACCTCGCTCGCGCTGATGGGCCTGCTGCCGGACCGCGGCGTACGGGTCGGCGGCCGTGCCGAGTACGACGGTACGGACCTGTTCGGCCTGAGCCCGTCGCGCCGGCGGGCCCTCCGCGGCTCCCAGCTCGCGATGATCTTCCAGGACCCGCTGTCCTCGCTGAACCCGGTCGTGCCGATCGGTGTCCAGGTCACGGAGATCCTCGCCCGGCACCGCGGGATGAAGGGCGAGGCCGCCCGCAAGGAGGCCGCGAGCCTGCTCGACCGGGTCGGCATCCCCGACCCGCGCCGGCGGCTCAAGGAGTACCCGCACCAGCTCTCCGGCGGCATGCGGCAGCGTGCCCTCATCGCGATGGCCGTGGCCTGCGCGCCGCGGCTGCTCATCGCCGACGAGCCGACCACCGCGCTGGACGTGACCATCCAGGCGCAGATCCTGGAACTCCTCAAGGAACTGGTCGACCAGGAGGGCACCGCCCTGCTGATGATCACCCACGATCTCGGCGTGGTCGCCGGGCTCTGCGACGAGGTCAACGTCCTCTACGCCGGCAAGGTGGTCGAGTCGGCGGGCCGGCGCGACCTGTTCGCGGCGCCCACGCACCCGTACACGCACGGGCTGCTGAACTCCATCCCGCGGCTCGACGCGCCGCGCGGCGAGCCGCTGCACCCGATCCGCGGCTCCATCAACGACAACATCGCCTGGGCGGACGGCTGCGCCTTCGCGCCGCGCTGCGACTTCTACACCCTCGAGTGCCTGGCCGGCACCCCCGGGCTGTCGGAGCCGCGGGCGGCCGGCCACCAGGTCCGCTGCGTCAACCCGGTGCTGCCCGGCAGTGCCGGTGCCACCGGCGGCACCACCGGCGGCACCGCCGGGCTCGAGAAGACGGAGGCCACCTCATGAGCCTGCTCGAACTGGACGGGGTGAAGGTCCACTTCCCGGTCAAGAAGGGCGTCCTCTTCGACCGCACGGTCGGCCACGTCTACGCGGTCGACGGGGTCTCGCTCTCCGTCGAGGCCGGGCAGACCTACGGCCTGGTCGGCGAGTCCGGCTGCGGCAAGACGACGCTCGGCCGCGCCATCCTGCGGCTGGTCGACATCACCGAGGGCGACGTGGTCCTCGACGGCACCAACCTCGCCGAACTCCCCGGCGAGGAGATGCGCGGGATGCGGCGCCGTCTCCAGATGGTCTTCCAGGACCCGCTGGGCTCCCTCGACCCGCGGCAGAACATCGAGTCGATCCTCTCCGAGGGCATGGCCGCGCACGGCATCGGGGCGGACCGCGAGGAGCGCCGCACCAGGATCCGGGAGATCCTGGCCAAGGTGGGCCTGCCCACCGGCGCCCTCTCCCGCTATCCGCACGAGTTCTCCGGCGGCCAGCGGCAGCGCATCGGCATCGCCCGCGCGCTCGTCCTGGAACCGGACGTGATCATTTGCGACGAGCCGGTGTCCGCGCTCGATGTCTCCATCCAGGCCCAGGTGATCAACCTGCTGGAGGAACTCCAGGAGCAGATGGGCCTGACGTACGTCGTCATCGCCCACGACCTGGCCGTCGTCCGGCACATCTCCGACGTCATCGGGGTGATGTATCTGGGCGGGCTGGTCGAGGAGGGCCCCAGCGACACGCTGTACGCGGAGCCGCTGCACCCGTACACCAAGGCGCTGATGTCCGCGGTGCCGATCCCGGACCCGGCGGTCGAGGACACCCGGGAGCGGATCCTGCTCACCGGCGATCTGCCGTCGCCGTCGAAGCCGCCCACCGGCTGCCGGTTCCACACCCGCTGCCCGTGGAAGCAGGACACCCTGTGTGCCACCGAGCGCCCGGAGCTGAAGGACGCCGGCAACGGGCACAAGGTGGCCTGCCACTACGCGGCGGAGATCGCGGCCGGCACGGTCCGGCAGACGGTGCCGGGAGCGGTCAGGCCGCCGGAGGCGGAGACGGCCCCGGCTGAGGTCCCCGCGCCCGCGAAGCCGGCCGACGACGGGAGGACGGCGGACCCGGGCGGCCGGGCCGGCCGGGCCGCGGAGCCGGGGAAGACAGCGGAGCCCGGCGGGACGGCCGGGACCGGCGGGACGGGCGGCAAGTCCGCGGAGTCCGCGGAGTCCGCGGAGACGGCTCAGGGCGGCGGAACCGCCGGGACCGGCACCACGCCGGAGGCCGGTGGAACCCCGGAGGCCGGGGACGCCGTGCAGGCCGATGAAGCCGCGGACGCCGACGAAGCCACGGACGCGGGCGAAGCCCCGAAGACCGGCGAAGCCCCGAAGACCGGCGAAGCCGCGGAGACCGTCGAAGCCGCGGAGGCGGCCGAGTCGGCGGTCACCAAGGACTGACCCGGCCGGGCGGGGCCGGCGGGGCGCGACCGCGCCGAACGGGCTCACGGTGAGCACCCGGCAGAATTGCCGGGTGCTCACCGATCTGTTCACGCCCTCCCTGCTGCACACGCTCGACATCGCCGGCGTCTTCGTCTTCGCGATCTCCGGCGCGCTGCTCGCCGTACGGAAGAACTTCGACGTCTTCGGCATCGTCGTGCTCGCCGAGGCCACCGCGACCGGCGGCGGCCTGGTCCGGGATGTGATCATCGGCGCAGTGCCGCCCGCCGCGTTCACCGATCTCGCCTATCTGATCACTCCGCTGACGGCCGCCGTGCTGGTGTTCTTCCTGCACCCGGAGGTGGAGCGGATCAACCGTGCGGTCGGGGTGTTCGACGCCGCCGGGCTCGGGCTGTTCTGCGTCGTCGGCACCACCAAGGCGTACGACCACGGGCTGGCGCTGCCGTTCGCGGCGCTGCTCGGCGTCGTCACCGCGGCGGGCGGAGGTGTGCTGCGGGACGTGCTGGCGAACGAGGTGCCCTCGCTGCTGCGCTGGGACCGGGAGATCTACGCGGTGCCGGCGATCGTGGGCGCGGGCATGTGCGCGCTGCTCATCCAGTTCGGCGCGCTGAATCCGGTGACCAGCGCCCTGTCGGCGGCGACGGCCTTCGTGCTGCGGCTGTGCGCGATGCGCTTCGGCTGGCGGGCCCCGAGGGCGTGGAACCGCAGTTCGACGCGGGCGGAACGGGAGTGAGACGGGGGCGGCCCCTGCTGGCTACCCGCCAGTAACAATTTCCGTGTAGCGTGCACCCCATGTCAGAGGCAAGGGCAGAGACGACCATCGGGAACAGTGAGTTCGACCGGGACACCGCGCTGGTCCCGCGCGGACCGGGGGTGCACGACGCGGAACTCTCCGCGGGCTGGACGATCTTCGGCGCCGTCAACGGCGGCTATCTGCTGGCGCTGGCCGGGCGGGCCCTCGCCGAGGCCCTGCCGCACCCCGACCCGTTCACCGTCACCGCGCACTACCTCACCGCCTCCCGTCCCGGCCCCGCCCGGATCCGCACCGATGTGGTGCGCACCGGCCGCACCATGTCCACCGGCCAGGCCTCGCTCGTGCAGTTCGCCGAGGACGGCAGCGAGGTCGAGCGGCTGCGGGTGATCGCCGGATACGGCGACCTCGGTGCCCTGCCCGGCGACGTCCGCACCTCCGCGAAGCCGCCGTCGATGCCCCCGTACGAGGAATGCCTCGGCACCCGTGACGCCTCCGGCGCCTCCGACGAGGTGGCGGCCATGCTCGGCACCACGGAGATCGCCGGCCGGCTCGACGTGCGGCTCGACCCGGAGACCTCCGGCTGGGCGCTCGGCAAGCCGTCCGGGCGGGGCGGGATGCGCGGCTGGCTCGGCCTCGCCGACGGCCGCGCGCCCGACCCGCTGGCCCTGCTGCTGGCCGTCGACGCGCTGCCGCCGACCGCCTTCGACCTGGGCCTGTCCGGCTGGGTTCCCACGATCGAACTCACCGCGCACATACGCGCCCGGCCCGCGCCCGGGCCGCTGCGCGTCGCCATCACCACCCGCAACCTCGCCGGCGGCTTCCTGGAGGAGGACGCCGAGGTCTGGGACAGCGCGGACCGCCTCGTCGCGCAGTCCCGGCAACTGGCCCGCGCGCCGCGCGGCTGAGACCCCGCCGAGCGTGCTGCCCGGCGTGCGCCCCCGCGCGCCGGGTACGCGCCGCCGACGGCGCCCCGCCCGGCTCGTAGAATTGCCCCCACCATGGCTTACCTCGACCACGCCGCCACCACCCCCATGCTGCCGGAGGCGGTCCGGGCGATGACCGCCCAGCTCGCCGTCACCGGCAACGCCTCCTCCCTCCACGCGGCCGGGCGGCGGGCCCGGCGCACCGTCGAGGAGTCCCGGGAGACGCTCGCCGCTGCGCTCGGCGCCCGCCCCAGCGAGGTGGTGTTCACCGCGGGCGGCACGGAGTCCGACAACCTCGCGGTGAAGGGCCTCTACTGGGCCCGCCGGGACGCCGACCCGCGCCGCACCCGGATCCTCACCAGCCCCGTCGAACACCACGCGGTGCTCGACGCCGTCGACTGGCTCGCCGAGCACGAGGGGGCCCGGGTCGAACACCTCCCCGTCGACTCCTTCGGCCGCGTGCACCCGGACGCGCTGCGCGAGGCGGTCGAACGGGACCCCGGCGACGTCGCGCTCGTCACCGTCATGTGGGCCAACAACGAGATCGGCACGGTCATGCCGGTCCGCGAGCTGGCCGCCGTCGCCCGCGAGCACGGCATCCCGATGCACGCCGACGCCGTCCAGGCCTTCGGCCAGACCGAGGTCTCCTTCGCCGGCTCCGGGCTCGCGGCGCTCACCGTCTCCGGCCACAAGATCGGCGGCCCGTACGGCATCGGGGCCCTGCTGCTCGGCCGCGACCACGCCCCCGTACCGCTGCTGCACGGCGGCGGGCAGGAGCGGCAGGTGCGCTCCGGCACCCTGGACGTCCCGGCGACGGCGGCGTTCGCGGCGGCCGGGAAGTACGCCGCGGAGCACCGCGAGGAGTTCGCCCGCGAGGTCGGCGCGCTGCGCGACGAGCTGGTGGCGGCCGTCCGCGAGGCGGTGCCCGACGCGATCCTCGGCGGCGACCCGGACCCGGCGGGGCGGCTCCCCGCCAACGCGCACTTCTCCTTCCCCGGCTGCGAGGGCGACTCCCTGCTGCTGCTCCTCGACGCGCAGGGCATCGAGTGCTCCACGGGCTCGGCGTGCACGGCCGGGGTCGCCCAGCCCAGCCATGTCGTCCTCGCCACCGGCACGGGGCCGGACCTGGCGCGGGGCACGCTGCGCTTCTCGCTCGGCCACACCTCCACGAAGGCGGACGTGGCGGCCCTGGCGGAGGCCATCGGCCCGGCGGTGGACCGGGCCCGGACGGCGGGGCTGAGCTAGCGGGCGTCCTCAGCGGGCGGGCCGCTCCCGGCCCGTCCCGCCCGGCTCCGACGGAGACGGTTCCGGCGCCTTCGCGTCGCGCAGCATCCTCATGTAGCGGTCCCAGTCCCAGTGCGGGCCCGGGTCGGTGTGGTCGGTGCCCGGCACCTCGACGTGGCCGACGATGTGCTCGCGGTCGCGCGGGATGTCGTAGCGGGCGCAGATCCCGGCGACCAGCCGCGCCGAGGCCTCGTACATCGTGTCGGTCAGATACCCCGGCCGGTCGACCCAGCCCTCGTGCTCTATGCCGACGCTGCGCTCGTTGAAGCCGCGGTTGCCCGCGTGGTACGCGACGTCCAGCTCGCGGATCATCTGCGCGACGTGCCCGTCCTCCGACCGCACCACGTAGTGCGAGGCCGCCCCGTGCCCGGGGTCCCTGAAGACCTTCAGCGTGATCGCGTACGTCGCCTGCGGGACATGGACGACGACCCGGTCTATGCCGTAGTCGTACGGCCGGTCGGCGCGCCGCCAGTTCTCCTCCGAGGCCGGTATCCACTCGGCGCCGGGGTGGTCGACCGCGCCCTCCTCCCGCGGCCGGTCGACGCCGGGCACCCGGTAGCGCAGCCGGTCGGGGGCGTTCTCCCAGCCGAGGTAGCCGGCGACGCCCAGGCCCACCGCCCCGCCGCCCAGCAGCAGGGCACGCCGGCTGACGCCCCCGCCGGGTCGCTGCCCCCGCTGCCCCGGCCCGGCCGGGCGGGTCTGCTGTGCCACCATCGTCGAACCCCTGTGCGCTCGTTCCCGGGGCGCGAGGGCTCGCCGGGGTGCCTGTGCTCCGTCTGCTGCCGTGTGCCGGCTGTCTGCTGCACACAACGTGCGACCGGGCACGGCTGTTCCGCTCCCGGCCGGGACTGCGCTCCCGGCCCCCCGGCCCGGGGACGCCCGGCTCCGCCGCCGTGGCCGTCCGGGCATCCGGCATCGCGTTGGGGAACACGGCCCCCGGCCCGTACGCTGGTACCGCTATGAACGACTTCCCCGGCGCACCCGCCACTCCCCGCGACGGCACCCGGCTGCGCGTCCTCGCCGCCATGTCCGGCGGTGTCGACTCCGCCGTCGCCGCCGCCCGCGCCGCCGAGGCCGGGCACGACGTCACCGGGGTCCATCTCGCCCTCTCCGCGAACCCGAAGTCCTTCCGCACCGGCGCGCGCGGCTGCTGCACGATCGAGGACAGCCACGACGCGCGCCGCGCCGCCGACGTGATCGGCATCCCCTTCTACGTGTGGGACCTCGCCGAGCGCTTCCGCGAGGACGTCGTCGAGGACTTCGTCGCGGAGTACGCCGCCGGGCGCACCCCGAACCCCTGCCTGCGCTGCAACGAGAAGATCAAGTTCGCGGCGCTGCTGGACAAGGCCCTGGCGCTCGGCTTCGACGCGGTCTGCACCGGGCACTACGCGACGGTGGTCGTCAAGGACGACGGCAGCCGCGAGCTGCACCGCGCCTCGGACGCGGCGAAGGACCAGAGCTACGTCCTCGGAGTCCTCGACGAGCGCCAGCTCGCGCACGCGATGTTCCCGCTCGGGGACACCCTCACCACCAAGGACGAGATCCGCGCCGAGGCCGAACGGCGCGGCCTGGCCGTCGCGAGCAAGCCCGACAGCCACGACATCTGCTTCATCGCCGACGGCGACACCCAGGGCTTCCTGGCGAAGCACCTCGGCACGGCGGAGGGCGACATCGTCGACGAGTCGGGCGCGCGGCTCGGCAGCCACGAGGGCGCGTACGGCTTCACCATCGGCCAGCGCAAGGGCCTGCGCATCGGCCACCCGGCCCCCGACGGCAAGCCGCGCTACGTCCTGGACATCTCCCCGGTCGACAACACCGTCACGGTCGGCCCGCAGGAGGCCCTGGACGTCACGGCCCTCACCGCGATCAGGCCCCGCTGGTGCGGCACGCCGCCGGCCGGCCCCGGCACGTACACGGCGCAACTGCGCGCGCACGGCGGCGAGACGGAGGTCCGCGCCGAGCCGGTGGAGTCGCCCGACGGCAGCGGTCTGCACGTGACGTTCACGGAGCCGGTGCGCGGCGTGGCCCCGGGCCAGGCGGTCGTGCTCTACGACGGCACGCGCGTCGTGGGCTCGGCGACGATCGCGACGACGGAGCGCGCCCGGCCGGCGGAGGCCCGCCCCGCCTGAGAGCGTGCCGCCCGCGGACCCGTGGGTCCGCCCCGGCACCGCGGACCCGGTCCCTCACGGGTGCGGCCGGGGAGCACGGCGAGGCGCCCCTTTGTGATCCCCGGACCGGAAGCCTCCGTGAACCCCGGAGCGGAAGCGGCCCTGCGTGACCCCCGGACCGGAAGCCGCCCCACCGTGAACCCCGGCCGGTGAGACCCGGCCTCCCGGGGGCGCAGGCGTGCTCCCGGGCCCCGTACGCCTCACTCCCCGGCGTGCGCCCTGCGGACCGCCGCCAGGTCGAGCTTCTTCATGCTCATCATCGCCTCGGTCGCCCGCTTGGCCTTCTCCGGGTCCGGGTCCTGCACCAGCTCGACGAACCCGGACGGAATGACCTGCCAGGACACCCCGTACTTGTCCTTCACCCAGCCGCACTGGACCTCCTGGCCGCCGTCGGCGGTGAGCGCGTCCCAGTAGTAGTCCACCTCGTCCTGGTCGTCGCAGAAGATCTGGAACGAGATGGCCTCGGTGAAGCTGAACTCGGGTCCGCCGTTCAGCGCGACGAACTTCTGGCCGTTGATCTCGAACTCGGCCGTGATCACCGAACCGGCGGGCCCGGGGCCCGCCTCGGTGTAACGGGCGATCCCGCCGAGCTTCGAGTCCTTGAAGACCGACACGTAGTAGTTCGCGGCCTCCTCCGCCCGGCCGTCGAACCACAGACAGGTGGTGAATCCCTTGGTGGCCATGTTTGCCTCCTCGTCGTTGGGCTTCCTGCCCGTACTGACGACGGCGGCCGCGGAATCTCATCGGTCCCCGGGCCGGATTCCGAAAGCGCGGGCCGGTCCGTAGGCTGCGGCCATGAACATCACCGTCTTCTGCTCCGCCGCCGAACTCGACGAGCGCTACACCGCCCCGGCCCGGGAATTCGCCGCACTGCTCGGCCGCGGCGGCCACACCATGGTGTGGGGCGGCTCGGACGTCGGGCTGATGAAGGTGATGGCGGACGGCGTGGAGCAGGCCGGCGGACGGCTGTCCGGGGTGTCCGTGGAGTTCCTGTCGCACGCGGCACGGCACGGCGTGGACGAGATGATCGTCGCCCGGGATCTCGCGGAGCGGAAGGCCGAGATGCTGGCCCGGGGCGACGCGATAGTCGTCATGGTCGGCGGCACCGGCACCATGGACGAGGCGACCGAGATCATGGAGCTGAAGAAGCACGGCCTGCACGACAAGCCGGTGGTGCTGCTGAACGCCGACGGCTTCTACGACGGACTGAAGATCCAGCTCCAGCGCATGGACAAGGAGGGCTTCCTGCACCGCCCGCTCGCGGAGCTGGTGTACTTCGCGGAGGACGGGGCCTCGGCGCTGGCCTATCTGGAGGAGAACGCCCCCGGCCGCTGAGCCGGGCCCGGCACGTGCGGGTCGCCGTGGCTCCGGGCTCCGGGCCCGGCCGGGTCGCCGTGGCGCACGGGCACGCCGAAGCCGGCGCCTCACCGGGATGAGGCAAGCTGGGCCCATGACTGCCGTACATCTGATCACCGGTGCCGGTTCCGGCATCGGGACCGCGCTCGCCCGCCGGCTCGACGAGCGCGGGGACGAGCTGTGGCTGCTCGCGCGGGACGCGGGCCGGGCGAAGGAACTGGGCCGGGCGTACCCCGGGGCGCGGACCCTCGTCGGCGACCTCTGCGCCCCCGAGAAGCTGTCCTGGGCGCTCAGCCACCAGGAACTCCCCGAGCGGCTCGACTCGGTCGTGCACTGCGCGGGCGTGGTCGACCTCGGCGGGGTCGGCCAGCTGACACCGAAGGACTGGAACCGGCAGCTCGCGGCCAACCTCGTCTCGCCCGCCGAGCTGACCCGGCTGCTGCTGCCGCAGCTCAGGGCGGCGCGCGGGCACGTCCTCTTCGTGAACTCCGGCGCGGGGCTGCGCGCCAGCCCGCAGTGGTCGGCGTACGCGGCGAGCAAGCACGGACTCAGGGCGCTGGCCGACTCCCTGCGCGCGGAGGAGCACGAGAACGGTGTCCGGGTCACCTCGGTCTACCCCGGCCGGACGGCGACCCCGATGCAGGCGAAGGTGCACCAGCAGGAGGGCAAGGAGTACGACCCGAAGCGCTGGGCCAGTCCCGAGTCGGTGGCGACGACGATCCTGACGGCGCTGGACCTGCCGCGCGACGCGGAGATCACCGACCTGTCGGTGCGGCCGGGCGGCTGAGCACCGTGCTCCGGCCCGGGCCGGGCGACCGGCCCGGGCTCAGCCCGGCAGCCGTCCGGACCGCCCGTCCCGCACCCCGGCGACCAGGGCGGCGAGGCCCGCTCTGCTGGTCCGCAGGACCCGCTCGGGAAAGACGCTGTCCCGTATCGCTATGCCGTCGTCCTCGCGGACGGCGACCTCCACGCAGGCGTTCCCCGCGGCCTCGGAGTACGAGGACTTGAACCAGTTCAGCTCGGCCGGCACAGGGCTACCTCTTACAGGTCTCCGACGATGTCGAGGATGAGGTCTCTCGACGCCTTCGGATTCAACGCCACCTGTTCGACCAAGTCCAGCCGCCGACGGAAGTTGGCCAGTTGGGTGGGGGAGTCGAAGAAGACCGCCCCGGTCGGCGAGTCCACCTCGACGGTGTCCAGGTGCGGGTTCGCGGCCGACGCGTACATGACCGTGTCCCCGGCCATGGGGAACCCTTCGGCTGTGAACGGAACCACGAGGAGCCGGACGTTGGGCCGCTCGCTCTCTTCAAGGAGGCGCCCCAACTGATCCCGGGCGACGCGGCGTCCGCCGATCCGCATGCGCAGCGCCGCCTCGTGGACCAGGCCGACGTACGGTACGCCGGGCTCGCGGGTGATGACGCTGTGGCGTTCCAGGCGCTGGGCGACCCGCAGTTCCACCTCCAGACGGGGCAGGGCGGGCACGAAGAGGTCGAACAGGGCGCGGGCGTGGTCCTCCGTCTGGAAGAGGCCCGGCATGTGTGCGGTCTGGAGCGTCCGAAGTCCGGCGGCGTGGTGCTCGAGTTCCGCGACGTCCAGGAAGTCCGGCGGAATCCTGCCCCGGTACTCCTCCCACCAGCCCTTCCCGCGTCCTCCGGTCAACGCGGCCAGCGCGTCGACGAGTCCGGGGTCGTTGCACTCGTAGATGCTGGCCAGCCGCCGCAGCCGCTCTTCGCTGATGCCGAACCGGCCCGCCTCGATGTTGGAGATCACGGTTCGGTCCGCGCCCAGACGCTCCGCGGCCACGGGCGCCGAGAGCCCTGCGCCTTCGCGCAGGCGGCGGAGTTCGGCACCGAATCGTCGCTGCCGGATCGTGGGGTGGTGCCGCGGGGCCATGGGTCAACTCCTTGTGTGCCCGCACAGTTTGCCGAGGCTCGCGTCCGGCCGTCCAGCGCGGGCTCTTGGGTTAACTCGTTCAAGTGACTTCGGTAGCACGGGTTATAGAGCGGACGCTAGCGTGTGATCTGAGCCACTCGACAGCGGCGTATGAGCGGAAGCGCACCGCCGACCGAACAGGGCCTGTCGGCCCCGGTGCGGCGGCAATGCCACCGGCAGAGCTGCGGCGGCCGAAACGCCGTGGGTCGTGTGGCCGCTGCCGAACCCGGCAGCCCACCCGCCCGTGAGTCGTCACACGACCCACCACCCGCACCAGGAGGTGTCCGCGTGCAGAAGAGGACCGAGTCCCGGCACGTGCCCGGACAGGAGACCGCTCCAAGGCCGCAGTTCCCGCCCTCGCCCGAACCCATCGGCTTCCACGGCCCCTGGGAGTACGAACTCCGCTTCCCGAGGGATCCGCGGGGACCCGGCATCACCCGGACCACCCTGCGGGCCGTGCTCGGAGCGCACGGCCTGGGCGTGCTCGCCGACCGGGCCGAGCTGCTCGCCTCGGAGGTGACCACCAACGCCGTGCGCTACGCGGCCGGACCCGCCGTCGTACGGCTGCGCTGGCTGCACCCCGTGCTGAGGGTGAGCGTTCTGGACGACTGCGCCGGGCTGCCCGTGTGTCCGGCCGCCGGGCCGCCGGACGTGCCGGGTGCGGAGGCCGAGCGGGGGCGCGGGCTGCTGATCCTCGATCTGCTCGCGGACTCCTGGGGGGACGGCCCGCCGGAGGACACGCCTCCGGTGGGTGCGGTCGGCAAGAGCGTGTGGTTCGAACTCGTCCTGGGAGAGGAGCCCCCGCCGGCGGGCGTGCCCGCGCTGGCCGCCTGAGCCATCGGGAACGAGAGGAGCGGCCCACGGCCGGACAGGCGCCGGAGCCGGTCCGTCCGGCGGGCCGGAGCGCGGGCGGGAGCACAGGTACGGGGCGCGGCCCGGCCCAGCCGGGCAAGAGCGGCGCCGGGCAGTGACGGAGCGTGGCGGGCGCACACCGGGCAGGGAGCGGGCCGGGATGCGGCGGGCGCGGCCGGGCGCGGTCGGACGGGGCAGGGGGCGGGGCGCCCGGTCGCGGGGCGGGCGCCCCGTACGCTTTCCGCGTGAGCGAGAAGCAGAAGTTCAGCTGGGGCCCCGCCGCCGCGAGCGGGGTCGGTTCGATGCCCGGCGGGGACGCGCGGGAGGCGGCGAAGACCGTGACCGGTTCGCTGGAGCGGCTGCCGCACCTTCCCGAGCTGCCCGCGCGCGGGCCCGGCGCGGACATGATCGGCCGGACCACCGGGCTGCTGGTGGAGCTGTACGCGCATGTGGAGCCCAGCGGCTGGCGGCTGAGCGACCGGCCGGGGCGTGACACGCGCCGTGCGCGGTCGTGGCTCGGCGAGGACCTCGACGCCCTGGAGGAGTTCACGCAGGGGTACGAGGGCGCGCTGAAGGTGCAGGCCGCGGGCCCGTGGACGCTCGCCGCGGCGCTGGAGCGGCGCGGCGGCGAGGCGATGCTCGGCGACCCCGGCGCCTGCCGGGACCTGGCGGCGTCGCTGGCCGAGGGGGTGCGCGGGCATCTCGCGGAGGTGCGGCGGAGGGTGCCCGGAGCCGCTCCCGTGCTCCAGCTGGACGAGCCGTCGCTGACCGCCGTGCTCCTCGGCCGGGTGCCGACGGCCAGCGGCTACCGCACGCACCGGGCCGTCGACCGCGCGGTGGCCGAGGGCGCGCTGCGCGAGGTGATCGCCGCGGCGGACGGCGCCCCGGTCGTGGTGCACTCCTGCGCGCCGGACGTGCCGTTCGGGCTGCTGCGCCGGGCCGGGGCCGCAGGGATCTCGTTCGACTTCTCGCTGCTCACGGAGCGTGACGACGAGCAGGTCGGGGAAGCCGTCGAGGGCGGTACGGCGCTGTTCGCCGGAATCGTGCCGGGGACGGACGCCCCGTTGTCGGACCCTGCCGGTAGCGTCATGGGTGTCAGGACGCTGTGGCGCAGGCTGGGGCTGGATCCGGGGACTCTCGCCGAGTCCGTGGTGATCACCCCGGCGTGCGGTCTCGCGGGCGCCTCCCCGGCCTACGCGCGGGATGTGCTGGCGCACGGTGCCCGGGCGGCGAGATCCCTCGCGGACAACCCTGAGTGACGGCGAACGGGAGGACAGACGGTGGCCGGTGAAGAGCAGGTGGCACAGACGGGGTCCGGCGTGCCCGCGGAGGCGCGGGAGGAGCACCGGCGGCTGGCCGAAGAGGTCGAGGGGCACCGCTTCCGGTATTACGTCAGGGACGCGCCGGTCGTCAGCGACGCCGAGTTCGACCGGCTGCTGCGCTCCCTCGAAGCCCTGGAGGAGGAGTACCCGGAGCTGCGGACGCTCGAGTCCCCCACCCAGAAGGTCGCCGGGTCGTACGAGACGGAGTTCACCGCAGTCGACCACCGCGAGCGGATGCTCAGCCTGGACAACGCCTTCGACGACGAGGAGCTGGAGGGCTGGGGCGACCGGATCGCGCGGGAGCTGGAGGGCAGCGACTACCACTTCCTGTGCGAGCTCAAGGTCGACGGCCTCGCGGTCAATCTGACGTACGAGAACGGCCGGCTCACCCGCGCCGCCACCCGCGGGGACGGCCGCACCGGCGAGGACATCACGCCGAACGTCCGCACGATCGCCGACATCCCCGAGCGGCTGACGGGGGAGAACATCCCGGCGCTGGTCGAGATCCGCGGCGAGGTCTTCTTCCCGATGGAGCGCTTCACCGAGCTGAACGCCGGCCTGGTCGAGGCCGGCAAGCCCCCCTTCGCCAATCCGCGGAACGCCGCCGCGGGATCCCTCCGGCAGAAGGACCCGAAGGTCACCGCCGGGCGCCCGCTCCGCATGGTGGTGCACGGGATCGGCGCCCGCGAGGGCTTCGACATCGACCGCCTGTCACACGCCTACGAGCTGCTGCGCGGCTGGGGCATGGCGACGACGCCGCACGCCCGCGTGGTCGACTCCCTGGCCGGGGTGCGGGAGTTCATCAACCACTACGGCGACAACCGCCACTCCGTCGAACACGAGATCGACGGCGTCGTGGTCAAGGTCGACGAGGTGCCGCTCCAGGGGCGGCTCGGCTCGACCTCCCGGGCGCCCCGCTGGGCCATCGCCTGGAAGTACGCCCCCGAAGAGGTGAACACCAAGCTGGTCGACATCCGGGTCGGCGTCGGACGCACCGGCCGCGTCACCCCGTACGCCGTCGTGGAGCCGGTCACCGTCGCCGGGTCCGAGGTCGAGTTCGCCACGCTGCACAACCAGGAGGTCGTGAAGGCCAAGGGCGTGCTGATCGGCGACACCGTGGTGCTGCGCAAGGCCGGGGACGTCATCCCGGAGATCCTGGGCCCGGTCGCGGACCTCCGGGACGGCGGCGAACGGGAGTTCGTGATGCCGGCGGACTGCCCCGACTGCGGCACGCCGCTGCGCCCCATGAAGGAGGGCGACATCGACCTGCGCTGCCCGAACGCCCGGGCCTGCCCGGCGCAGTTGCGGGAGCGCGTGTTCTATCTGGCCGGCCGCAAGGCGCTCGACATCGAGAATTTCGGCTATGTCGCCGCGACCGCGCTCACCCAGCCGCTGGAGCCCGCCGAGCCGCCGCTGCGCGACGAGGGGGACCTGTTCGACCTGACGCTGGAGCAGCTCCTCCCCATCAAGTCCTACGTCCTCGACCCCGACACGGGTCTGCCCAAGCGCGATCCGGAGACCGGCGAGGAAAAGGTCGTGACATTCTTCGCCAATCAGAAGGGCGAGCCCAAGAAGAACACCGTGGCCATGCTGGAGAACATCGCGGCGGCCCGGGAACGGCCGCTGGCCCGCGTCATCACCGGGCTGTCCATCCGCCATGTGGGGCCGGTCGCCGCCGAGGCGCTGGCCCGTGAGTTCCGTTCGCTGGACCGGATCGCCGAGGCGGACGAGGAGGAGCTGGCGGCCACCGAGGGCGTCGGCCCGACCATCGCGGCCTCGCTCAAGCAGTGGTTCGCGGAGGAGTGGCACCGCGAGATCGTGCGGAAGTGGCGCGCCGCCGGAGTCCGGATGGAAGAGGAAAGCGCTGGTGAGAGCGGTCCCCGGCCGCTGGAAGGGCTCACGGTCGTCGTCACCGGCACCCTCGCGTCGCACACCCGGGACGGCGCCAAGGAGGCGTTGCAGAGCCGCGGCGCCAAGGTCACCGGTTCCGTTTCCAAGAAGACGTCCTTCGTCGTCGTGGGGGACAACCCCGGATCCAAGTACGACAAGGCGGTCCAGGCGAAGGTGCCGGTGCTCGACGAGGACGGTTTCGCCGTGCTGCTCGAACAAGGTCCCGAAGCGGCGAGGGAAATCGCACTGGCGTCCCCCGAATAGCCGTCACATGCCGCTTCTTTTACGCATATCAGAGCGTTCAGGATGGCGGGATCGCATTCGGGCAACCACTTCGGATCGTTGTCCGTCTTCCTGCTGGGCAGCCTACTGTTGAGGGTGTGCGCCTGCCGTGCACAGCTGCGTGGTGGGATCTCGAACGCGGTGGCACCCCGACGGTGCCGCGCGGGGGCCCGGCCATGTTCCGCTCCGGTCCGGCGCCCCGACGGGGCACAGGCACCGCCGGCTGTGAGAGGGACGGGAATGAAACCGACCGACAGTGCCGATCCGGCGACACGGCTGCGCCGGTTCGCCGGGCCGGGGCCGCTGCCGACGGCCGTTGTCGCCGCGGCCGGCCTCGTGCTGGCCGCCGGCGTCTTCCATGTGCTCGTCAGCGGCCGGGCGCTCTTCCCGACCGGGACCGTCGGCTGGTCGCTGGCGATCCTCACCGGGATCATCGTCGGCCATCTGGTGGCGCTCGGCCGGGACCGCTGGTGGGGCGGTACGGGCTCCGGCGCCGCCCTGACCCTGGCCGTGCTGCTCCTCTACGGCTGGGTCCCGGCCGTTCTGGTCAGCCTCGCCGTCGTGGTGCTGGTGAGCGCCGCGAGACATCAGCGCTGGCGGCTCGGACTGCTGCACGGCGCGGTGGACATCCACGGCATCGCGGCCGCGGCGCTCGTGCTCTCCCTCTGCGGGGAGGCCCCGTCCGTCGAGCACCCGTGGAAGCCGGAGAGCTGGGACCTGCTCGTGCTCCCCGAGCTGTTCGCCGCGGCCCTCACCTATCTGCTGGTGACCCGGCTGCTGCTCTGGTATTGCTTCGCGCCGCGCGCGGGCAGCCTGCCCAGCGTCGCCCGCACCGCGATGCTGCGGCAGGCCCTCGTCGGGGTCGCGCTGCTCGGCATCGCCCCGCTCATCTGCGTGGTCGCCATCGACCTCCCGGTGCTGCTGCCGCTGTTCGCCGTGCCGCTGATCGCCCTCGACTCCACCCTGTGGATCGCCCGGGCCCGCGCCGAGGAGCAGCTGCGCGACCCGCTGACCGGGCTGCCGAACCGGCAGTGGCTGCTGGAGCGCGCCTGGACCACGCTGGACGACGCCGAGCGGGTCGGCGGCCGGGCGGCGCTCGTCCTGATCGACCTCGACCGCTTCCGTTCGGTCAACGACACCCTCGGCCATCTCGCCGGTGACCGGCTGCTGTTGCAGATCGCAGACCGGCTCCGGCTCGCCCTGCCGAGCGGCGCCGAGGCCGCTCGGCTCGGCGGTGACGAGTTCGCCGTACTGCTGCCCGCCACCGACTCCATCACCAGTGCCCAGCGCATGGCCCGCGAACTCGCCACCTCCCTCAGCACCCCGCTCGACCTGGACGGGCTCAACCTGGTGCTGGAGGCCAGCGCCGGGGTCGCCGTGTTCCCCGACCACGCGCTGGACGCCGAGGACCTGCTGCGCCGGGCGGACGTCGCCATGTACCAGGCCAAGCGGGACCGCAGCGGCTGCGAGGTCTACGAGGCGAAGCGCGACGGCAACACGCCCGACCGGCTCGGGCTGCTGGGCGATCTGCGCCGGGCCCTGGACGCGGGTGACGTCGAGCTGCACTACCAGCCCAAGGTCGGGTTCGACGGCCGGGTGCGCGGGCTGGAGGCGCTGGTGCGCTGGGTGCATCCGGAGCGCGGCCGGGTCAGCCCGGACGAGTTCATCGCCATCGCCGAGTCCTCCGGCCTGATGCCGCATCTCACGGAGTACGTCCTGGAGACGGCCCTCGCGCAGGTCGCCGTCTGGCGGGCCGCGGGGCTGATGGCGCCGGTGGCCGTCAACGTCTCGCCGCGCGACGTCCACACGCCCGGGTTCGCCGGATCGGTGGCCGCCCGGCTCGCCCGGCACGGCGTACCGCCCGGCGCCCTCCAGCTGGAGATCACCGAGCATGTGCTGCTGGAGGACCCGCAGCGCGCCGCCGACACCCTCGCCGCGCTGACCGGGCACGGCGTGAAGATGTCGCTCGACGACTTCGGCACCGGCTATTCCTCGCTCGTCCATCTGCGGCGGCTGCCGGTCAGCGAGCTGAAGATCGACCGTTCCTTCGTGGCCCGGCTCGCGATCGACGCCGAGGACGCCGAGATCGTCCGCTGCACCGTGGACCTGGCGCACTCGCTGGGCCTGCTCGTCGTCGCGGAGGGAGTCGAGGACGACGAGACCTGGGAGCGGCTGCGGGACCTGCGCTGCGACGCCGTGCAGGGATGGCTGGTCGCCGCGGCGATGCCGCCGGACGAGACGACCGCGTGGCTCCGGCTGCGGGAGGCGGCCGCCGGGCCGGGGCAGGCGGCGGCCGCGGCGGCCCCCGCGCGCCTGGAGCGTGCGGTCCGGCCGGAACTCGGCCCGGCCGCGGGCCCCGCTCCCGCGAACGGGCACGGCAACGGGAACACGCACGGCAGCGCGCACGGCGGCACGCACGGCGGCACGAAGGGCAACGCCGACCGGCCGCGGTCCTCGGGCCAGCCCGTCAACTAACCGCCCGGCGGATCCGGCGCCCGCGCCCCCGGGCGTGAGCCGTGGCGCGCACCGCCGCGATCCCGGACCCCGGACCCCGGACCCCGGACCCCGGACCGGGGACTCCTGAGCCGGCCCGCGGACCCGGTCTCCGGCGCCGATTTTGCCCGCGCCTCCGTATCTCTGCATCTCCGTATCTCCGTATCTCCGCACCCCGGACCCGACCCGTGCCCCGCCCCCGGGACTCCGGAGCCGACCCGCGGACCCGCACTCTGAAGCCGACCTCGCCCCGGGCCCCGTACCCCGCGCTCCCGTACCCCCCGTCCCCACACCCCGGACCCGCCCCGCCCGGAATCCCGGACCGACCCGCCCCCGCCGCCGCGGGCCGCGGTACGCGCGCGCCCGCGAGAGGCGCGCCCGGGAGCAGCCGGTCCGCCGCAGGTCCCGGGCCGCCGCCGGAACCCT
Source organism: Streptomyces lycii (assembly GCF_009735685.1). Classification (GTDB taxonomy): domain Bacteria; phylum Actinomycetota; class Actinomycetes; order Streptomycetales; family Streptomycetaceae; genus Streptomyces; species Streptomyces lycii. The sequence goes on along the minus strand of NZ_WHPN01000275.1, from coordinate 10,430 downwards.
TTCGTCTCGGGGTGGGCGTCGGCCATAGGATTGGGCCGGACACCCACACACTCACCCTGAGGATCGCTGAATGCCTGGCATCACGCGCGAGGAGGTCGCCCACCTCGCCCGGCTGTCACGTCTTGAGCTGAAGGCCGAAGAGCTCGACCACTTCGCCGAACAGCTCGACGTGATCATCGGCGCGGTCGCCCGCGTTTCCGATGTGGCCGACGAGGACGTACCGCCGACCTCGCACCCCCTGCCGCTGACCAATGTCATGCGACAGGACGAGGTCCGTCCGTCACTGACCCCCGAGCAGGCGCTCTCCGGGGCCCCCGCGCAGGAGCAGCAGCGTTTCAAGGTGCCGCAGATCCTGGGGGAGGACTGACATGGCCGAGAACCTGATCAGGCTGACCGCGGCCGAGACCGCCGCGCTGATCGCCTCCGGCGAGGTCACCGCCGTGGAGGTCACCGAGGCGCACCTGGCGCGGATCGAGGCGGTGGACGAGAAGGTCAACGCCTTCCTGCACGTGGACCGCGAGGGCGCGCTCGCCCAGGCGCGCGCCGTCGACGAGAAGCGGGCGCGGGGCGAGCAGCTGGGCCCGCTGGCCGGTGTGCCGCTCGCGCTGAAGGACATCTTCACCACCGAGGGCGTCCCCACCACGGTCGGCTCCAAGATCCTCGAAGGCTGGCTGCCGCCGTACGACGCGACGGTGACGAAGCGGCTCAAGGCGGCCGACGTCGTCATCCTGGGCAAGACCAACATGGACGAGTTCGCGATGGGCTCCTCCACGGAGAACAGCGCGTTCGGCCCGACCGGCAACCCCTGGGACCTGACCCGTATCCCGGGCGGTTCCGGCGGCGGTTCGGCGGCCGCGCTCGCCGCGTACGAGGCGCCGCTCGCGATCGGCACGGACACCGGCGGCTCCATCCGCCAGCCCGCGGCCGTCACCGGCACGGTCGGTGTCAAGCCGACCTACGGCGGCGTCTCCCGTTACGGCATGGTCGCCTTCTCCTCGTCCCTCGACCAGGGCGGCCCCTGTGCCCGTACGGTGCTCGACGCGGCCCTGCTGCACGAGGTGATCGCCGGGCACGACCCGCTGGACTCCACGTCCATCGACCGCCCGGTGCCGCCGGTCGTCGAGGCGGCGCGGAACGGCGACGTGAAGGGCCTGCGCGTCGGCGTCGTCAAGGAGTTCGCCGGCGAGGGCTACCAGGCCGGCGTGATGCAGCGGTTCAACGAGTCCGTGGACCTGCTGCGTTCGCTGGGCGCGGAGGTCACCGAGATCTCCTGCCCGTCCTTCGACCTGGCGCTCGCCGCGTACTACCTGATCGCCCCGTCCGAGTGCTCCTCGAACCTGGCCCGCTTCGACGCCATGCGCTACGGCCTGCGGGTCGGCGACGACGGCACGCGGTCCGCCGAGGACGTCACGGCCCTCACCCGAGAGGCCGGTTTCGGCCCCGAGGTGAAGCGCCGCATCATGCTCGGCACGTACGCGCTCAGCTCCGGCTACTACGACGCGTACTACGGCTCGGCGCAGAAGGTCCGCACGCTCATCTCGAAGGACTTCGAGAAGGCCTTCGAGCAGGTCGACGTGATCGTCTCGCCGACCACCCCGACCACGGCGTTCCCGATCGGCGAGCGCGCGGACGACCCGCTGGCGATGTACCTCGCCGACCTGTGCACCATCCCGGCCAACCTGGCGGGGAACGCCGCCATGTCGCTGCCCTGCGGCCTGGCACCCGAGGACGGCCTGCCGGTGGGGCTCCAGATCATCGCCCCCGCCATGGCCGACGACCGGCTCTACCGGGTCGGTGCCGCGGTCGAGGCCGCGTACACCGCACGCTGGGGGCACCCGCTGCTCGAGGAGGCACCGTCGCTGTGAGCAACTTTTCCAAGGCCAAGGGGTTCAAGAAGTCCAAGGCCGGCACGTATCTGTCCATCGGCACCACGATCTTCGGTGCGATGGGCGTGGTGAAGCAGGCGAGGAAGGCGCGCAGCGAGAACGACCTGCTGATGCTGGCCGACGCCGCGGTCTCCGCCGCCGCCATCGTCACCGGCGTGGCCGTCCTCGTCCGCGAACTGCGCCGCCTCGGCGACGACGACGTCCTGCTGGGCTGAGAGGGAAGTTCGAAGTGACCGTCACTGAACTGGTGTCGTACGAGGACGCGCTCGCGGCCTACGACCCCGTCATGGGCCTGGAGGTCCATGTCGAGCTGGGCACCAAGACCAAGATGTTCTGCGGCTGCTCCACCGCCCTGGGCGCCGAGCCGAACGCGCAGACCTGCCCGACCTGCCTCGGACTCCCCGGCTCGCTGCCGGTCGTCAACGCGACCGGTGTCGAGTCCGCGATCCGCATCGGCCTCGCGCTGAACTGCGAGATCGCCTCCTGGTGCCGCTTCGCCCGGAAGAACTACTTCTATCCGGACATGCCGAAGAACTTCCAGACCTCGCAGTACGACGAGCCGATCGCCTTCAACGGCTGTCTGGACGTCCAGCTGGAGGACGGCGAGGTCTTCCGCGTCGAGATCGAGCGCGCCCACATGGAGGAGGACACCGGCAAGTCCCTGCACGTCGGCGGCGCCACCGGCCGCATCCACGGCGCCTCGCACTCGCTGCTCGACTACAACCGGGCCGGCATCCCGCTCATCGAGATCGTCACCAAGCCGATCGAGGGCGCGGGCGAGCGGGCCCCGGAGGTCGCCAAGGCCTACGTCGCGGAGCTGCGTGAGCTGATCAAGGCGCTGGGCGTCTCCGAGGCCCGCATGGAGCAGGGCCAGATGCGCTGCGACGTCAACCTCTCGCTGCGGCCGCACGGCACGGCGAAGTTCGGCACCCGCTCCGAGACGAAGAACGTCAACTCGCTGCGCAGCGTCGAGCGCGCCGCACGCTTCGAGATCCAGCGGCACGCGGCCGTCCTCTCCGGCGGCGGCGTGATCGTCCAGGAGACCCGCCACTTCCACGAGGAGGACGGCTCCACCACCTCCGGCCGGGTCAAGGAGGAGGCGGAGGACTACCGCTACTTCCCCGAGCCGGACCTGGTGCCGGTCGCCCCGTCCCGGGAGTGGGTCGAGGAGCTGCGGGAGACCCTGCCGGAGCTGCCGCGTGTGAGGCGGCAGCGGCTCCAGGCGGAGTGGGGCATCTCGGACCACGAGATGCAGTCGGTGCTCAACGCCGGCGCCATCCCGCCGATCCTCGCCACGATCGAGGCGGGCGCGCCCGCCGACCAGGCCCGCAAGTGGTGGATGGGCGAGCTGGCGCGGCGCGCCAACGAGGACGGCACCGAGCTGTCCGCGCTGCCGATCACCCCGGAGCAGGTCGCCCGGGTCTCGGCGCTGGTCGCCGAGGGCTCGCTCAACGACAAGCTGGCCCGCCAGGTGATCGAGGGCGTGCTCGCGGGTGAGGGCGACCCGGACACGGTCGTGGAGAAGCGCGGCCTGAAGGTCGTCTCGGACGAGGGCGCGCTGACCGCGGCCGTCGACGAGGCCATCGCGGGCAACGCCGCGGTCGCCGACAAGATCCGCGGCGGCAAGGTCGCGGCGGCGGGCGCGCTGGTCGGCGCGGTCATGAAGGCGACCCGCGGCCAGGCGGACGCGGCGCGGGTCCGGGAGCTGATCCTGGAGCGGCTCGCTCCGCAGGACTGACCGCCGTCCCCGGCGTCCGTCCCCGGCCGCTGTCACCGGAGTCCGTCACCGGGTCCGTCACGTTCGGCCGTCCCCGACGGCGGGCGCGGACAGGCGTCGTCCGGCAGGCGTCCGGAGGTCGTCACCCGGGGGCGTCGTCCGGCGGTCGTCACCCGGCGGTCGTCACCCGGCGATCGTGATCCGACAGCAGTCACCGACAGCAGTCACCGACAGCAGTCACCGACAGCAGTCACCGACAGCAGTCACCGACAGCCGTCTCCCCGGTGGGAGGCAGCGGTCACCGACAGCCGTCTCCCCGGTGGGAGGCAGCGGTCACCGACAGCCGTCCCCCACCGGGGCCGGCGCGGCCGTACGCCGATACGGACGCGCCGGCCCCGTGGTGTTCCCGCGGTGCCGGTGAGCGCCCCGTGTGAGGAAACCCACGAAAAGTCCTGTCGATCACCATATGGTGTCAAAGTGGACAGCGTTGCTCGCGTTCTTTGAGGGCCGCTGCCACCGTCGGCCGCACTCCCGAGGAGAGCCACGCCACGTGACTCAGGGAGTCCCCGTTCATGGCAGCACTCGCCCGCTGGTGCGTCCGCCACCGCCTTCTCGTCGTCCTGCTCTGGCTCGCCGCTCTGGGCGGCACCGCCGCGGCCTCCGCCGTCGCGGGCTCCGCGTACTCCGACGACTACGGCGTCCCCGGCACCGAATCGGGCCGGGCCGCCGATCTCGTCCAGGAGGCATTCCCCGGCCAGGACGGCGGGCGCGACACCGTCGTCTGGCACACCGACCGGGGCACCGTCGAGGCCGCCGGGGTCGAGCAGCGCATGACGCAGACCCTGGAGGAGGCCGCGGAACTCCCCGGCGTCGGCTCCGTCACCGGGCCGTACGGGGCCGCGGACACCGGCCGGATCAGCCCCGACGGGCACACCGCCTACGCCACCGTGGCCTTCACCGCGCCGTCCGGCGAGGTCGCCCCTGAGGACGTCGAGCGGCTCGTGCACACCGTGCAGGAAGCCGAGGGCGACGGGCTCCGCGTCGAGGTCGGCGGCTCCTCCGTGGAGCAGACCGGCAAGCCCTCCGGACACACCAGCGAGATCGTCGGCGTGCTGGCCGCGGCCGTGGTTCTCTTCCTCGCGTTCGGCTCCCTCGCCGCCATGGCCCTGCCCATCGCCACCGCTCTCGTCGCCACCGGAACCGGCACCCTCGCCATCGGGCTGCTCGGCCACACCATGACCGTGGCGGACTTCGCCCCCATGCTCGGGGCACTGATCGGACTCGGCGTGGGCATCGACTACGCCCTGTTCATCGTCACCCGGCACCGCCGGGGCCTCCGCGAGGGGCTGTCGGTCGGCCGGGCCGCCGAGCGCGCCGTCGCCACCTCCGGCCGGGCCGTCGCCTTCGCCGGTGCCACCGTCTGCATCGCGCTGCTCGGCATGCTCGTGCTGCGCCTCGACTTCCTCAACGGCGTGGCGATCGCCGCGTCGCTGACCGTCCTGCTCACCGTTGCCGCCTCGGTCACCCTGCTGCCCGCCCTGCTCGGAGTGATCGGGCGGCGCGCGCTGGGCCGCCGGGAGCGCCGCCGGCTCGCCGAGCACGGCCCGCGCCGGGAACGGCACCACGGGGCCGCCGCCCGCTGGTCCCACTTCGTCGAACGCCACCCCAAGCTGCTGGGCGTCGTCGCCGTCGCCGTCATGGTCGTCCTCGCGCTGCCCACCTTCGGCCTCCGGCTCGGCACCGCCGACCAGGGCAACCACCCGCCCTCCTCGACCACCCGGCAGGCGTACGACCTGCTCGCCGAGGGCTTCGGCCCCGGCGCCAACGGCCCGCTGACCCTGGTCTCCGAGATCGGCGGCGCCGCGGACCGGCAGGCCTTCGACGAACTGTCCGGCACGCTGCGCGACACCGACGGCGTCGCGCGGGTGACCGGCGCGGCCGTCGACCCCGGCGGCGGCACCGGCGTCCTCACCGTCGTCCCGGAGTCCGCCCCGCAGGACCCGGAGACCTCCGAACTGGTCGAGCGGCTGCGGACCGACGTGCTCCCCGCCGCGCAGGACGGCACCTCGCTGGACACCCACGTCGGCGGCGTCACCGCGGGCTACGACGACTTCGCCGACGTCGTCACCGGCAAGCTGCCGCTGTTCGTCGCGACCGTCATCGGCTGCGGCAGCGTGCTGCTGCTCCTCGCCTTCCGCAGCGTCGGCATCCCGCTCAAGGCCGCCGTCATGAACGTCCTGGCCGTCGCCTCGTCCTTCGGTGTCGTCGTCGCCGTCTTCCAGTGGGGCTGGGGGCTCGGGGCACTCGGACTGGGCAGCGGCGGGCCGATCGAACCGTTCCTGCCGGTGATCATGGTCTCGGTGCTCTTCGGGCTCTCCATGGACTACCAGGTCTTCCTGGTCAGCAGGATGTACGAGGAGTGGCGGCGGACCGGGGACAACGCCGTCGCGGTGCGCGTCGGGCTCGCCGAGACCGGCCGGGTGATCAACTCCGCAGCCGTCATCATGATCGCCGTGTTCGGGGCCTTCGTGCTCAGCGGTGACCGGATCATCGCGATGTTCGGCATCGGGCTCGCGGCCGCCGTCGCCCTCGACGCGTTCGTGCTCCGTACGCTGCTGGTGCCCGCGCTGATGCATCTGCTCGGCGGAGCCAACTGGTGGCTTCCGCGCCGGCTGGACGCGCTGCTGCCCCGGATCAGCATCGAACCGCCGGAGCCGGAGCCGGAGCCGCAGTTGAAGCCGGAGCGGAAGCCGGAGCGGAAGCCGGAGCCGGGCCCGGTGACCGAACCGGGGCCGGCCCGGGAGGCCGCACCGGCCCGGGAGGCCGCACCGGCCCGGGAGGCCGCACCGGCCCGGGAGGCCGCACCGGCCCGGGGGGCCGCGCCGGGGCTCGTGCCCGTGCCGGTACCCGCGTCCGGGGCGGAGCACGGTGCCGTACCGGAGCAGCGGGGTCCGGAGGACGGGGAGCCCGCGGCGGCCGGGAGCCGGACCCAGACCTGACGGTCGGCCGGCGGCCGCGGCCCGCGACCGGACGTGAGCCGCCGCCCGGCACCGGAACGTCCGGCACCGGGGAACGCCCGGAGCGGGACCGCGGGGGCGGGCCGCACCGCGACCGGTCGGCTCGCCCGCCGGTACGGCTGCTCGTTCCAGCCGTACGAGCCGTACGAGCCCCTGAAGCGCAACCCGATGCCGGGGAGCCTGGAGCCGGCCGGCCCAGGAGCCGGCCGGCTTGCCCCGGCACATGCCCGAGTCCACGCTCGTGCGGCCGATGACGGCGGCCCGCTTGCCGCCGTCCTCGGCCTCCTCGGCCTCCTCGGCGTCCTCGGCCTCCTCGCCGTTCTTGGGGTCCTCGCCGTTCTTGGGGTCCTCGCCGTTCTTGGGGTCCTCGGGCGTCCTTGGCGTCCTGCGGCAACAGGTACGCCCCGTCGAGTACCCGGCGCCCGCCTCCTGAGGGGTCCGGGGGCGCGGAACGGGCCTTCGCCACGGCATCCGGAGGCGGCACACGATGCCCCTAGGTATCCGGCGCCCGGACGGGTCCGCCGGTCTGAGGCCCCCGGCCCGGAGAAGATCGGGCGGTCTCCCGATGCCCCGGGACCACCCGGCGGACGAAGCTGGCAGCGCCGGAGAAACCTTCGTCCACCAGGAGACCACGATGTTCGAGTACGCACTGCACGAGATGCGCCGGGCCGAGCTGCTCCGGGAGGCCGGCGAACACCGGCTCGCCCGCGAGGTGGCCGCCGCCCGCCGCGCCGCCCGGTCCCGCGGTGGGCGGGGCGGGGAACGGGAAGGGCGGGTGAGCGCGCGGGGGTCCGGAGCCCGGACGGGAAGCGGGTCCGCCCGTGCCGCCCGGGCCTGAGACGGCCGGGCCGGTGCCGGACACGGCACCGGCCCCCGTCCCGCCGGTCTCCGCCCGTCCCGCCCCCGCCCCGATCGCCTCTTCCCGCCCCAGCTCCGCCCCGATCGCCTCTTCCAGCCGCGTTCCCCGCCCTGTCTCCCGACCTGTCTCCCGACCTGTCTCCGGCCCCGGCTCCCGGCCCGTCGCCGTCCCGCCCGCCCCCGCACCGCCGGCCGCCGCCGGGAAAAGCGGTGCCGCGCTGTCGTACCCCGATGGAATGCTGGGGGACGTGCAGAGCAGATCGGTCAGTCCCGTGTTCGTCGGCCGCGGCGAGGAGTTGGCGACCCTCACCGCGGCGCTCGCCCGTGCCACGACGGGGGAGCCGCAGGCCGTCCTCGTCGGCGGCGAGGCCGGTGTGGGCAAGACCCGCCTGCTGGACGAGTTCCTCGCCGTCGCCCGGCGGGACGGCGCGGCCGCCGCCGTCGGCGGCTGCCTCGAACTGGGCGCCGACGGCCTGCCGTTCGCCCCCTTCGCGACCGCCCTGCGCGCCCTGCACCGGCAGCTCGGCGGCGAGCTGGAGCAGGCGGCAGCGGGCCGCGAGGCCGACCTGGCCCGGCTGCTGCCCGACGTGGCCGGGCCGGACGCCCTGCCCGGGCCCGCCGCTCCGGGCGCGGGCGGCGCGGTGAGCGCCGCCGGGGATCCGTACGACCAGGGCGGCCGCGCCCGGCTCTTCGAGGTGACCGCCCGGCTGCTGGAGCGCCTCGCCGAGACCCGGACCCTGGTCCTCGTCATCGAGGACCTGCACTGGGCCGACCGCTCCACCCGCGAACTCCTCGGCTATCTCTTCCGGTCCCTCCAGAGCGCCCGCGTCGTGCTGCTCGCCAGCTACCGCGCCGACGACATCCACCGGCGGCATCCGCTGCGCCCGTTCCTCGCCGAACAGGACCGGCTGCGCACCGTCCGCCGGATCGAGCTGCCCCGGCTCAGCCGCGAGGAGGTGCGCCGCCAGCTCACCGGGATCCGGGGCGCCGAGCCGGACCCTGTCCTCGCCGACGGCATCTTCGAACGATCCGAGGGCAATCCCTTCTTCGTCGAGGAGCTGGCCACCAGCGGCCACGACACCTGCGGCCTCAGCGACTCGCTGCGCGACCTGCTGCTGGTCCGGGTCGAGGCGCTGCCCGAGCCCGCCCAGCGGATCGTCCGCACCGCGGCGCACGACGCCACCGTCGAGTACGACCTGCTCGCCGCCGTCACGGGCTGCGCGGACGACGAGCTGATCGCCGCACTGCGCGCGGCCGTCGGCGCCGCCGTCCTCGTGCCCACGGGCGACGGCGACGGCTACCGCTTCCGGCACGCCCTGCTCCGCGAGGCGGTCATGGACGACCTGCTGCCCGGCGAGCGCTCCCGGCTCAGCCGCCGGTACGCCGAGGCCCTGGAGGCCGACCCCGGCCTGGTCCGGGCCGAGCAGCGCGCCACCCGCCTCGCCAGCTACTGGTATTACGCCCACGACGCGGCCAAGGCGCTCCCGGCGGTGCTGGAGGCCGCCCGCGAGGCCTGGCGCCGGCATGCCTACGCCGAGCAGCTCAGACTGCTGGAGCGGGCCATGGAGCTGTGGGACGAGGTGCCGGAGGAGCGGCGTGAGCTGCTGCCGGACATCGGCCACGCCGACTCGTATCCGCCCTGCGGCTGCTGTCCGGACCGGCCGGGCCGCCATCTGCACTTCCTGGACCTGCTCGCCGAGGCCGTGGTGGCGGCCCGCTGGGACGGATCGCGGGAACGCTCGCTGGCCTTGTGCCGACAGGCGCTCAAGCTGATCGACGAACGGCAGGACCCGGTCCGCGCGGCCTGGTTCTGGATGGAGCGCTCCCGGCTGATGATCGGGCTCGGCCGCGGCGACGGCTGGGCGGAGATAGCCCGGGCCCAGGAACTGGTGCGCGGCCTTCCGCCGTCGGCCGTGCACGCCGACGTGCTGGCCGTCGCGGCCACCTGGCACGCCCTGCACGTCTCCGACGCCGAGACGCTGCCGATGGCGCAGCGGGCGGTGGAGCTGGCCGGGCTCGTCGGTGCCGAGGAGGTGGCCCTGTTCGCGCGGATCACGCTGGCGGGACTGCTGGTGGCCGCGGGCGAGGCCGACCGGGGCATCGACGAGCTGTACGCGGTGCGGCAGACGCTGGAGCGGGTCCGGGCGCCCCGCGCGCTCGGCCGGGTGCACTGCAACCTCGCCGACGCGCTGCACAAGACGGGCCGTACCGCCGAAGCCGTCGAGGTGGCCGAGCGGGGCATCGAGGTCCTCCGGCGGCACCGCATGGACAATTCCGTGGGCTTCACCGCCACGAACCTCGCGGAGGCACTGCTGGCGCTGGGGGAGTGGGAGCGGGCGGAGGCAGTGCTCGTGCGGTACCGCGACGGCTCCCGCAGCGCCGGCACGCTCGCGTCGTTCGAGCTGCACACCGCCACGCTGGCGCTGGACCGGGGACAGTTCGACCTGGTCCCCGGACTGGTCGCCGCGGGCCGCGGCCACCTCGGCAAGAACGACATGGAGCCGCAGTACGAACTCCCGCTGGCCGGCGCGGAGCTGCGCGCCGCCGCGGCGAGGGGCAGGTTCGACGAAGCCCTTGCGGTGCTGGACTGCGCGCTGGGCCTGCTGCCGCTGCTCGGCCAGGAGGCGTACGTCTGGCCGCTGTTGGTCCGCGGCGCCGAGCTGGCCGGGGACCTGCGCGGGCTGCCCGGTACCGACGAGCCCCGGCGGCAGGCACTGGTGGACCGGCTGCACGCGTCCGGACGCGGGCTGGCCTGCCGTGCGGGAATCTGGAGGGCCTGGTCGCTGCGGTTCGACGCCGAGCTGGCGCGGGCCCGCGGGGTGAACGACCCGGAGCGCTGGGCCGAGGCGGCCGCCGCCTTCGAACCGTACGGCTATCCGCATCTCTCGGCCGGAATCGCCCACCGCTGGGCGGAGGCACTGCTGATGGCCGGGGCGGCGACTACGGCCGGGG
>NZ_WHPN01000274.1 GCF_009735685.1 Streptomyces lycii | reverse complement strand
GTCCAGGCCGAAGAACGTGACGGCCCGGGCCGCCATGCCGCTCTGCGGCAGGTTGTGGCCGGCGCCCTGGATGCTGATGGCTTCGACGGGTGTCTGGTCGCCGGTGCCGCCGTAGCGGGTGCGGGTCCAGCCGGACTGCGGGGTGTCGGTGGAGTCGGGGGTCCGGCTCAGTCCGTGGACGTTGGTCCACTGGTCGATCTGCTCGGTGAAGTTCGGGTAGCGCAGGGTGTCGTCGTTGGTGCCGTGCCAGATCTGCATGCGGGGCCGTTCGCCGCTGTATCCGGGGTACGCGGCGCGCGCCAGGTCGCCCCACTGCTGCGGTGTCCGGTCGACGGTGCCGCCTGCGCAGGCGCTGTTCCAGCCGGAGCCGTCGTTGTTGGCGAAGCAGCTGTGGGGTACGCCGGCGAAGGCGGCGCCGGCTTGGAAGACGTCGGGGTAGTTGCCGAGGAGGACGTTGGTCATCATGGCGCCGGAGGAGGCGCCGGTGGCGTAGATCCGGTCGGGGTCGGCGTTGTGGTGTTGTTCGACGTGGCGGACCATGGAGCGGATGCCGACGGGGTCGCTGCCGCCGTCGCGTTCGAGGGCCTGGGCGGAGGAGACGTCGAAGCACTGGCCGCTGCGGGTGGCGGAGGGGTAGACGACGATGAATCCGTGGCGGTCGGCGAGGGAGGCGAACTCGGTGCCGGAGAAGAAGCCGGGTCCGGTGCCGGTGCAGTAGTGCACGGCGACGAGGACGGCCGGGTTCTCGGGGACGTTGTCCGGTACGTACAGGTGCATGCGCAGGTTGCTGGGGTTGTCGCCGAAGTTGGTGACCTCGGTCAGCTGCGCGGCCGGAGCTGCGGCCACGGGCGGGGCGACGGCCAGCAGCAGCGCCGAGGCCAGGGGTAACACGCACCCCAGCAGCGCGGTCAGCAGCGCTCGCGGCGAGCGCCCGGACCGCGCCGGGGCGACCGGTCTGTGCGGGGGGCCGTGCGGGGAACTGTGTGTCATCTGCCGTCCTTTCCGGACTGAACCGACTGCCGGCTGCCCGGGAATCGCGGCCGCGGCTCCCGCTGACGGGCGCGGACACGGCCACGCGGGTACGTGGCGGGCGGGGCCGGCGGTGTCCGACGGCCGCACGCGGCCGCCGGCGACGCTCACGGACGTACGACATGAGGCCGTGGACCGACGGTGTCACGAGTGTTTCCCCTGGTCATCAGACGTGCGTCGGGAGTACGGCGGTCCTGCCCCGACACCCGCGCGTCCGGCCCTCTACGGGGGTGCCCGGCCACGCCGGCACGGCGAAGGGCCCGCAGCGGACGTGTCCGCTGCGGGCCCGGAGTCCGGGGGCGGTCCCAGTCCGCCCCGGTCGCGCGGGTTCGGTCAGTTCGGGGCGTGGACCTGGTCGTTCATGCCCCAGTCCCGCGTGGCGCCCCGGACGTACATCCCGGACGGGCTGTTGCCCGAGAAGAACTGCTCGATGGAGCCCTCGAAGGGCGTGGTCGAGGCGTTGCGCCCGTACACGTCGGTGTAGACGGTCGTCGGACCGCTGTTGCTCACCGAGAACGTGCCCGGCCGGAACTGGCGCAGCGCACCGTCGAACGGCGAGCGCGGATCGTCCCACTGGATGTTCTGGCCCGCCTGGCGGACCTGGTCGCAGTACTGGCCGGGAAGGTTTTCCGAGTAGCAGAGATCGACCGAGCGGCCGAGCTTGTTCGGCTTGTTGGCGTCGAAGTACCGGCTCGGGTTGAGCACGTAGAACAGCGGCGCGATGTTGAACCGCAGCTGCGAGGTGCTCACCGTCACGTCGGCGAACCAGAATTCGTGTAGGTCATTGGCGTCGAACGGAATGTACGTGCCCGTCAGCGGCTCGTAGTGGGTCTTGCCCTCCTTGATCGCCTGTACGCAGCCCGAGTCGGTGAGAAGCCGGCCGAGCGACTTGGTGTCCGACGGCGAGTCCGCCGGGACGGCGGGGCCGACCTCCTTGAAGCCCTGGCCGAGACCGGGGCCCGGGCAGTCCGTGGCGCCGAAGCCACCCGGGCGCCCGAGCGGGACCAGAGCGGTGTAGCGGGCCTCGAAGGTCTGCCCGTTGGCGGTGCACTTGTTGTTGTAGATCAGCTCGTGCACGTTGTTGGTGAACGCGTCCGGCGAGTGGGTGCCCTGGTGGAACTTCAGCAGCACGTCACACGTCGCGATGACGTTGCCGGTGGTCGGGGGGAAAACGCTGGTGCCGTTGTCGCCCTCCCGCACCTGCACGTTGTTGACCGACAGGACCTTGTGCCCCACGTGGTCCTCGTGGCGGTGGCCGCCCTCGTGCCCGCTCTGGGACATCACCTCACTGGTGTAGCCGAAGGCCGGCCAGTCGGCCGTGGAGAACAGCTCGGAGTCGCGCGGGTTGTCGCCGTGCTCGTGGCCGAAGGTGCAGCCGCTCGCGTCCCTGGTCGGGTGCCAGGTCGGATAGACCTTGTCGTCGGGCCCGTACGTCCAGTACCGCGCGTGGATCTCCTTGGAGCACTCACCGCCCCGCGGGGTGTACCCGCTCGCGTTGTCCTCGACGATCAGGTCGTAGGCGCGGCTGGTGGGTGCGTCGGCGGGCGGCAACTCCTTGCCCCAGGCGGGGTTGTCGGCCGCCGCGCGGGTGGATGCGTCAGGGGTGTCGGCATGTGCGCTGAGAGTGGACGCCGCCAGACACGCGGCGGCCACGAGAGTCGTGGCGGCCCGGAGACGGGGCCGCCGATGACGATGTAAGTGCATGTGGGGGGTCCTCCAGAAGAAGGCGCAACCGGCGACCACCGGCGCATGCACAGCGATGCCATGTGCCCTGTGCCGCCGCCCACGCCGTGGATGGTCGCGGAAGACGCGCGAGGCCACGTTGCCGTCGCTGGGTGCCCTCGGGCCTCGCTACCCTGACCCCATTTTGCATTGATGTGTATACATCAAACTCTGACCCATGTGCAACCCATCGTGAGCAACCGTTATCCAAGAGTGACTGATTTTGTTCGGTTGGTCGAATGTTCGGTTGCTCGAATGCTTCCCGTGCTCCGGCGGCCGGCCCGGCACGCGCGTCGCGGGCTACGGCCGGCCGGGCGTGTGCGGTGAGACCGGGCGGTCGAGCAGGGTCTCCAGCACGATCGTCGCGCGGGTGCCGTTGACTCCGTCGATCGCGTGGATCCGGCGCAGCACGTCTTGCAGTTGCTCCGTGGTCGCGGTCCTGACCTTCACCAGTACCGAAGCGCTGCCGGCGACGACATGGGCCTCCAGGATCTCCGGGTGCGCGGCGAAGGCCGCCGCCGTGTCGCCCATCCAGGAGGTCGACTCGACCGTCACGAAGGCCAACAGCCCGGCCCCCACCTCGGCCGGGTCGACCTCCGCCGCGGTGCGCCGGATGACGGCGCGTTCCCGCAGCTTCCGGACGCGTTCGTGGGCCGCGCCGGCCGAGAGGCCCACGGTCCCGCCCAGTGCGGCGTACGACTGTGTGGCGTCCCGCTGGAGCTCCGCCAGCAGGGCGCGGTCGATGGCGTCCACTCATCTCCGTTCGGTCAACTCCCGTTCAGACCATACGACATATTGCTAGGGTCCGTGTGTGCCGTAACCCATTCGGCACCCCGGCCGGAAGGGACACCCATGACCAGCGAACGCCCCGTGCTGTACGAGAGCTTCGACGACCGGTTCCGCGCGGGGCGGTGCATGAACGGCGACGCCGGTCTCGAGGTCCTGTACACCGGCTGCCGCTGGGCCGAGGGGCCGCTCTACGTGCCGGCCTGGCGGCAGGTGATCTGGAGCGACATCCCCAACGACCGGATGCTGCGCTGGGACGAGGAGACCGGTGCCGTCAGCGTCTTCCGCCGTTCCGCGGGGCACACCAACGGCAACACGCTCGACCGCGAGGGCCGGCTCGTCACCTGCGAGCAGGGCAACCGCCGGGTGACGCGGACCGAGCACGACGGGACGGTCACGGTGCTGGCCGACCGTTGGCAGGGAAAGCGCCTGAACAGCCCGAACGACGCGGCGGTCAGGTCCGACGGCTCGATCTGGTTCTCCGACCCGGACTTCGGCATCACCAGCGACTACGAGGGCCATCGCGCGGAGAGTGAGATCGGCTCCAACAACGTCTACCGCGTCGACCCGTCGACCGGCGGGGTCCGCCTCGTCGCCGACGGCTTCGGTGCGCCGAACGGCCTGGTCTTCTCCGCGGACGAGCGGCGGCTGTTCGTCTCCGACACCGGGGCCGGCCGCATCCGCGTCTTCGACGTGCGGGACGACGGCACCCTGTCGGACGGCGAGGTGTTCGCCGAGACGGGGCCCCGCGCGGCGGCCCGTTTCGACAACATCCGCTTCGACGACGGCGGGCGGCTCTGGGTGGCGGCGATGGACGACGGAGTGCACTGCTACGACCCGGACGGCACGCTGATCGGCCGGCTGGAGATTCCGGAGGCCGCGGCCAACATCGCCTGGGGCGGCGCCAAGCGCAACCGCCTCTTCATCACCGCGGGGACGAGCCTCTACTCGGTGGTCATGGGCGTCACGGGCACCCATCCGGCAGGACCGGGGCGCAGGCCGGGGGCCGAACCGGCGCGATGACGCGCGATGCCGTGCGATGCCGCGCGATGGCAGCAGGGCTTCGGGGGAGGGGGCGCTTCGTGGTGCCGCGGTGACGCGCTCTGGCTGCGGGGTTCCGGTGCGGTGCCGCGGTGGCGTACGGCTGCGGGGTTTCGGTGCGGTGCCGCGGTGGCGTACGGCTGCGGGGGCTCGCCGTGAGGCTCCGGTCCGGTCGCACGGCGGCCGGCGGTGGCGCCTTCCGGGGGGCCGCCTTCGTCCCCGGGGCCGACCGCCGGGTCCGCTGTCCGGCGGAGAGGGTCCGGCCCGCCGGACGATGTTCCGCGGGGCGCGGCCTGCGAGCGTCGTCACCGAACGGGCCGGCCGTCGACCCACCGGAATCCAGGACCGCACATGCAGTCAGCCGCGCACACCACCGAAACCGCAGCCGCCACCCGCCCCCGGCACGTCCGCGCCACTCCGCCGGCCCGCCGGCCGGCACGGCTCCGCACGGTCGGCGGGCTCGCGGCGGCCGCAGCCGTCACGCCCTACCTGCTGATCAAGATCGTCTGGTCGTTCGGGCTCTTCCTGCCCACCGAGGAGATGGCCGGCGCCGACTGGCGTGCTGTCAACGCGGTCACCGCGCTGCTCGCCGCCGCCGGCATCGGACTGGCCATGGCGTTCTCCAGACCCTGGGGCGAACGTCTCCCCGCGTGGACGGTCGCCCTGCCCGTATGGGTGGGCACCGGTCTGCTCGTGCCCATGCTGCCGCTGGCCCCGGTGCTCGGCCCGGCCGCCGTGAACCGCGACCAGGAAGCGGGCTCCCCGGACTTCTGGGTCCACGAACAACTGCTCGTGATGATCTCGCTGGTCGGCGTCGGCATCGGGCTGCCGCTCGCGCTCGCCGGTTACGCCAGGGCCCGGTGGCCGGAGGCGCTGGGCGGCCCGCTCCCGTACGCCGAACCGCTCGGCGGAACCCGGGCGTTGCAGCGACCGCTGGCCGGACTGGTCGCGTCCGGCTGTGTCCTGCTCGGCTGCGTCAAGGCCTTCTGGGCCGCGGGCGGCACCGCCGGTCTCGACACGGCTGCGGTGGAACGCCGCGACCTGTGGTGGCACATGCTCGCGTCGAGTACGGCTGTCTGGGCCTTCGCCGGAGCCTGGGGCATCCTGGTGCTGGCCTACCGCCGCGGCTCCCGGGGATTCCTGCTGCCGATGGCGGTGACCTGGGTGGCGTCGGGCATGTTGTTCTCGTACAGCGTCTACGGCCTGCTCGACCTCACCGGCATGCAGCAGCCCTCCCCCGAACTTCCGGTCGCGGCGGCTCTCACCAGGGAGGGCGGTGCGGTCCTCGGCGTCACGATGGGGCTGACGCTGCTGCTCGTCCTGCACGACCGCCGGCGGGCGCTGCGCGGTCCGGGCTGACCGTGCGCTCCGGGCCCGAGGCTCTGACGGCGTGCCCCGGACCGCCGACGCGCCGGCCCATGGCGGCCGTGAACGCGTCCAGGCGGGGGTGCGGGCGGGTGAACTCGGTCTGAGCGGCTGACGGGAAGCGGGTCCGGCGCCCGGCGCGCGCCCTTCCGCCGGGATGCGCACGACACCGTGCGTCCCCCGCGTCCAGGCGAAGGCGCCCCGCGCTGCCGACGGCCCGAGGGCCCGGCGGCCCGGCGGCCCGGAAGACCGGGTGGTCGAGGTCGAGGAACCTCGGCGCCGGGGGGACTGACGGCCCCGCCCCGTTCTTCTGCCCGCCACCCGCCTCGCCCCTGTCCCACAGGTACCCGTCGGCGCGGGTCCGACGGCACCGCGGCTCAGCCTTCCCCGGCCGGACCGCCCCGCTCCTGCTCGGCCAGGATCACCCTGACCGACGCGACGCCGGCCCCCGCGACCACGGCCACCGCCGAGGCACGCTCCGCGGTGACCGTGCCGAACAGCACCAGGGCACAGAGCACCCCGACGCAGAGCGCCACGACAGCGGCGAGCGGCTTGCGGAAACGTCCTGTTCGGCGAGCCAGGCACAGTTCGGGTGGGCTCGCGTCGCCGTCCGCACGACCATGGTCCATGGAGACGGAATCCTCTCGTGGGATGTCGGCTTCACCAACCGGGCGGCCTCCTGCGACAGCAGGGGGCCGTCGCTTGTGCGGCGACAACCCGCTGGGCCGTACGAGTGAACGTGGCCTCCATGGAATACCTGAATGCCCCGTCCGGCAAACCCACGCGCCCCACCTTACGCCGAATGGTGGGCGCCTGTGCCCGGCCTGTGGAAAACCCGTCTGTGACCAGCGCCGCAGCGCGGTACGACCGTCTCTTTCCACGTGGACAGGACGGTCATGACGGCGCGCGGCGTACCCCCTGCGGTACATGGGTTGCCGCTTGCCCGGCGGCACTTCACCGGCCACGCGCTACGGAAAAGCACGCGCCGCCGCCGAATCGATAAACGGCATTCCTTTTGGTGCAGCGCCACCGCAGATTCCGCACCGCCCGGGCGGCCGGCCGCCATTTCACCGTGGGTGCGGATCACCGTGGGCACGGAGCACCGTGGGCACGGAGCACCGTGGGTACGGACAACGGCGATGGCGCAGCGCGTTGTTGCGATCCGCTGGCGCGGCGTGCGGTGGCCGCCGGGGATCCCCGCAGGCCGGAGCGGGTCCAAGCTTCCTTCCAGGTTTCCACAGGACCGGCCGTGCACCTTGGGAACCGTTCACGGCGGCGAAACGGGCCGCCACCCTTCTGCCAGGAGGCGTTGTACACATGAAGCGTCTGTTCAAGAGTGCGGCCGTTATCATCGCCACCGTCGGAGCGACCCTTTCCACCACCGCGGCGCAAGCGTCCGCGGCCCCCACCGCCGAAACGGTTTCGGCCGTGTCCCACGAGAACGTCACGCGGCAATTCGCGGACATTCCGACGCCCGCGGTCCTCTACTCCAGATATTCGACCCTGTCCCAGTGCATCAGCGTGGGTTCCAAGGGTGAATTCCACGGCCGTTGGCTGAGCTGGAGCTGCTACGACAACAGGCCCCTCGATGTGCAGCTCTGGGTGGTCTACAG
Organism: Streptomyces lycii; assembly: GCF_009735685.1. Taxonomy (GTDB): domain Bacteria; phylum Actinomycetota; class Actinomycetes; order Streptomycetales; family Streptomycetaceae; genus Streptomyces; species Streptomyces lycii. Next base: position 10,005 of record NZ_WHPN01000274.1, on the reverse strand, counting down.
CTGATCCGCCGGGCGGCACCGGACCGGCCGGCCGGAACGCGGCGGTGCACCACTGCCGCCACCGCCCGGCTCGCGCCCTGACGAAGACACGGGGGGCACGGAAACGCCACGGAATCCGGCCGGAGGGATACGCCCTCTCCGGCCGGATTCGCGTTTCCCGCGCCCGTTCAGCAGCGGTGCGGCGTCAAAGGGGCAGCAGGGGAAACCCGAACAGCCAGGTACCGAGGTGGTAGAACGCCCACAGCCCGTTGACGGCGATACAGGCCACCGCCAAGGAGCGGTGCGGTGCGGGCGGGTCTGCCGCGCGGGCACGGCGTGCACCGACCACGAGGCCGAACAGAACGGGTACGTACATCGGGCCGTAGCCGAGCACGTAGACACCGACGACGGCCTGCTGCGTGGGCGCGAGAGTGACGATGTTCGCGATCGCGAGCATTCCGGCGATGTAACCGGCACCGGCGGCGACCAGCCCCGCCCACAGGACTCCGGGGCCGGCCGTGCTCGGTGCCGCCGGCGGGCCGGCGGGAGATCCGGAAGGTAGCCGAACGGGAGCGTGCGCCGGTTCGTCCCCCTGCGCCGGTTCGTCCCTCCGCACCGGTTCGGGAGCAGGAACCGAAGCGGGAGCAGGAACCGGTTCGGGAGGACGAACCGGAGCGGGAGGATGAACCGGCGGATCGGGAAACCGGGGTTGCCGTCCGGAGGTCGGTGCATCGGCGGCTCGCGGACGCTGTGTGCCGGGCGGCGTACCGGGAACCGGCGGTGATCGCCGTCCGGTGGGCGGCCGGTCCGGTCCGGTGGCCCGCAGAGCCTCGAGAACGAGGGACCGCATCTGCCGGGCTGTGGCCGGTCTGTCCGCCGGATCCTTCCTCAGCGCGCCGGAGAGCAGGCTCTGTACCGCTTCGGGGACGACGACGCCCAGGTCGGACAGGAGAGGGGGCTCCGTGTGGACGTGGTGGTACAACAAGGCGGCCTCGGTTCCCGCCGGGAAGGGGCGCCTTCCGCACAGAAGCTCGAACAGGAGAACACCGGTCGAGTAGAGATCGCTGCGATGGTCCAGTGCTTTGCCCTGTGCCTGCTCGGGTGACACATAGCGGGCCGTGCCCACGATCGTTCCGGCCCGGGTGATCGGCGCGGTCTCTGCTGCCACGGCTCTGACCAGGCCGAAGTCCAGGATCTTCACCGCACCGGCCTCGGTCACCATGACATTGGCCGGCTTGATGTCCCGGTGGACGAGTCCCGCGTCGTGGCTTGCGCCCAGACCGTCCAGGACGTCCGCGGTGATCCGCAGGGCTTGGTCCACGGGAAGCGCGCCGGCGGAAAGCAGTTCGCTCAGGGGACGGCCGTCGACGAACTCCGTCACCAGATACGGAGCGGGCTCACCGTCGGGGACCGGTTCCTCCCCGATGTCGTGGATCGCGATCACGTTCCGGTGGTTGAGTGCCGCCACGGCCCGGGCCTCCTGCCGGAACCTCGTGCGGAAGTCGTCACCGGCGGCCGTGCGGTCCATGATCTTCACCGCGACCCGGCGGCCCAACGCGGTGTCCGTGGCCTGGTACACCGTGGCCATGCCGCCACGGCCGACAGCCCGGATCAACTGGTAGCGGCCCGCACCGACCGACGCCGGCCCCTCGCCCTGAGCCACGTGCCCTCCCCGTCCAGTGCCGTATCCCGGTACCGACGATGGCAGAAGACCGCGGACACCGGCTCGGAACAGCCGGGCCCGTGCCGAAGGGGACGCCCGGAAACCCGGGCCGCGCCCCGGCCGGATTCGTGTTCCACCGGTGCGGGGTGCCGCCCGGAAGCCGGTTCCCGAAAGTGGCCGAAGGCACTTCTGCCGTACCATCTGCCGTGCTGCACGCGGCAACAGGTCCTGACGGGAGGCCCGTCCCAGCCCATGGCCAGCCCATCCACGCCGCCCGGGGACCCCGCAGGCCCGGGCGCCGCCACGACCACGCCGGACACCGGGGAATCCCCCGACGCGGACGGCCCCCGAGAGCCGGGCTCCGGACGTTCCTCCGAGGAGAGCCGGCGAAAGCTCCGGTACGGTACGGCCGCCGTGCTGGCGCTGGCCGGGACCGGGCAGTTGCTTTCGGCCAACCTCTTCGTGACGAACGCCTGGCTGCGCATGGCGCTCACCGTCGGCGCCGTCTGCGCGGCCGTCGGCGTCGTCCAGCTGCTCCCGAAGTCCTGGCACAACCGGATGGGCGCCCTCACCGTCACCTTCGCCACCGTGGCGGGGATCGTGCCGCTCTTCCTGGTCGAGCCGGGAGAAGACGCTCCGGAGACGGTCGACCCCGTGGCTCTTTCCGCGCTCGTGGAGCGGGGCCCGTTCGACCAGAGGCTGCCCTATCCGCTGGTGCCGGAGGGCTTGGCTCCGGCGAACTCCGGGAACGCCTCGGGCCCGGCCAAGCTGACGTCCGTACAGCTGAAGTTGGGCATTGACGACGAGGTCGGCGTCTTCCTCCCGGGCGACAACGGCGAGGAGACCTTCCAGAGCTTCGCCTTTCTGGAGATCTACCAGAAGGAGGAAGACGCGAAGCGGCGCGGGAAGAAGCACATCAAGGACCTCTCCGCGTGGCATACGCCGCTGGAGCGCAATCCGGACGTCGGCAGCTACTGCTTCCAGGGCAGAGCCGCCGAAGAGGCCACGGCCGCGTACTGGGAGTGCGCGGGGGTGCGCGGAGGCGTCTTCGCCTCGGTGACCCTGACACCGGGGGACAACGCGCATCTGGGCATGGCCCGGGACACCGTCTCGGCGCTGCTCAACTACGCGGACAGCATGGCCGAGAAGGCCACTCCCTCGCGGTGACGCGGCAGTCGGCGGGAGGTCCGGCCGCCCCGGACGCCTCCTACCGGGACGTCGGGGAGCCGTCCTCACCCCGGCCGGAGTCCGGTCCGGGGCGGTTGTCGGCACGTTCCTCGGCGCGTCCCTCGGCACGTGCTTCGGCGCCCGTCTCCAGATAGCCCGGATCGTCACCGGACGCCCGGCCGACGACCGTCTCGTTGGGTGTCGTCCCTGTCGAGCTGTGCTGGTCCGCAGTGCCGCTCTCCGGCCTGCCGCCCGTGTCCTCCGGCCGGCCGGAATGGACCTCGGCGGTACCGCGGGACGTGGGGGACGGCTCGACCGCCCCACCCAGGCGTTCGCGGAGCCGCGACCACAAAGACATAGTGACTCCCGACGAGGAGGGGAATACCGACGCCACCGGGTACCCCTCCGTGCCGCCGTCATGCACCCCGCGTCGCCCGGGCCCGCCCCGGCCCCGACATCCCGGCCCGGCCCGCCCCGGCCTCGACATCGCCCCGGTCCGCCCCCGGCCCCGGCGTCCCGGCCCCGGCGTCCCGGCCCCGACGTCCCGGGGCACGAAGAAGCCGTCACACGCGGGGCCATAGCACGAAGGAGCCGTCAGACGCCGGAGCCATAGCACGAAGGAGCCGTCACACGCCGGACCGCGGTCGCGCCTACGGCGTAGCGGGCTGCCGGACGGCTCCGGCCGGGGGGTGCCACGTGGCCGCCCCCCGCCGGTTCACAGCGGGCCGGGCGGCGGTCGTCGGGCGGTCGTCGGGCGGTCGGTCGCCACGGGAGCGGGCGAGGCGCCGGCCGGGCGGAGCATCTGCCCGGCGGCCAGCCGGCGGTAGAGGGGGCTGGTGGCGAGCAGTTGCTCGTGACGCCCGCAGGCGGCGGTGCGGCCGTTCTCGAGTACGACGATCCGGTCGGCGTGCTGGACGGTGGAGAGCCGGTGGGCGATGACCAGCACGGCGCATTCCCCGGCGACGTCCCGCATGACGGTGGTGAGCGCGGTTTCGTTGACGCTGTCGAGGTGGGAGGTCGGCTCGTCCAGCAGGAGCAGCGTGGGACGGGCGAGCAGGGCGCGGGCCAGTGCCACGCGCTGGCGTTCACCGGCCGAGAGGGTCCCGCCGCGCTCGCCGAGCATGCCCGACAGGCCGCCCGGCAGTCTCCGTACGACTTCTTCCAGTTGTGCGAGTTCGACCACGCGCCGCACCTCGGTGTCGGTGGCGTCGGGTGCGGCGTAGCGGATGTTGTCGCGCAGCGTGCCGTGGAGGAGGTGGGCGGACTGGTCGACGACGGCGAGACGTTCGCGGCATGCGGCGCGGCTCAGTTCACCGGCGGGCCGCCCGTCGAACAGCAGGGTTCCGGAGTCGGGTTCGTAGAACCTGGCGGCCAGGGCGAAGACCGTGCTCTTGCCCGCTCCCGACCGGCCGACCAGGGCCGTCTGGCGCCGGTGGGGGACGGTGAAGGAGACGCTGTGCAGGACCGGCCGGTCCGGCGTGTAGCCGAAGCCGACGTCTCGCAGGGTGAGCGCGGCCCCCTCGTGGCGGCCGGTGCCCGCGGCCGGCGCGCGCGTACGCGTACGGGCCCGGGGCTGCGGCTGTGCCCGGGCGGTCCCGGTCCCGGCTGCCGGTGTTCGCAGCGCCGGCGTGCGCACGGTCGGTGTTCGCGGTGCCGGCGGTCTGGCTGCCGGTGTTCGGGGTGCCGGCGGCCCGGCTGTCGGCGGCCGGGCCGGTGAGGGCTCCGCCGGCAGGGACAGCGCGTGCTCGATGCGCTGGTAGGCGCCCATGCCGCGCTGGATGAGCCCGACCGCGCGGAAGACCGACGACAGCGGCAGCACGAGGTAGGAGGCGTACAGCAGGAACGCCACCAGGTCGCCGAGCGAGTGGGACTGGCCGTTCACGCGCAGCCCGCCGATGACGAGGACGATCAGGAAGGACCCCTGGACGGCCAGTTCGACCGCCGGGCTCATCACGGAGGCGAGCTTCGCGGTGCGTACGCCCGCGGCGTGGGCCTCCTCGACGCGTTCCCCGATGCGCGCCGCTTCACGGTCCTCGGCGCGGTGGACCCGGACCATGGGCAGGGCGCCGAGGGCGCGCTCCAGGTCGGCGGCGATCGCGCCGACGGACGTCTGCATGCGTTCGGAGGCGGCGCGGATACCCCTGAGCAGCGAGGTGACGACCGCCGCGGAGACAGCCACCGTCAGGGCGACCAGGAGCAGCAGCAACGGGTCGATCCAGAGCATCAGGACGACCGCGCCCACGGCGACGAGCGCTCCGGTCACCAGATCGACGAGCGCCTGCGACACGACCTCTCTGAGCAGGGTGGTGTCGGCCGTGACCCGCGAGACCAGGTCGCCGCCGCGGTGCCGGTCGTACTCCCGCATCTCCAGCCGCAGCAGTCGCGCCACCAGGCTGTGACGCAGCCCCCGTACGACGCCCTCGCCCATCCGCTCCAGAACGAAACGCCCCACCGCCCCGGTCGCCGCTTCGGTGACGAACAGCACCGCCAGGAGCAGCAGCAGCGGCGACAGCACCTCCCCGCGTCCGCCGGCGTCCACGACGTTCTTGGCGACGAGCGGCTGCGCCAGGCCGAGCGCGGAGCCGGCCAGCGTCAGCAGGGTGGCCACGACGACGGAGGCCCGGTGCCCGGTGGTGAGCCGGTACATGGTGGCGACCGCGGCCCGCGTGGAGCGGTCACCGCCCGGCGGTGCCTCCTCGTGCTCCACGACGGGACTGCCGCTCATCGGGCCGGCGGCCGGCCCGCGGGGGCGATGGTGATCAGACGGGTGAAGCAGCCGTCGGGCACCCCTTCGCCGACCGGGCGTCCGTCGGCCTCGATCCAGGCGTGCGCGGTGAAGGGCGGTACGACGCGCACCCCGGTGCACCACGTCGGCCAGGTGCCGCCGAGTCTGCACAGCAGCGCGGCGCCCAGGGAGCGGGGCAGGCAGCCCTTCGGGCCCAGACAGCGCAGGCTCACCGCGCACATGGCCTCCCGCGCGGCCCTGGCCTGCGTGGTGCCGGCCGGGCGGGCTCCGCGGCGTACGACGTCGAGTACGGCACGGATCCGGCGGGGCGGGAGGAGCGAGAGCGCGACGGCGGGGAGCAGGACGGCCCGTGCGGCAGCGCGCCGCGCCAGGGGGACGCCGCTCACCCGGTCCAGGGCGCTCGGCGTCGTCATTCGGCCAGCCCGGACGCGCGCAGTTCCCGTACGAGGGTCTCGACGTCGCGGGCCGCCCGGACCGGATCGACGTCGAAGGCGCTGGTGAGCGCGGCGGCGGCGTCGGCCTCGTCACCGCCCGCCATCAGCGTGCCGACCACCAGGGTGGCGGTGGGATTCAGCTCCCAGTACGCCCCGGCGCGCTCGTCCAGCAGGACGGTGCCGTAGTCGGTCCGTGCCGTGGACACATCGGTGCCGAACTTCAATGCCATGGGTGTGCCTTCCTGCTCTGCGGGGGCGGTTGTCGTCAAGGGGACGCGGCGGGCGCCCTCGGCTCGCCGGCCCGGTCGAGACCGCGCAGCCACACCTCGGCGGCGATGGTCGAGTAGAGGACGGCGTCGGCCAGTTCGGGCGTGGCCGGCCGCTGGGCGAGCCGTCGCAGAGCGTGTCCGTCGACCAGCCCGAGCTGTTCCAGCCGGGAGTCCTCCCACAGGGCCAGCAGGTCGGCGCGGTGCTCGCGCAGTCCGTCGGCGGCGTCCATGGCGGCGCTGGCCTTGTCGGTGCGCCGCAGGCACGCGTCGGGCACGATCCCGCGCATGGCGGCCGTGAGGACCGGTTTGTACCGCCAGGGCGTGACGCGCTCGCCCGGGCGGACGGCGAGGCATGCCTCGATCACCCGGTCGTCGAGAAAGGGCGAGGCCATCGGCACACCGGAACGGGCGGCCATCCGGTCCCACTGGCGGACGATGCGGGTGCAGGAAAGGATCTGTTCGAGGTCGGTGTGCAGGCCGCGGTCGGGGTGCAGCGGGGCCGCGTGCGCGGCGGCTTCGCGCAGCGACCCGCGGACCAGCCGTTCGGCGTCGGGGGTGACCCAGTCGAAGAGCCGAGGGGGCATGCCCCAGCCGAGGCTGGTCCCGACGGTGGCGGGCAGCGGGTCCCGCAGGCGGCGGCCGGAGTCGGCCAGCCACTCCCCGTACGGCCGGGAGTCGGCCAGTGCGCGTACCGTGCCGCCGAGCGGCCACTGCCACAGGGCCCGGAACCCGCGCAACTGCCGCAGGGCGAGCAGCGGGCGGGTCCGCGCGAGGCGGTGGTAGTACGCCTCCGAGCACCAGGTCACGTGGTCGCCGCCGATGCCGGTCAGATGCAGTCGGCTGCCCCTGTCCGCCAGCCCGGGCAGGTGGTGCAGGACCCGTGAGCGGTCCATGACGCCGATGGTCGGCTCGTCCAGCAGGTCGTCGATGCCGAGCAGGCCGGTGTAGACCAGCGGAGAGGCATCGGCGTCCCAGACGACGTGCTCGACGTCCGGCATGGACCGGGCCGCTTGTCCGGCCCAGTACAGATCGGTGTCGGCGGGGTCGCGGCCCGGCCAGGTGCCGGCGATCACCCGGGCCGGGGAGCGGTCGGCGAGGAAGCAGACGGATGTGGAGTCCAGTCCGCCGGACAAGTCGCAGCTGACCACGCCGCCCTGCCGGGTACGGGCACCGACCGCTGTGGACAGGGCCTCGCGGACCAGCGGCGCGGCCTCGTCGAGCGTACGGTCCGGCTCGGGCGGGGCCCACCACTGCGAGTGGCGCACGGTGCGGCCGTCCGCCGCGACGTACAGCGCGTCCCGGGCGGCAACGGAGGTGATCCCCCGCCACATGGGCGTGTCGGCGAGCGGATGGGGCAGCGGCCACAGCAGCCGGAGGGCCAGCTGCTCCTCGTCCGGGGCGGCGCCGAGCGCGGCGGCGAGGACGTCGGCGCGGGTGGCGGCCACGCGGACTCCGGCGACCGGGGCGTGGAAGACCAGCCGGAGACCGGACGCGGTGCCCTGCACCCTGAGCCGTCCGTCGAGGGTGGCGACGAGGTGGAAGCTGCCGGGCAGGGAGCGGGCGAGGGCGTCCAGCGCGGAGAGATCGCGCAGCCGCCGGGCATGACCTTCGAGCTGCGTGGCGTCGACCGGGCAGCAGCCGACGACGGCGAGAGCCGTGTGCCCGACGCGCGCGGTGACGATCTCCTGGTCGTGCCACTGCCCGACCAGCCAGGGCCGGCCGGAGGCGTGCCTCAGGATCCGTGTTCCGGTGAGGGCGGGGGAGCGGGCCACGGCGGCTGCGTCCTCACGGTCGCTGAAGACCGCGAAGTGCGCGTCACCGGGGCCCGGCCCCGCACTCTCGTGCGACTCGTTCATGACGTCCGGTCGGAACCGCGGGACGTCAGTTCTTGCTCAGGATCAGCCGGTCGTTGCCGGAGCGCTGCAGGAACCCGGTCTTCTTCCGGAACGTCCCGAGCCGGGCGAGCGTCGGCGCTTCGTAGGCCTTCTTCATGGCTGCCTTCATGGCTGCTTCTCCTCACACGCAGGTGACACGGCGGCCTCCCTGGCCGGCGGCGCACCGGACGCGGTCCACTGCCGCCCTGCCCAGGCGCTCATCGGGGGCCCTGAGCGGGAAGACGGGTGCAGCAACAGCTATCTGCACGAGCGGCCGCCGTGACAAGGCACCGAGAGAAAGAGTGATCATCATGGGAGTGTGAACGCGGTCGGGCTGCTGCGGCGCCGACAGCGGCCGGGTGAAGAGCCGAAGCGGGCGGAGGTGAACCGGCGCGGGACTGGAGAAACGTTACGACCTGCCTGTTGCCGGCGGGCGACCGACGGGACGGCGAAGGCGCGCACCCGGAAACCGGACGGAGCCGCCGGGCGCACTCGGCTCGGCGTCGCGCTTCCTTTCGAACCGCCCTGACCGGAGGGCGGGGGCGATCGGCGGACCCCACGGCACGGCGAACGCGGTCGCGGCTACCCGTGCCACGACTTTCCGGGCGGCCGGTGCCGAAGGTGTGCGGCGTGTGCCGTGCGTCGTAGCAGTACGTCGTGTGCAGTGCCGTGAGCAGTGCGCTGTGAGCCGTGCGCCGTGTGCCGTGCGGCGAGCGGACGCGGGCTGCACGGCGCGGGCAGACCCGGGCTGCCGCGCGTGCAGGAACGTTCGCGTGCCGGAATAAGGCCCGTCTCCCGGTACTTGACTCGCTCCGAGGGCACGCCCGCACGCTGCGGCTGCCCGAACACGCATGCTGCCAAGGGAGCACCCATGTCCGCCACATCCCGGTCCGCGTCCGCATCCGGCCCTGTCTCCTCGTCCACGTCCACGTCCACAGCCGTATCCGCGTCCGTGTCCGCATCCCGAACCCCGTCGCCTTCCCCTTCCTCTTCCCTCTCCCCTTCTCCGTCCTCCTCCGCCTCTTCACCGCTGCTGCTGGTGCACGGCTTCTGGCACGGTTCGTGGTGCTGGAGCGAAGTCGTCGTCCATGCGGCAGCCGCCGGGCGTGCGGCCGTCGCCGTGGACATGGCGGGGCACGGGTTACGGGCCCGCCGTCCCCGCTGGTTCACCCGGCATCCGTACGACCCGGAGGCTGTCGTCACGGAGGTCTCGCCGGTGGCGGACATCGGCCTCGACGACGCCGCCGAGCTGCTGACGTCGCAGATCGAACGGATCGGCGGCGGCCGCCCGCTCACGGTCGTCGCCCACAGCGCGGCCGGGCCGGTGCTGACGCGGGTGGCCCAGCGGACGCCGGAGCTGGTCGCGCACGCCGTATACCTGGCCGCGTACATGCCGGCGTCCGAGGTGCCGGTCATGGCCTACTCGCGGACGCCCGAGGCCGAGGGTGACCGTGTCGCACCGCTCCTACGGGGCAAAGCGTCCCGGACGGGCGCGCTCCGACTGGACTTCGCCACGAACGACGCCGTATACCGGCAAGGTCTCCGCGAGGCGTTCTACGGTGACGTGGACCCGGTTCTCGCCGAGGCCGCGATGGGCCTGCTCACGCCCGACAGCCCGGTCGGCATCATGCTCGGCAGCACCACCCTGACGCGGGACGGCTGGGGATCGGTGCCGCGCACGTTTGTCGTCTGCGCCAATGACATGGCCCTCCAGCCGGCCCTGCAGAGAAGGTTCATCGCCGAGGCCGACGCGGCGTTCCCGGACAACCCGACGTCTGTTGTCACGCTGGACGCCTCCCACTCGCCGTTCCTGTCCATGCCGGGCGAGGTGGCCCGCGTCCTCACGAGCCCGAGCTGACGCGCACCGGGGTCC
>NZ_WHPN01000273.1 GCF_009735685.1 Streptomyces lycii | reverse complement strand
CCGGAGAGGGAATCCGGGGGCGACCTGTTGTCCGGGGCGGCATCGTGCGGGCCTGTGTCCCGGGGCCTGTGTCCCGCCTGTGCCCGGCCCGTGTCCGGTGGCCGGTGTCCCGCGACGGGGGCGCCGCGGCTCACCCGTCCCAGTCGCCGCCCGGGTGCCCGTCGGCCCGGCCGGACCGCGGCCGCTCGCGGGACCACGGGGCGCGGCCGCTGGCGTGGACGGCGTTCACCCCGACGATGCCGAGCCAGCTGACGACCAGTCCGGCGAAACCCGCGTTCGCCGATCCGATGGCGGACAGCGGCACGGCCAGGATCATCGAGACGATGCCGAAGCCGAAGCGTTCACCGAAGCTGTCGCTGTCACCCTGCGCGCGCGGCGGGCGCGAGCCGCGCGCGACGACCATCTGCTGCTCGGCGAGCTGCCGCCGCACGCGCCGGTCGACAGCGCCGTCCAGCCGTTCGAGGAACGAGTCGACCAGCTCCGACTCGTACTCCGGACCGAGTTCCCTGCGCACGTGCAGGGTGGCGTCTAGCTCTTTTCTCAGCTCCGGGTCACGGGCGTCCATCTGACCTCTTCTCGGGAACCTCGGCGCGGTGGGACGAGGAACGGGCGGCGGGCGGCCCGGCCGCGTGCCTCGGCGCCCCGGAGCCGAGGGGGCCGCCCCTCCCGCAGGCGGCAGGGGCCACACTGTCCGGGCCGGGCTCTACCGTTCACGCTAGAGAAACGGACGGCCCGCCACAGTGGGGCTAACCCCCCGAATCGCGGACCGGACCGCCCCAGGGCGGGTGTGGGAGGCAGTTGCCGCGCTCCCGCGGAGGAGCGGCGTCCACTGTTTCGGCCCGGTGCCGGCCCCGTGCCCGGTCCGGCACCGGGCCGGCGAGCACCGCCCGACCCGACCCGACCCGTCCCGTCCCGACCCGTCCCGACCCGGCCCGATCCACCCCCGACCCCGGCCTGAACCCGAGCCCGATCCCCGGCCTGCACCCGCCCCGACGTCAGCCCGCCCCGACCCCGCCCGCCCCCCGGCCCGACCCGGCCGAAACTTCTGGAGGAACGCTCACGTGACCGGCGCCCCCCTGCTGCCCGCCCTGACGCACCCCGGGGCGGCCGGCCCCGGCTCCGCCGACCGGCCCGACGCCCTGACGGTCGCCGGGCGCTCCCTCTCACGCGAACAACTGCTCGGCGCCGCGGGAGCGGTGGCCGCCCGGATCCGGGGCGCGAGAGCCGTCGCCGTGCACGCCGACGCCTCGCTGGAGACCGTCGCGGCGGTGGCCGGCGGGCTGCTGGCCGGGGTGCCGGTGGTGCCCGTACCGCCGGACTCGGGGCCCGTCGAGCGGGGGCACATCCTGCGGGACTCCGGGGCGGAGCTGCTGCTCGGCCGCGGGGATGCGGTACGGGAGGCGCCGGGCGGCGGGCGCGCCGCGGGGGCGCCGGAGGCGGCCGTGCCCGCCGTGCCGGTGGTGCCGGTCGACGCCGGTGAGCGGGCCGGTTTCGACGCCCCCGAGCCGGACCCGGACTCCACCGCGATGATCCTCTACACCTCGGGCACCACCGGCGCGCCCAAGGGCGCCCTGCTGCCGCGGCGGGCCGTGGCGGCCTGTCTGGACGGTCTCGCGGACGCCTGGGCGTGGACGTCCGGCGACACGCTCGTGCACGGACTGCCGCTCTTCCACGTGCACGGACTGGTGCTCGGTGTGCTCGGCGCGCTGCGCACCGGCAGCCGGCTGGTGCACACCGGGCGGCCCACCCCGGAGGCGTACGCGGCGGCGGGCGGCAGCCTGTACTTCGGGGTGCCCACCGTGTGGTCCCGGATCGCCGCGGACCCCGGCGCGGCGCGTGCGCTGAGCGGCGCCCGGCTGCTGGTGTCGGGCAGCGCGCCGCTGCCCGCGCCCGTCTTCCGCGACCTCCGGCAGCTCACCGGGCAGCGGCCGGTCGAGCGTTACGGCATGACGGAGACCCTGATCACGGTCTCGGCCCGCGCCGACGGGGAGCGCCACCCGGGCTCGGTCGGGCTGCCGCTGCCGGGCGTGCGGACCCGTATCGCCGGCGAGGAGGGTGACGGGACGGCCGCGGTGCCCGGCGCCGGTGGTGCCGGGTCGGGCATCGGGGAACTCCAGTTGACGGGGCCCTCGCTCTTCACCGGTTATCTGAACCGGCCGGAGGCGACGGCCGGGTCCTTCACCGGCGACGGCTGGTTCCGGACGGGCGACATCGCGACCATCGGCGCGGACGGCCACCACCGCATCGTCGGGCGGGCGTCCACCGACCTGATCAAGTCCGGGGGCTACCGCGTCGGCGCGGGCGAGGTGGAGAACGCGCTGCTGGACCATCCGGCGGTGCGCGAGGCGGCGGTGGTGGGCGTGCCGCATCCGGACCTCGGCCAGGAGATCGTGGCGTACGTCGTCGCCGACGGGCCGGCGGCGACCGAGCGGCAGCTGGTCGACTTCGTCGCCGCGCGGCTGTCGGCGCACAAGCGGCCCCGCCGGGTCCGCTTCCTCGACGAACTGCCGCGCAACGCCATGGGCAAGCCGCAGAAGAGGCTGCTGCCCGAGCTGTGACCCGAGCTGTGAACGGGCCGGGGAGGGGGCGGGCCCCGGGGGCCGGCGGGCTCCGCGTCCGTCCCCGGTGTATGCATGGAATCATGCACGCGATACGGCTCTGAATAATCGCGTGAACGCGCGGACCGAGACGAGGAGGCCCCGATGGGCGGGAGCGGGGGCGCAGCGGCCGGTGGCGCCGGGCCGGGCGGTACGGGCTCCGACGGCACGGACTCCCTGGGGGCGGGCTCCGACGGCACGGACTCCCTGGGGGCGGGCTCCGACGGCACGGACTCCCTGGGGGCGGGCTCCGGGGGTACGGGCTCCCTGGGTGCGGGCTCCGGGGATACGGGCTTCGGCGGGGCGGGCACCGGGGGCGGCGGCCGTGTGGGTGCGGGCCCCGCGGGTGCGGCGGCCGGGGATGCGGGGTCCGGGGCCGCTTCCGGGGCCGCTTCCGGGGCCGCCGCTCGGTTGCAGCAGCTGTTCGAGGGGCACCGGCTGACGCCGACCCAGCGGCGTATCGCGCACTGCATGGTGCGGCGGGCCGCGGACGCGCCGTTCCTGTCCAGCGTGGAACTGGCCGAACTGGCCGGGGTCAGCCAACCCTCGGTGACCCGGTTCGCGGTGGCGCTGGGCTTCGACGGCTATCCGGCGCTGCGCAGGCATCTGCGGGCGGTGGAACCGGCCGCCGGACAGCCGGACGCCCCGGGCGCGTACAACGAGTACCAGCAGGCCGTGCTGGCCGAGATCGAGAATCTGCGGCATCTGGCAGGGCTGCTCGCCGACCCGGCGCCCGCCGAGCACGCGGGGCGGCTGCTGGCCGCCTCCCGGCCGCTGCCGGTGCTCGGTCTGCGGGCCGCGTCCGCGCAGGCGCGCGGCTTCGCCTACTTCGCGGCCAAGGTCCATCCGGACGTGCGGCTGCTCGACGAGGGCGGCACGATGCTGACCGACCGCATCGACGCGGCGGTGCGCGCCGGCGCGACCGCGTTGCTGTGCTTCGCGCTCCCGCGGCACCCGAGGGAGGTGGGCGAGGCGCTGGAGCACGCCCGTTCGGCCGGGCTGACGGTGGTCACCGTCGCCGACAGCGCGTTCGCCCCGGTCGCCCGGCACTCCGATCTGCTGCTGCCCGCGGCCGTCGGCACGGGGCTGGCCTTCGACACGGCCTGTGCGCCGATGCTGCTGGGGCGGGTGCTGCTGGAGGCGATGTGCGACGGTCTGCCGGACGCGCAGGCGCGGCTGGAGGAGTTCGACGCTCAGGCGGCCGCGCGGGGCCTGTTCGTCGACTAGCAGGCCGGTCCGCCGGGCCGGTCCGCCGGGCCGGGGTGGCACCGGGCCGGGGCGGCCCGCCCGGCTGCACGTACCCGGCTGCGCGTACCCGGCTGCGCGTACCCGGCTGCGCGTACCCGGCTGCACGTGCCCGGCCGAGCGCCGCCCGGCACCGCGCGGTTCGGCCCCGCGCAGTTCGGCCCCCGCGTATCCCGTCCGTACGCACCCGGGCCGCGTGTATCCGGGCGCCGCGTGTCCCGCCGAGCGCAGCCCGCCCTGCGCAGCCAGGCTTCGCGCGCCCCGGTCGCACGCGCCCCGGTCGCGCGTATCCCGACCGCACACGCAGCCCGGCCGCGCGTACCGCCGCCCCGCGCACCCCGGCCCCGCACCCCGGGCCACTCGCGGGTACGGTTCCGGGGCGCGGTTCCGGGCTCGTTCCCGTGTATCGAGGCCGCGGGTTCGCCCCCGTTCCGCGGCCCCGTGTTCGTTCCCCGTTCTCAGGAAATTCTCATCTCCGCCCGTTACGATCCGCCTCCGTCGGACAGCGGAACGAGCGGTGAGGGAGGTCTGTGGTGGGGCGCGATGCGACGGCGCTGGCGCGCGTGGCGGTGATGGTGAGAGTGCCCGCGACATGGCTGTGGTGGACCGGGCTGGCGACCGCGGCGATCGGTGCGGCCGTGCCCGGCAGCCTGCTGGGACGGCGGGTCGGTGTCACGGCCGGGGCCGCCCTCCTGCTGGTCGCGGCGGTGGTGGCGTTCGCCGTACGGCGCAAGCGCTACCGGGAGTTGGCGAAGGGGGCCTCGCGCGCCGGGCGGCGGGTCTTCCTCCAGGACCGGGCGGTCACCGCCAGGGCATGGCGGCGGTCCCGCCGGTGGTGGCTGCTGCTCGCGGCCCTGGCCGCCCTCGGGTCCTCGTTCGCGGCTCCGGCGGCCGGCGGGCTGCTGATGGCCGGAGTCGGCGCCGGGCTGTGGGCCAAGGCGGTGTGGCTGGGCCGCTGGGAGCGGTCGCACGAGGCGCTGCTGTGGCTGCGCCCGGAGTGGGCCGGCCGCGGACCGGCGGGCAAGGACGCGCGCGGCTACCGGACGACCGGCCCGGCGGCCGGCGACGCGCTCCCGGGCGGCGCGAAGAAGCGCACGCACGCGTCGGGCGGTGTGAAGCGGTCCCCCGCGACGGTCTGAGCCGCGGGCCCGCACCGGGTGCGTCGGCCGACGCGTGCCCGCTGCATCGGGTGTGCCGGCCGACGCCGCCCCGCACCGTGCCCGCCACGCCGCGCCT
>NZ_WHPN01000272.1 GCF_009735685.1 Streptomyces lycii | reverse complement strand
ATCGGCGCGGTGCGGTATCGGCCGCGCGGCCGCGTCAGCGTGGTGCGGGGATCCCGGCGACGGGCAGATTGGCGTGCACGGCGACCCCCGCCGCGCCGGAGAGGCGTTCGATCGTGAAGGAGCGCGCGAGGGCGCGGACCAGCGCGAGTCCGCGGCCGCTCTCCGACCAGACGGCCGGGGTGCGGGCGGGAGGCGGCGTCCAGTCGAGCGCCCCGCCGTTGTCGGTGACGGTGACGCGGAGGGTCGAGCTGTCGTCCAGCAGCAAGGTCACGGTCATGTCGGGACCGCCGTGCCGGGCGGCGTTCGCGGTGAGTTCGGCGACGACGAGCAGGACGTCGTCGGCGGTGGAACCGTTGAGCCGCCAGGTGCGCAGCACGCCCTTCGCCCAGGCGCGGGCGGTGCTGGCGTCGCGCCCCGTCGCGGAGAGCGCCAGCTCGGCGTAGCGGTGTGCGGGTCTGTCCGGTGGCGCCGTGCTGCTGCGGAACGGAGATATCCGTACCTGGGGGGTGGCGGAGATGCTGCTCATGATCTTCCCTCCCGACGCCGCACCGCGGTGCGTGAGCCTGGGATGCGTCATAGCGTGGCATGGCCCTGGTCGGCTCTCGGCATTGAGGCGCTGGACCGGTAGGGATGGTCACGGCAAAGCCCGACGGCTCCGGACTTCGAAATACGTCCCTGAAGCCATGGCAGCACTGTACCGGTTTAGTTGTCAAGCTTTTCCGGCGCGGGATCGGGGCTTTTCTCGAAGGCCGGAAACATGTGCACCGCATGTTCACGTCTCACGGTGCGTCACCCGTTCCGGAGGTGATGCCATTGGAATATTTCGCCGGGGAAATGCCGCCAGGAATCGCGGCTGTTCTTCCGCCGGCTGGGGCCGACGCCGTGTCAGGCGGCCGTCGAGACGGCCGGGGCCGGGGCGTCACGGCGCGTGAGCCGGCGTACGTCCGGCACCGTCAGTACCGCGGCCGTGAGCAGGATGATCAGCGCCGAGCACCCCCAGAGCGCCGCCGTCCGCCCGAAGGCGTCCGCGACGGGGCCCGCCAGAGCCGTGGCGAAGGGCACCATCGCCAGCGAGCCGAACCAGTCGTAGGAGGCGACCCGGGAGAGTTTCTCCTCGGGTATTTCCTGGTGGAGTGCCATCATCCAGGTCACCGCGAACACCTCGACGGCCACTCCGCTGACGAACATGACCGCGCCCAAACCCCAGGCGGACAGCGGAATCGCGAGCGCCGCCGACGGCAGGGCCAGCGGAAACAGCGACATGACACCCACGAACAGAATGCGCCGGGGCTTCCAGCGGGTCATCAGCAGCGCACTGAGCACGGTGCCCGCGCCGAACGCCGCGAGGGCCAGACCCCATGGCCGGGCCCCGCCGAGATGGTCCTCGGCGACCAGCGGGCCGTAGACGGCCTCGGCCGCGCCGACGACCGCGTTCACCACCGCCGCCTGGACGACGATGCCCCACAGCCAGGGGCGGCCGGCGACCTCGCGCCAGCCCTCGCGCAGATCGGACAGCAGCCCGCCGCCCGCGGCGCGCTCCGGTACGCCGCTCACGTCGAGGAAGGCCCGCAGCCCGGCCGCGGCGGCGAACGCCACGGCGTCGACGGCCAGCACCCAGCCCGGCCCGACGGTGGCGACGAGGGCACCGCCGAGCGCGGCACCGCCGATGTTCGCGCCGTTGACGCCCATCCGGAAGAAGGCGAACGCCCGTCCCGCCTGCTCCCCGGTGACGCTGGAGAGCACCATGCCCTCCGCGGCGGGGGCGAAGAACGCCTGGCCGGTGCCGCCGAGCGCGGACAGCAGCATCATCTGCCACAACAGGGGTTCGCCGGCCAGCACCAGCACGGCGAACACGGCCTGCGAGACGCAGTTGAGGGTGTTCGCGGCCACCATCACCCGGTGCCGCGGAAGCCGGTCGGCGACGGCGCCGCCCACCAGCAGGAAGACGACGAGCGGAACGGTGCGGGCGGCCGCGACGAGCCCCACGTCCGTGCCGCTGCCCCCGGCCTGCAGAACTGCGAACGCCGCGGCGATGAGGGCGCCGGAACTGCCGAGGCCCGTCACCACCGCGGCGGCGGTCAGCAGGGTGTAGTTGCGGCCCGCCCAGGCAGGGCGGTGCGGGCCGGAGGACAGGGGCTTGGACACGTAAGGACTATCGCCGGGGAACGCTCGTGGTGGCCAGTGGGTTTCGCCGAGGGCTCAGGGCCGGCGGCTCAGGAGCTCTTGAGCGGACGCAGCGAGGACATGATCTTCTTGATGGTCGCGTCGGCCACCTCGTCCTCGACGCCCGTCGCGGCGTAGAGGCACCAGACGGCGTAGTCGCCCTTGCTGTCCTTGTAGGCGACGGTGAAGGTCTTGCCGTCCGACGCGCACTTGTCCTTCTTCTTCACCCCGGTGACCGTGGCGGAGGAGACGGAGCCGGAGATGCCGTGGTCGCTCTTGAACGGCTTGGCCTTGCTGACCTTGCGGGTGCCGGTCTCGTCCTGGTCGAAGGCCGCGTAGGCCCAGGTCTCGGCGGCCACCTCGGCGGCGTTGTCCAGGCTCTTCGCGCCCTGCGCGCCCTTGGTGCCGACGGCGGCGAGGGCGGTGCTGCTCTCGTAGCCGCCCTCGCTCGTGGAGGTGCACCACTCCTCCTCGTAGAACGCCGGGGCCGACATCATGACCACGGCGGGCGGGATCTCCTCCTCGCTGTGCGTGTCCTCGAAGCCGATGGACATGCCCGGCGACTCCACGGTCCAGCTCTCGGGGACGTCGAAGGCGTTCTTGCGCTTCTGGTTGATGACCGTCTGCCAGCCGTCGATCACCGGCCCGACCTCCGGAGCGCCACCGCGCGGATTGTCGACGTCCGCGCCGCTGTCCCCGGTCTCCTCGGCCGAGGGCTCGGCGGTCGCCGACTTGCTCGCCGCGGGCTTCTTGTCCGCCTTGGTCTTCTCGTCGTCGTCACCGCCCAGGACGAGGAAGCCGGTGACGCCGGCCGCGATCACCACCGCGAGCGCCGCGACGATCGCGGTGATCTTCGTCTTGCGGCCCTCGTCCGGCGGCTGCGGGGCACCGGGCATCCCGGGAGAGGCCCACTGCGAGGTGGGCTGCTGGTACGGGTTGGGCGGCTGGCCGCCCGGTGCGTACCCCGGCTGCTGGTACTGAGGCTGCTGGTACGGATTCGGTTGCGGGTTTCCCGGCTGCGCGTACGGATTCGCGTTCGGGTCCTGCGGGTTCTGCTCGCCCCCGGGCGGCTGCTGTCCTGGCCACATGAGCAGCAACCATAGAGGGGGCGCTGCCGGGCGGCCATGGCAGCCCCCGCACAGTTTCGCCACCACTCGGTAACACCGGGCGTCGCGGCCTCTCGTGCCCGTTCCGGTGACCCGGCCGGCCGGGTCACCCCGGCGGGGCGGGCCGGGCCCGCCGCGGTTACGGTTCGCTCAGTCCGATGAGCGGCGGTGAGGAGAGACCGATGGCGGAACGCGCACTGATCATGGGCGTCGGCGGCAGGGAACCGGCGCTCGACCCGGAGGCGTTCGCCGCGCCCACGTCCGTGGTCGTCGGTGACGTCACGCTGGCCGCGGGGTCGAGCGTCTGGTACCACGCGGTGCTGCGTGCCGACTGCGGCCCGGTCGAACTGGGTGCGAACAGCAACATCCAGGACAACTGCACCGTGCACGTCGACCCGGGCTTCCCGGTGCGGATCGGCGCCGGAGTCTCCGTCGGGCACAACGCGGTCCTGCACGGCTGCACGGTCGAGGACGACTGCCTGATCGGCATGGGAGCCACCGTCCTCAACGGCGCGCACATCGGGGCCGGTTCGCTCGTCGCCGCGCAGGCCCTGGTGCCGCAGGGCATGCGGGTGCCGCCGGGCTCGCTGGTCGCCGGAGTGCCCGCGAAGGTGAAGCGGGAACTCACGGAGGAGGAGCGCGAGGCCCTGGGCCTCAACGCCGACATGTACCTGGAACTGGCGCGGGCCCACCGCGACGCGCTCGCCGAACCCGGCCGCTGAGCGCACCCCCGCCCGGGCCGTCCCGGTGAGCCGGTGGGGCGAACGTCACAGCCTGCCGCGTCCGTCGGCCGCCGGACGGCTGAGTAACGTGGCCGGGTGCCCATGACCCGGAATCCGCTCGCCACCCTGGCCGCCCTGCGCCGTCGCGCGGTCTCGCGCGCCGTGCACCGGGGCGCGCGCTGGGTGCGGGACGCGGGGGCGGTCACGGCGGCCCGGCCGGGCCCGTACCGGTTCGGCGCCATCGGGGAGGGCACCCGGCTGGCGTACCCGCAGGGAACCGTCTTCGGCGAGCAGTGGATCCGGCTCGGCGAGCACTGCGTCATCGGCGAACAGGTCACGCTGACCGCGGGCATGATGCCCGGTCTCGACCTGGGCCCCGACCCCGTCCTGCTGCTGGGCAACGGTGTCGTGCTGGGGCGCGGCAGCCATGTGGTCGCCTCCCGGCGGGTGGTCTTCGGGGACGACGTGTTCTGCGGGCCGTACGTCTACGTCACCAGCGACAACCACTCCTACGACGACGTGACACAGCCCGTGGGCCGCCAGTGGCCGCGCACCGCGCCGGTCGAGATCGGCTCCGGCAGCTGGCTCGGCGCGGGCGCGGTGATCCTCCCCGGCGCACGGCTCGGCCGCAACGTCGTGGTCGCCGCCGGGGCGGTGGTGCGCGGCGAGGTGCCCGACCACGCCGTCGTCGCCGGCGCGCCCGCCCGCATCGTGCGGCGCTGGGAGCCCGGCACGGGCTGGCAGCCGCCGCTGCGCACCCCGGCCCCGGAGCCGGTGCCCGAGGGAGTCACACCGGAGCAGCTCCGGGCGCTGGCCTCGCCCGCCGTCCCCGGTCCGGAACGCCCCGGCACACTGGACGTGCCGGCCGACCGCTGAACCGGCGGACGGGACGGATCGCACAGCGCGGATCACGGAGCACGCTTACGTCACGGATTACGGAGCACGGATTACGGAGCACGGGGCGCGGATCGCGGCGCACGGGGCACCCGGGTAGGGCGATCCGGCGGTGCGGGAAGTGCCGGGCGCGCCCGGTGCCCGGTTCCCGGCAGAATCCCGGGGGCCGTACAGGAACGGAGGCTGTGACAGCGTGAACAACCGCAAGCTGCGCATCCTGCTGGCCGTGGCGGTCGCGGTCCAGGGCATCGCCCTGCTGGTGTACGCGATCCAGCGGTACGGTCTGTGACGTCGCGCGGAGTGGCAGCGGGGTTCCTCCGCGGGCTGCGGGCGTGCTCCGCCCGGCCTTGGAGCCCTCGGGCCTCTCCCGGCGTCCCGTGCGGGGCCGTCCCCGCCCGCGGGCTCCCCATCTCGCCGTGTCGCCGTCTCCCCGCCGCTCCGTCTCCCGGTCTTCCGGTTTCCTCGTCGTCTCGCCGCTCGTCGCTCGCCGCTCGTCGCTCGCCGCTCGCCGCTCGTCGTCTCTCCGTCTTGCTCGTTCTCCGGCGCCTTGCCTCAGGCTGCGCGGCCGCCCCGGGCCCCGGTCCCTCCGTGTGGCGCGGGCGGCTACGGTGAGGGAGCAGACCGGACGCGGACCGGACCACCGGGGAGGCGACACGCCGTGACCAGCACGATCGAGCCGCCCACCGGTGCGGCGCGGCCCCGGGGACGCCCCGGGGAGCGGCAAGCTCAGGCGGTGCCCGGGGGTGCGGCACGAGCGGCCGGGCCGGGTGGCGTACCGGCACCGCGGGGTGTGGCGTGGCGGGCCCGGGGAGCGCGGACATGAAGGGTTCTTCATCTTCCTTTCATGCGGGCGCCGGGGTCGTACGGACACAGTGGACACCATGGCCTTTACACACCGTTTGGCGACCCTGGCCGCCGTTGTGGCGATCCCCCTGGGCGTCGCCGCGACCAGTTACGCGCTGACCGACGACACCGACCCGCCCAAGACCCCCTCCAAGGTGGAGCTGGAGAGCGGCAGCCCCGGGCCCGCCGGCAGCTCGCCGGCCCCGGCCACCTCGCGCCCCGCCCCCACGGGCGACGAGGTCGTGCCGCCGCCTCCCGCGACCGCCGACGACCAGGACGACGACGCCGATGACGGCCCAGAGCAGAACGACGACGCAGGCGGCGGCAGGGCCGACGACGACCGCGGTGACGACTGAACCGGCGGCCACCGCGCGGGCCTTCCCGCGCCGGATATCGGCCCGGTTCAGGATCATGCTGTGGCTGCTGCTGCTCATGACCGTGGCCCTGGTGGCCGTGGCCGCCACCACCCGTTCGATCCTCGTGCGGGACGTGGAGCAGCGGACGGACCGCCTCCTGAACCAGGAGACGGAGGAGTTCGCGAGCTTCGTGGACAACGGCGTGGACCCGGAGACCGGCAAGTCCTTCACCCGCTTGCGGCCGCTGCTGCGGGAATTCCTCGAGCGCCAGTACGCGGACCCCGACGAGGAGCTGATCGGCGTCGTGGAGCCCGGCTCCGTGATCCGCCAGCCCCGGGACATCCCCTCGCCGCTGCCCCTGCACCGGGACGACGCCTCGCTCGCTCGGATCACCGGGTCCTCGGCGACCACGGGCGTACTGGACCGGCCCGCGGGAGAGATCCGCTGGTCGAAGGTGGCCATCGACCCGGGGGACGGCACTCCCGAGGGCACCTTCGTCGTCGCCTTCCACACCGACCGCGAGCGCGAGGCCGTGAACGACGTCTTCCAGGTGCTGCTGGCCATCTCCGGTGTGGCCCTGGTGCTGTCCACCGGCATCGGCTGGGTGGTGGCCGGGCGCATCCTCGCGCCGGTACGCCTGGTGCGGCAGACCGCCGCTCAGCTCACCGAGCAGGACCTCACCCAGCGCATCCCGGTGCACGGCCGGGACGACGTCGCGGCGCTCGCCACGACGTTCAACGCCATGCTGGACCGGCTGGAGCGGGCCTTCTCGGCGCAGCGTCAGTTCGTCGACGACGCCGGCCACGAGCTGCGCACCCCCATCACCATCGTGCGCGGCCATCTGGAGCTGATGGAGACCTCGGCGGAGACCGCGGCCGAGCGCGAGGAGACCGTCCGGCTCGTCACCGACGAACTGGACCGGATGAGCCGCATCGTCGAGGACCTGCTGCTGCTGGCCAAGGCCGAACGGCCCGACTTCGTCACACCCGAACCGGTCCAGCTCGCGGAGCTGACCGCGGACGTCTTCGTCAAGGCCCGCACCCTCGGCCGGCGGGAGTGGGAGCTGGGCGAGGTCGCGGAGGGCACCGTGCTGCTCGACCCGCAGCGCGTCACCCAGGCGATGGTCCAGCTCGCGCAGAACGCCGTGCAGCACACGGCGCCCGGCGCCACCGTACGGATCGGCTCGCGGCTGTCCGGGGGCATCACCGGAGGGCTCGTCGTGCTGTATGTCGCGGACACCGGTCCCGGAGTGCCCGCCCAGGACTCCCGGCTGATCTTCGAGCGCTTCCGCCGCGGCACCACCCGGCGCGGTTCCCGGGGCGGGGGAGCGGGCCTCGGACTGTCCATCGTCAAGGCCATCGCCGAAGGCCACCAGGGCCATGTCGGGCTCACGGAGACGCCCGGCGGCGGCGCGACCTTCAACCTGCTGCTCCCGAGGACACATGTGCCGTTCGGAGAGCACACCCCCGACGGGAAGACCACACTGCCGCTTCCCCGGGCCGGTACGGAGACAGAAGTGGGAGACGTCGGGTGAACCGCATTCTCATCGCCGAGGACGAGGAGCGCATCGCCTCGTTCGTCGAAAAGGGCCTCCGGGCGAACGGCTTCACCAGCACCGTCGCCGCCGACGGCGACACCGCCCTCGACCACGCGGTCACCGGCGGATACGACCTGGTGGTCCTCGACATCGGACTGCCCGGCCGGGACGGCTTCACCGTCCTGCGCGAGCTGCGGGAGGCCCGGGTGTCCGTACCGGTGATCGTGCTGACTGCCCGGGACTCGGTGCGGGACACCGTGGCCGGGCTGGAGGGCGGCGCCGACGACTGGATGACCAAGCCCTTCCGCTTCGAGGAACTGCTCGCCCGGATCCGGCTGCGGCTGCGTACCGCGGCGCGCGCCCCGGAGGTGACGGTGCTCCGCAGCGGCGAGCTGAGCCTGGACCTGCGGACCCGGCGGGCCCGGTCCGGTGAGCGGCTGGTGGATCTGACGGCCCGGGAGTTCGTCCTGCTCGAACTGTTCCTGCGGCATCCGGGCCAGGTGCTGTCGCGCGAGCAGATCCTCTCGCACGTCTGGGGATACGACTTCGACCCCGGCTCGAACATCGTGGACGTCTATGTCCGCGCGCTGCGCAAGAAGCTGGGGGCGGACCGGGTGGAGACGGTACGGGGCATGGGCTACCGGCTGCCCTGATCCGGAAGCGGCGGATGAAGTCTTCCTCATGAAGGGCTCATCAGACGCTCACACCGGCTGTCGAGACTGACGGGGACGGACCCGCCCGGGTCCGTCCCCCGCCGGCCGCACCGGCTCGCGGGGGCCCGTACCGCGATTCCGGGGAGTCGTCGACCGTGAGCCCGACCATCCGTCAGGGGGTGCTGCTGTGCGCCGCCCTCAGCGTCTGCGTGGTGCTGGCCGTACCGGGGACCTTCCCCGGCCTCGGCGGCCCCGCCCGGATCACGCTGGCCGTGTTCACCCTGGCGACCTGTGCCTGGATCGGCACCCGGGTCGACGAGACCTATGTCGCGCTGGGCGCCGCCCTGGCGCTGACCGCCACCGGAGTGATCAGCAGTGACGACCTGTTCGGCACCCTGGGCGACTCCACCGTGTGGCTGTTGATCTGTGCGTTCGTCCTGGCCGCCGCCGTCTCGCGGACCGGGCTCGCCGGGCGGGCCGCGGCCTTCCTGGTGAGCGGTGCGCGCAGCGTGCGGCAGTTGGTGCATCTCACCACGGCGGCCCTGGTGGTCACGGCCTTCGCCGTGCCGGCCACCTCGGGGCGGGCGGCGCTCGCGCTGCCGGTCTTCCTGGCGCTGGCCAAGGTCCTGGCGGACCGCAAGCGCCTCGTCGTCATGCTGTCGCTGCTCTTCCCCGCCGTCATCCTGCTGTCCGCCGTGGCCACCCTCATCGGGGCGGGCGCGCATCTGATCACGGTCTCCGTGCTCTGGGAGGGCAGCGGGCAGCGGATCGGCTTCACCGAGTGGCTGCTGCTCGGGCTGCCGCTCGCCGTCGTCTCGTCCCATCTGGCTGCGGAGGCCGTGCTGCTGACGACCACACGGAGGGAGGACCGCCGGGGCCCGGTCGCCGTCACAGCCGAGCAGATCCAGGAACACAGCGACAAGCCCGTCACCGGACCGCTCGCTCCCGCCGAGGCCCGCTGTGCGCTGCTGATGTTCACCGTGGTGCTCCTGTGGTGCAGTGAGCCGCTGCACGGAGTGCCGCCGGCGGTCACCGCTCTGATAGGCGCTGTCGTCGCGAGTTCCCCCGCGCTCGGCACCGTGCGACTGAAGGAAGCCCTGGGGACGGTGCCCTGGCCGCTGCTGCTGTTCATGGCCGCGACCATGGCGATGGGCATCGCGCTCGCCGACTCCGGCGCGGCGGCGTGGCTGGTCTCGGGACTGCCGGGCGGGGGAGCGGCGCCACCGTGGCTGTTCCTGGCCGTGGTGATCGCTGTCAGCACGGCCGCGCATCTGGTCCTGCAGTCGCGGTCCGCCCGCTCCAGCGTTCTCGTGCCGCTGGTGGTCGCCGCCGCCGCGACCGCCGGGGTCAATCCGGTGGCCGCCGCGCTCGCCTCCACCGCCGCCGCGGGTTTCTGCCACACCCTGCCGGCCTCCGCCAAGCCGGTGACCCTGTTCGCCGGGATATCCGGCACACCGACCTTCCAACCCCGGGATCTGCTGCGGCTGTCGGCGGTGCTGGCCCCCGTGACCGCGGCCGTCGTGCTCCTCTTCGCGCTGGCGGTGTGGCCCTTGCTCGGTGTGCCCGTCCTCTCGCCCGTCTCTCCCTGAACCGCCGGCCCAGCCCGCCGTCCCCGGTCCACCCGCCCACCCGCCCACCCGTCCGTCCGGACCGACCGCGGCGCCGTCGGCCCCGCCCGCTCCGGGCCGGCCGCACACCTGACCCGCCTCGTCCGCCTTCCACCTCTCCCGGCTTCCGCATTCCGCCGTCCGCCGTCCGCGTTCTTCCGTTCCGACCTGGAGTGGCCATGCCCGCAACGTCCGTCCCCGCACCGTCCCGCTATCGCTTCGCCGTGGCTCCGAGCGGCTTCAAGGAGTCGCTGTCGGCGCTGGAGGCCGCGGAGGCCATCGCCGAGGGACTCCTCCGGGTGGTGCCCGACGCGGAGATCGACCTGATGCCGCTGGTGGACGGCGGCGAAGGCACGGCCGAGGCTCTGGCGTCCGCCACGGGCGGCTCGCTGGTCCGGACGACGGCGACAGGCCCGGTCGGTGAGCCGGTCGCCACGCATTTCGCCCTGCTCGGACACGGGGACGGCGCCGCCCGCCAGACCGGTGGCCGGGGGCCGACCGCGGTCGTGGAGATGGCCGCCGTCGCCGGTCTCTCCCTCGTGCCGCCGAACCGGCGTGATCCGGGGGTCACGACGACGTACGGGGTGGGGGAGCTGATCCGGGCCGCTCTCGACGCCGGTGCGCGGCGGATCCTGGTCGGCTGCGGGGACTCCGGTACGTCGGACGGCGGCGCCGGTGCCCTCCAGGCGCTGGGAGCCCGGCTCGTCGACGGCTCCGGGCGCGAACTGCCCCGCGGCGGCGCGGCCCTCGCCCGGCTGGACCACATCGACCCGGCGGGGCTCGATCCCCGGCTCGCCGGGACCGAGATCCTCGTCGCCTGCAACCCGTTCAACGTGCTGTGCGGACCCCGCGGAGTGGCGCGGGTCTTCGGCCCGCAGAAGGGCGCGGGACCCGAGCGGGTGGAGGAACTGGCCGCGGCCCTGGACCGCTGGGCGGACGTCCTGGACGCCGCGTTCTCCCCGTCCGCGGCCGCGGACGCTCCGGTTCCGGGCCCCGCCGGGAGCCCGGGAGCATGGCCCGATCTCCGGCACGGACCCGGGACGGGAGCCTCCGGCGGCCTCGGGGCCGGACTGGCGGCGCTGGGCGCACGCCTCATGCCGCGCTTCGACGTGCTCCTGGACCACCTCGACCTGGACGCCCGGCTGGCCCGTGCGGACCTGGTGGTCACCGCCGAGGGCGCCCTCGACCGGCAGACCCCGCGCGGCAAGGTCCCCGCCGAGGTCGCCCGCCGGGCGAAGCTGTCGGGCCGGCCGGTGCTGGCCCTGGCGGGCACGATCGGTGACGGCGCGGAGGAGGTCCGCGGAGCGGGCATCGACGCCTATGGCGGCATCCTGCCGGCCCCTGTGGCGCTCGCCGAGGCCCTGCTGAGGGGCCGTGAGTTCCTGGCGGACGCCGCGGAAGGGGCGCTGCGGATGGTGCTCCTCGGCAGCCGCATGACCTTCGTCCCGAAGGCGCCCCCCGCCCCGGCACTTCGGCCGGCATCCGAGACCCCGGCCACAACCGCCACCGGACCGTAGCGGGGAGCCGGGAGCCGGGAGCCGGGAGCCGGGAGCCGGGAGACGTGTCGCCGCAACGGCGCGCGGCGGATGCGGGCGAACGGCGGGCGTCCGGGCGTACGGACTGCCGCGGACCTTCGCGGGCGCCGGGAGTCAGCCGGCCGCGAGCAGTGTCGTGCCCGCCAGCGCGAGCCCGGCTCCCAGCGCCTGCACGGTCCGCAGCCGCTCCTTGAGCAGTCCGCGGGCGGCGAGCGCGGTGATCACCGGGTAGAGGGAGGCGAGTACGGCGGCCACCGTCACCGGGCCGTACTGGGCGGCGGTCGCATAGGTGCCGTTCGCGGCCACGTCGGCGAGGCCGACGAAGGCCAGTGCGGGCAGCCCCGCGCGGACGACTCCGGCGCCGCCCTCCTCCAGCGGCGGGAGGGCCGCGCCGCCGCGCCGTACGGAGATCCACAGCGCCCCGCCGCCCACGGCGATGTTCATCATCCGCTGCACGAACAGGGCGAGGAACAGCCCGGTGACCGTCGAGGACGCCTCGGCGATCAGCGCCATGACGGCACCGAAGCCGAACGCCGCCACCAGGGTGTAGAGGATCGCCTGCCGCTGCACGGGAGCGCCGCGGAACTCCGGGCCGCCCGCCAGCAGGACACCGGCGACGGCGACCACGATGCCGGCCGCCTGGAGCAGGCCGGGGCGTTCGCCCAGCACCAGGCCGACCCCGACGGGGACGGCGACACCGAGGGAGCCCAGCGGTGAGACGACCCCCATCGGCCCCATGGCCAGGGCCCGGTAGAAGGACAGCATGGCCGCCGGCCCCACCACGCCCGCCGCCACCGCGAACCACAGCTGCGGGCCGGCCTCCCGCCAGGCGCCGGTGACCAGCACGATGAAACCGAGGACCGCGGCCGCGATGGTCTGCGAGACCACCACGACCGTCAGGGCCGGTATGCGGCGGGTCAGCAGTCCGCCGCCGAAGTCGGCCAGGCCCCAGAGCAGGCTGGTGGCGAGCGCGAAGACCGCTGTCATGGGTAGCACCTCGAAGTACAGTGTGTTGGACGCTGAAGTACAGCTCATCGTAGTGCATAAAAATGAGCTACAGAATCTAAAATATTGGACTGCATGTGACGGACCTCGACCACCTCACCCAGGCTCTGGCGCGCAACCTCAAGCGCTGGCGGGCCGAACGGAACTTCACCCTGGACGCTCTCGCCGCCCGCGCGGGCGTCAGCCGGGGCATGATCATCCAGATCGAGCAGGCCCGTACGAACCCGAGTGTCGGCATCACCGTGAAGCTCGCCGACGCCCTCGGCGTCAGCATCACCACCCTGCTCGACTACGACCAGGAACCGCGGGTCCGGCTGGTGCCCGCCGGCGAGGCCGTCCGGATGTGGTCCACCGAGGCCGGCAGCTCCAACGTCCTCCTCGCGGGCGCGCAGACCCCGGGACCGCTGGAACTCTGGGGCTGGGAGCTGATGCCCGGGGAGGGCAGCGACTCCGACCCGCACCCCCCGGGCACGTACGAACTGCTGCACGTGCGGGCCGGTGAGCTGACCCTCACCGTCGACGGCGAGGACTACCGGGTGCCCGCCGGGGCCTCCGCCACCTTCGAGGCCGACAGCCCCCACAGCTACCGCAACGACGGGAAGACCGCCGTCGAGATGAGCATGGTGGTGTCCGTCCCGCCCGTCCGCTGAACACCCGCCGCTCCGCCCCCGCGGCCTTTGCTAGCGTGCCGCCATGCGCGCACCCATCGGCAACTTCGGCGAAGCCCGCCCCGCCGCCGACTGCCTCGACGAACTGTGTCCGCCCGTCGCCGCGGCGGTCCGCGCCTGGGAAGGCGCCGTTCCGCCGGAGGACGCCCTGTACGTCGACACCGACCCCGACAAGGCGGACACCGCCGTACTCGCCGAGGCGTACGGCCCCGGGATCCTGGAGGCGTCGGCGAACTGTGTCGTCGTCGCGGGCCGGCGGGGCGGCGCGACCACCCTGGCCGCCTGTGTCGTCCTGTCGACGACCCGGCTCGACGTCAACGGCACGGTGCGCCGGCACCTCGCGGCGCGCAAGGCGTCCTTCGCCCCGATGGACACGGCGGTGGGGGAGACGGGCATGGAGTACGGCGGCATCACCCCGATCGGCCTCCCCGCCGACTGGCCGCTGCTGATCGACCCGGCCGTCGTGGACCGCCCGTATCTGGTCATCGGCAGCGGCCGTCGGCGCGGCAAGCTGATCGTCACCGGCAAGGTGCTCGCCGGGCTGCCCGGCGCCACCCTCCTCGATGGGCTCGCGAGCTGAAACGCCGGGCACCGCGCCGCGCCCCGCCCGGCCCGGCAGGGCCGGGCGGGGCGCCGACGAACCGGCCCCGTGCGGACGGAGCGCCGGGCCGCAGGAGGACGGACAGCGGGAGGACGGGCCGCAAAAGGACGGGTCGCAGGAAGACGGGCCGCACGAGGACGGACAGCGGGACGGACGGGGGCCGCGGGTCCGTTCCGCGCGGTCGGGACGGACCCGCGCGCCGGATACGGGACCGAGCCGGCCGCGTCAGCCGAGCCGGGGGATCTCGATCGCCGGACACCGGTCCATGACCATGTCGAGTCCGGCGTCGCGCACCCGGTGGTACGCCTCCTCGTCCACCACCCCCAGCTGGAACCACACGGCCTTCGCGCCGATCGCGACCGCCTGGTCGGCCACGGCTCCGGCCAGCTCGCTGTTCACGAAGACGTCGACCACGTCCACCGGGAACGGGACCTCCTCCAGCGAGGCGTAGCCCCGCTCGCCGTGCACCGTCTCCGCCTTGGGATGCACCGGCACCACGCGTTTGCCGTACCGCTGCAGCACCCCCGCGACCCCGTGGGCCGCCCGTGCCCTGTTCGAGGACAGTCCCACCACGGCCCAGGTGTCGCCGGTGCCGGTCAGGATCCGCCGGATGGTCTCCGAGTCTGCGTACATGCCTGGTCGAACAGGTTCCGGGGCGCAGCCATTCCCGGACCGGAACGGCGTGCGCATAGGCTGGCCCGATGCTGGAGCAGTACCGGACGGTGGCCCGCCAGGGCGTGCACGAGACCGAGGTCAAGAAGTCCCGTTTCCTCACCACGCTCGCGCCCGCCGCGACCGAGCAGGAGGCGCAGGACGTGATCCGCCGCGTCCGCGAGGAGCACGCGGGGGCCACACACAACTGCTTCGCGTACGTCATCGGCGCCGCCGGCGGCGTCCAGAAGTCCAGTGACGACGGCGAGCCCGGCGGCACCGCCGGAGTGCCCATGCTCCAGATGCTGCTGCGCCGCGAGGTGCGCGACATCGTCGCCGTCGTCACCCGCTACTTCGGCGGAATCCAGCTCGGCGCGGGAGGCCTGATCCGGGCGTACGGCGGCGCGGTGGGGCAGGCGCTGGACACGCTCGGCACGGTGGCCCGCCGCCCGCTGCGGCTGGCCACCGTGACCGTGGACCACCAGCGCGCCGGGAAGCTGGAGAACGACCTGCGCGCGACGGGCCGCGCCGTACGCGATGTCCGTTACGGGGAGCGGGTGCGGCTGGACGTGGGGATTCCCGACGCCGAGGTGGCCCGGTTCCGCGCGTGGCTCGCCGACGCGACCGCCGGAACGGCGGCCCTGGAACTCGGCGGGGTCACCTACGTGGACGGTTGACGGAGCGGACGGGCGGACCCGCGGGCGGATCGACACGCGGGCGGGCGGACCCGCGGGCGGATCGACACGCGGGCGAGCGGACCCGCGGGCGGGCGACGACGACATTTTCGCTGCCGGTTGTCCGGTTGTCCCGCTGCCCGCTGCCCGCTGCCCGTTGCCCGCAGTCGGCAGTCGGCAGGGCGGCGGGCAGCGGGGCGGCGATGGCGCCGTTCCGGGCGGAGGCGTCAGTGAACCTGCCGCCTCCCGGACCGCCGGGTCTCCCGGGCCGCCTCCCGCCCGCGCGGCTTGTCCCCGCCACCCCGCCGCATGGATCCCGGACCGACCCGGCCCCGTACTGCCCTCCCGGCCCCGTACCGCCCTCCCCGACCGCTCGCTCCGCCCGCTCCGCCCCGCCTCAGCCCGGCGCGTCCCCGAAGTCCGGCACCGGCAGCCGCTCACCGCCCCGCAGCGCCGAGGCGTGCGCGACGATGCCCGGCAGCGTGTAGCGGGCGGCGGCCCAGGCGTGCACGGACGGCAGGCTGCCCTCGGCGACGGCGGTGACGAAGTCGTCGACCAGGAAGTGATGGCTCCCCTCGTGGCCGTTGGGCGCGTGCGCGAACTCCCGGGGCAGCCGCGAACGGTCGTGCACGGGCGCCGTACCGGAGACGAAGGCGTCCCGCAGCTCCGGGGCCACATTTGCGAGGGACGGGTCGTCGGCGGACAGCGTGGGCACCGCCTGAAGATGCTCGGAGACGTCCCGCACGCCCTTCTTGTCCTGCCACAGGCTGACCGTCGCCAGCTGCTCCAGGCTTCCCTCGGTGCCGAAGAAGCGGAAGCGGGACTCCCGTATGTGCGAGGGATAGCCGACCCGGCGGAACTCGTTGGTGCGGAACGAGCCGCCGCCCGCCACCTCGAACAGCGCGGTGGCGTTCGAGAAGTCGTTGCCGAACTGGCTGATCTCCCGGTCGAACACCCCGTCACCGCGCTCGTCGGTGACGCCGACCGCGCTGACGCTCGTCGCGTGGGTCTGCCAGGCGCCGAGCACGCCGCCGATGGAGTGGGTGGGGTACAGCAGCGGCGGATAACTGGCGGTGGCCTTCCAGTTCTCCCCGCCGCTGTACTGGTACGCCGCGTAGAAGCCGAGGTCCATGTCGTGTACGTAGTCGCCCTCGGCGTAGAACATCCGGCCGAAGCCGCCGTCGGCGATCCGTTCCCGGGCGTACACGGTGGCCGGGTTGTACTGGCTGGTCTCGCCCATCATGTACGTCAGCCCGGTCTCGCGCACCGCGTCGATGATCGCGGCGATCTCCTCCTCGGAGACCGCCATCGGCACGGCCGAGTAGAC
The DNA here is from genome assembly GCF_009735685.1 of Streptomyces lycii. Lineage (GTDB taxonomy): Bacteria > Actinomycetota > Actinomycetes > Streptomycetales > Streptomycetaceae > Streptomyces > Streptomyces lycii. The sequence continues at coordinate 13,276 of NZ_WHPN01000272.1, read as the reverse complement.
GTGCTTGCCCGCTCGCAGGGCCCGCACCGCGAGCGGGCCGTGCGTCCAGCGCTGGGTGAACAGCGCGACCGCGTCGACATCGCTGGCCAGCAGGTCGTCGAAGGTGGGCACGGTGCCGGCCAGCCCCCGGTCGGCGACGAGTCGCGCCGCGCGATCGGGCAGCAGGTCGGTGACATGGATGGCGCCGACGCCGGGGTGCAGCTGGAACAGCTTGGCGAACTGTCCGGCGAACTGTCCGGCGCCGACGATTCCGAGAGAGAAGGGCACGCGGGGGGTCACCTTTCGGGTGGGGATGGATGGATCGGGTCGTTCTTCGGTGGCAGGGGGATCGTTTCTGCGGGTGCGGGTGCGGGTGCGGGTGCGGGTCCGAGTGCGGGTGCGGGTGCGGGTGCGGGTGCGGGTGCGGGTCCGAGTGCGGGTGCGGGTGCGGGTCAAGTGCGAGGGTTGGGTGCGGGCGCGAGGAGCGGGCTCGAGGAGCTGAGGCGCTGAGGCGTCCTGCGGGCAGTGGGCCGGCGCGGTCACCCGTCGTGGGCGAAGAGGTAGTTGATCTGCCGGTTCGTCTCCGTGAGGCGGCCGACGGGGGCAGTGCCCGCGTAGATGTCCTGGAGCACCGGTTTCATGATCGCCTCAATGTCCGCCGCATGGTCCGTGACCGGGAACGAGAAGGTGGTGCCCTCCTCGATGTGCCGGGTGAACGGTGTGACGTCCAGGCCGTTCCTGCGGTGCTCCGCGACGGCGGCGCGGGTCCCCGCCGGGGTGGCCGGGAAGACGGTCGCGTCCCGCCCCACCAGCTTCTGGCACTGGTCGGAGGCCAGGAAGGCGACCCACTCGGCCGCCGCCCGCTTGCGCGGCGAAGCCCGGGTGACGGAGTCGGCGAGGCCGCCCATCATCGACGCCCGCTCGCCGGAGGGCCCCACGGGGGTCGGCGCGATGCCGAGGTCCACGCCCTCCAGACCGGCGAAGGTGGACAGCATCCAGGATCCGTTCACGGTGAGGACGGCCTTGCCCGCGCCCATCTGGGTCTCGGGGTGGTTGGATTCCGAATACGTCTCGAAGGGCGCCATGTACCCCTTCTCGGCGAGGCCGTAGTACCAGTCGAGGGTGGACTGGAACGTCTCGCTGTCGAAGTTGTAGTGCTCGCCCCACAGCTCCTTGTCGGTGTACTTCCAGCCCGTCGACCCGGTGAAGGGGCTCCACTGGGTCTGGCCGTCATAGGTGCCGGGGTCCTGGGCCGCCATGCCGTAGCGCACCACCCGGTCCTTGTCGAAGCCCGGCTCGTCGCCCCGCCTTCCGTTCGCGTCGACGGTGAGCCGGGCGACGGTCTTCTCGAAGCTGCCGCCGTCGCGCGGATTCCAGTCCAGGGAGTTCAGCTCCCGGTCGCTGATGCCCGCCGCCCGGGTGTGCTCCTTGTTGTAGAAGACCGCGACCGTGTCCCAGTCCTTCGGCGCGCCGTAGCGGTGGCCGTCCCGGCCGGTCCAGGACCGTGCCAGCCCCGGCTGGTAGTCGGCGTCGCGCAGGGAGCGGGTCGGGCCCAGCTCGTCGAGCGGCGCCAGCACCCCGAGCTTCACGAACTGCGGCAGCATGTTGACCCGGTTGGTGAAGACGTCGGGCTGGGTACCCGCGATGAAGCTCGAGGTCAGCTTCGTCCAGTACGACTCCCAGCCGACCTGCGAGATGTCCACCCGCAGCCCGGGATTCTCCCGCTGGAACGCCTTCGCGCACGCCTGGTAGGCGGGGAGCTGGTTCGCGTCCCACAGCCAGTAGGAGATCGTCCGGCCGTCCCCGCCCTGGCCGCCCTGCGGCGCGCACCCCGCCGCGGCGAGGGTCAGGAAGGACATCACGGCCGCTGTCGCGAACGCCGCGCGCCGGTTCCCGGGCCGCCGGGAGCGGCGCCGGACCGCCCGCGCCGGTTCGTACCTCATCGGTACACCTCCTTCACTTGATGCCGCTGAAACCGATGGAGTTGACGACGCGCCGTGCCAGCAGGGCGAACAGCGCGATCATGGGCAGGGCCGCGATGAACGTGGCGGCCATCAGCCCCGCCCAGTCGGTGCCGGTCTGCGGGGTCTGGGAACGGAAGACGCTGAGGGCGACGGTGAGCACCCGTGAGCTGTCGCTGTAGGACACCATCAGCGGCCAGAAGTAGTCGTTCCAGGCCGTGACGTACGTGAGGATGCCGAGCGTGGCCAGCGGGGAGCCCGCCATCGGCAGGATCAGCCGGAAGAACACCCGGACCTTGCCCGCCCCGTCGAGCAGCGCCGCCTCCTCCACCTCCCGGGGGACGGTGAGGAAGAACTGGCGCAGGAAGAAGACGGCGAAGGGGGTCATGAACATCGTCGGCAGCGCGATGCCGAGCAGGGTGTCGACCAGCCCCAGATCCTTCACCAGCACGAAGTTGGGCAGCAGCGTGAACACGGTCGGCACCATCAGGCCGCCGAGCACGAGCGCGAAGACGGTGTCCCTGCCGCGCCAGCGCAGCCGGGAGAAGGCGTAGGCGGCCATCGCGGAGAACAGCAGCTGGCAGCCGGTGACGAGGGTGGAGACGAACACCGAGTTGGCGAGGTAGCGCCAGAAGTCCAGGGAGCCCCCGGCACCGCCCTCGGCCAGCGCGTCCTCGGTGCTCTGGAGCCCGAGGGCGCGCAGGAAGCCGCCCCAGCTGAAGTCCGCCGGAAGCGGTGACCCCGCGCCCGCGGGCAGCGCGGTGTTCGTCGAGAGCGCGGTGCGCAGCATCCAGTAGAACGGGAAGAGCGTCAGCAGGACGATCAGGGCCATCGCGGCCCAGGCGACGACGCGTCCCGGGGTCGGACGCGGGCGCCGCGGGGGCCGCTCGGCCCGCGGTGCACGGCGCGGCGTGGGCGGCGTGATCGTCGCCGTCATGGCGGGGCCTTCCCTTCGTCGGCTGCTCGGGGTGTGGCCGGCGGTGGTCGCCGGGGGCGTCAGTCGAGATCGGTCCGGCCGGCCCGGGTGAGCCGGTACTGCACGACGGTGACGGCGGCGAGCAGCAGCATCAGGGCCACGGAGATGGCGGAGGCGTAGCCGAACTGGAAGCGGCCGAAGGCCAGGTCGTAGATGTAGAGCTGGAGGACGTTCGTCGCGTTGCCCGGCTTGCCGTCGGTGGTGACCGAGACCGTGTCGAACACCTGGAACGAGCCGATCACCGTGATGATCATGACCAGCCCGATGATCGGCCGCAGCAGCGGCAGGGTGATCGAGCGGAACATCCGCCACTCACCGGCTCCGTCCACCTGGGCCGCCTCGTAGAGCGTGTTCGGGATGGTCTGCAGGCCGGCGAAGAGCAGCAGGGCCGTGTAGCCCATGTGCCGCCAGACGTTGACCAGGGCGATGGTCGGAATCGCCCAGTCCTCGTCGCCGAAGAAGGCGACCGGCTCGATGCCCAGCCATTTCAGGACCTCGTTGCCGATACCGAGCTGGGTGTCGAGGATCCACAGCCAGACGATTCCCGCCACCACGTTGGCCACCAGGTACGGCGCGAGGACGATGCCGCGCAGCACCGTGGAGCGGGTCAGCCGGTGCATGAGGACGGCGATGAGCAGGGCGGCCACCGTCTGCACGCCGATGTTGACGACGACGTACTCGACGGTGACCCACAGGGAGTTCCAGAACACCGGGTCGTTCGCCAGCCGCCGGTAGTTGTCCAGCCCCACCCAGCGCTCCGGCTGCAACAGGCTGAACTCGGTGAAGCTGAGATAGACGCCGCGCAGCGTCGGCCAGAGGGGAAGACCGCGAAGCCCAGCAGGGCCGGGGCGGCGAACGCCAGGGCGAGCGGCCCGTCGCCTCCGCCCGCCGGGCCGGAACGGTCCGCGCGCCGGGAGCGGTGACGCACCGGCGCGGGTGCCGGGTTGATGGCCATAAGGAGGCCCTCCGTCCGTCTCTGCGGCTGCGAGTTACTTTCAATCCGAAGTTAAGAGGGTGTCAAGGGTGTGTTCCGAACCACTTTCGAGGCTGCTGACGGCCGGATATAGTTCTGGGCAGAATTTACGGAGGACAATCGCACCGGGGACGGAGACGGCGTTGCGCGATGTGCCGACGGCCAGATGGAGACCGCTGAGCCCCGCCGAGCGGGCCGTCGCGATCGAGGTGCTGCGGCACGGGCCCAGCTCCCGCAGCGAGATCGCGCGCAGGCTCGGCATGTCCGGCGGCAGTATTACCCGGCTCGCCAAGCCGCTGATCGACGCCGGACTGCTGACGGAGCGGAGCGGACCGGCCCCGGTGACGGGGCAGGGGCGCCCGGGCCGGCCCCTCGACATCGTGACCGACCCCTGGCACTTCGTCGGTCTCAAGGTCACGGCGGACACGGTGTACGGGGTCGTCACCACCCTCAAGAGCACCGTCGTCCGGCGGGCGTCGAGCCCTCTCCCCGCCCGGGACCCGGACACCGTCGCGGAGACGGCGCACGCCGTGATCGCCGGGTTCGCCGAGGAGTACCCGCGGCTGGCGGGCGTCGGAGCAGGCATCGGGGGCCGCGTGCGCGACCGCGCGGTGGTCGCCGAGTCGCCCTATCTGGACTGGGAGGAGGTGCCGTTCGCGGAGCTTCTCGCGGAGCGCACGGGACTGCCGGTCGTGCTGGAGAACGACGTCGTGGCGCTGACCGAGTCGGAGACCTGGTTCGGCGCGGGCCGCGGCCTGGACCGGTTCGTCGTTCTGACCATCGGGGCGGGCGTCGGCTACGGCCTGGTCATCGGCGGCCGGCAGGTCCGGGGCGCGCACGACGGGCGCCGCACCCCCGAGCACTGGATCCTGGACCCGTCCGGCCCGCTCGGCCCCGACGGCCGGCGCGGCAGCGCGGGTGCGCTGCTGACGATCCCCGCCGTCGAACGCCAGGTGCGGGCGGCCACCGGCGGCGACGCGGACTACGAGGACATTCTCGCGCGCGCCCGGCGCGCCGAGCCCGTGGCGGCCCGGGTCGTCGGTGAGGCGGCGCGCGGACTCGGGGTGCTCCTCGCCCAGATCGCCAACTTCGTGATGCCGCAGAAGATCCTGCTGGCCGGGGAGGGCGTCGGTCTGGTCGACGTGGCGGGCGGTGTCGTCACCGACACGATCGCGGCCCACCGCCACCCCCTCGCCGAGCCGGTTCCGCTGGAGACCAAGGTCTCCGACTTCCACGACTGGGCGCGCGGGGCCGCGGTACTGGCCATCCAGGTGCTGGTCCTCGGAGGTACGGGCGGGGGAACGGGCGAAGGCACGGGCGGACGTCCGGACGCTTGACAGGCACCGGGCGCCCCAGGAGCATGTGGCTCGCCTATGGGAGCGCTCCCACTCCGGGGATCTCCCTCTCCGCCGGGATCCTCGAGGGAGCAGCCCCATGTCCCGCATCCGAAGACTCCGCCGCGCGGTCGTCGCCGCCGCGGCGGCTCTGGCCTGCGCCGTCACCGCCCTCACCGTCGCCCCCGCATCGCCGGCGCAGGCCGCGCCGGAGCACAACTACGCCGAGGCGCTGCAGAAATCGCTCTACTTCTACGACGCCCAGCGCTCCGGAGACCTGCCCGACGACTTCCGGGTCGGCTGGCGCGGCGACTCCGGCCTCGACGACGGCGCCGACGCCGGACTGGACCTGACCGGCGGCTGGTACGACGCCGGTGACCACGTCAAGTTCGGCCTGCCCATGGCCTTCACCGCCACGATGCTCGCCTGGGGCGCCGTCGAGTACCCGCAGGCGTACGCCGGCAGCGGGCAGCTCGCCCACCTCGAGTCCAGCCTGCGCTGGGTCAACGACTACTTCGTCAAGGCCCACCCGGAGCCGGACGTCCTCTACGGCCAGGTCGGCAACGGCGGCGCCGACCACAAGTGGTGGGGCCCGGCCGAGGTCATGCAGATGGACCGCCCCGCGTACAAGATCACAGCGTCCTGCCCCGGCTCCGACCTCGCGGGCGAGACCGCCGCCGCGATGGCCGCCTCCTCCATGGTGTTCCGGGACTCCGACCCCGCCTACGCGGACACCCTCCTCACCCACGCCCGCCAGCTCTACGACTTCGCCGACAACCACCGCGGCGTCTACTCCGACTGCATCACCGACGCCGCGAGCTACTACAAGTCCCACAGCGGTTACGAGGACGAACTCGTCTGGGGCGCCATCTGGCTGCACCGGGCCACCGGCGAGGCGTCCTATCTGGAGAAGGCCGAGACGTACTACGACGACCTCTCCACCGAGCCGCAGTCCGAGACCAGGTCCTACAAGTGGACCATCGCCTGGGACGACAAGTCCTACGGCGCCTACGCGCTGCTCGCCCGGCTCACCGGGAAGCAGCGGTACACCGACGACACCAACCGCTGGCTCGACTACTGGACGGTCGGGGTGAACGGGCAGCGGGTCCGCTACTCGCCCGGCGGCCAGGCCGTGCTCGACACCTGGGGCTCCCTGCGGTACGCCGCCAACACCGCCTTCGTCGCCCTCGTGCACGCCGACGGGCTCGACGATCCCGAACGCAGCGCCCGCTACCACGACTTCGCCAAACAGCAGATCGACTATGCCCTCGGTTCCAACCCGCGCGGCTCCAGCTATGTCGTCGGCTTCGGTGAGAACCCGCCCACGAAACCCCACCACCGCACCTCGCACGGCTCGTGGCTGGACAGCATGGACAACCCGGTGGAGCAGCGCCACGTGCTGTACGGGGCGCTGGTCGGCGGCCCCGGCACCAACGACGACGCGTACACCGACGACCGCAAGGACTATGTCGCCAACGAGGTGGCGACCGACTACAACGCGGGCTTCACCGGCGCGCTCGCCCGGCTGTACCAGGAGTACGGCGGCGCGCCGCTCGCCGGCTTCCCGGTGCCGGAGGAGCCGGACGGCCCGGAAATCTGGACCGAGGCGGCCGTCAGCATCAGCGGCGAGAACTTCACCGAGGTCAAGGCCATCGTGCGGAACGCCTCCGGCTGGCCCGCCCGTTCGCTCGAACAGGGTTCCCTGCGCTACTGGTTCACGCTCGAACCGGGCGTCGACCCGGAACAGATCACCCTCACCTCGCCCTACAACCAGTGCGCCGACCCCACCGGCCCGACAGCCGCCGGCGGCGGTGTCCACTACGTCACCGTCGACTGCTCCGGGGAGACGATCCACCCGGGCGGCCAGTCCCAGCACCGCCGGGAGATCCAGTTCCGCATCACCTCCTCCGGCGACTGGGACCCGGCCGACGACTGGTCGTACACCGGTCTGACCGCCGAACTCGCCGAGGCGCCCGGCCTGACCCTCCACGACGGGGACACCCTGATCTGGGGGACCGCACCCGACACCGCCTGACCTGCGCCTTTCCCGGCCGGGAGCTTTCCGGGCCCGCCCCAGGGCCATCCGGATGTGTTCCCGGCCGGAGGGCGGGCACGCGGGTCGGTGCGGCGCCGACCGCCGCGACCGCCGAGGAAAGGAGACGCGAGATGGGCATGGTCAAGGAGTCCGTCGAGGTGCAGGTCCCGGTCCGCACGGCCTACAACCAGTGGACGCAGTTCGAGGAGTTCCCCCAGTTCATGGAGGGTGTCGAGCGGATCACCCAGATCGACGACCGGCACAACCGCTGGACGGCGAAGATCGCGGGCGTACGGCGGGAGTTCGAAACGGAGATCGTGGACCAGCTCCCCGACGAGCGCGTCGCGTGGCGCACGACCACCGGGGAGGTCCGGCAGCACGGCATCGTCACCTTCCAGCGCGTCGACGACACGCACACCCGGGTGGAACTGGCGATGGACGTCGAGCCCACCGACGCCGCCGAGAAGGCCGCGGACCTGACCGGAGTGCTCAACCGGCGGATCAAGGGAGACATGCAGCGCTTCAAGGAGTACATCGAGCACCGCGGGAGCGAGAGCGGGGCCTGGCGCGGGCGCATCACCCCGGGCTGACCCGCGCGGGCCCCGGCCGGGCGGCCGGCCGGCGAGCCGGCGGGGGCCGCCTGACGCCGCCCCCCACGGGTGAGAGGATGTCGCCCTAGGAGAGCCGAGCGCCGGCCGGGGCCGGGGCGGCCCGTGGTGACCGCGGGACGCCCGCGCCGGCCCGGCCGGACGGAAGGGTGGGGACGCAGGTGGGTGCCCGGTCGTGAGATTTCTGCACACCTCCGACTGGCATCTGGGCCGGTCCTTCCACCGGGTCGGGCTGCTGGACGCCCAGGCCGCCTTCATCGACCACCTCGTCGCCACCGCGCGCGAGCAGCGGGTCGACGCCGTGCTGGTCGCGGGCGACGTCTACGACCGCGCGGTGCCCCCGCTGCCGGCCGTCGAGCTGTACGACAGCGCCCTGCACCGGCTCGCCGCCCTGGGCGTGCCCGTCGTGATGATCTCCGGCAACCACGACTCGGCGCGCCGGCTCGGGGTCGGTGCCGGGCTGATGGAGCAGGCCGGCATCCATCTGCGCACCGATCCCGAAGGCATCGGGACGCCCGTCGTGCTGGCCGACGCGCACGGCGAGGTCGCCTGCTACGGGCTGCCCTATCTGGAACCGGCCCTGGTCCGCGACCTGCTGGGCGCCGAACGCGCCGGGCACACCGAGGTGCTCGCCGCCGCCATGGACCGGGTACGCCGCGATCTGGCGGCACGCCCCGCAGGGACCCGGTCCGTCGTGCTGGCCCACGCCTTCGTCTCCGGCGGCGCGGGCAGCGACAGCGAGCGGGACATCACCGTCGGCGGGGTCGCGGCCGTGCCCGCCTCCGTCTTCGACGGCGTCGACTACGCGGCCCTCGGCCACCTCCACGGCTGCCAGGCCATCACCGACCGCGTCCGCTACTCCGGATCCCCCCTCGCCTACTCCTTCTCCGAGGCGGACCACCGCAAGTCCGTGTGGCTCGTCGACCTCGGCCCCCGCGGGGAGATCGCCGCCGAGCGCGTCGACTGCCCCGTGCCCCGCCCGTTGGCGCGGATCACCGGACCGCTGGAGGAACTGCTCGCGGACCCGGCGCTGGACGCGGCCGAGACGGCCTGGGTGGAGGCGACGCTCACCGACCCCGTCCGGCCGCACGAGCCGATGGCCCGCCTCGCCCGGCGCTTCCCGCACGTCCTCGCCCTCGCCTTCGAGCCCGACCGGGCCCCCGGTGACCCGTCGGCCTCCTACGCCCGTCGGCTCGGCGGCCGGACCGACCAGCAGATCGCCGAGGACTTCGTGGGGCACGTACGGGGCGGCAGCGGGCCCGACACGCCCGAACGCGACCTTCTCCGGCAGGCCCTGGACACCGTGCGCGTCGACGACACCGCCCGCGAGGTCGCCCGATGAGGCTGCACCGGCTCCGCGTCACCGCCTTCGGGCCCTTCGCCGGCACGGAGGAGGCCGACTTCGACGCGCTGTCCGCCGCCGGACTGTTCCTGCTGCACGGCCCCACCGGCGCGGGCAAGACCTCCGTGCTGGACGCCGTCTGCTACGCGCTGTACGGAGGGGTCCCCGGCGCCCGGCACGGCAGCGTCCCGGCGCTGCGCAGCGACCACGCCGACCCGTTGACGCCGACCGAGGTCCGGCTCGAGTTCACCGTCGCGGGCCGGCGGCTGGAAGTCACCCGGCGGCCCGAACAGCTCCGTCCGAAGAAGCGCGGCACCGGCCACACCCGCGACAAGGCGCAGTCCTGGCTGCGCGAACGCGGGCCGGACGGCTGGCGGGCGCTGAGCCGTTCCCACCAGGAGATCGGTGAGGAGATCGGGCAGCTGCTCGGCATGAGCAAGGACCAGTTCTGCCAGGTGGTCCTGCTGCCCCAGGGCGATTTCTCGCGCTTCCTGCGGGCCGGGGCCGAGGAGCGCGGCAAACTGCTCGGCCGGCTCTTCGACACCCGCCGCTTCGCCGCCGTCGAGGAACGCCTCGCCGAACTGCGGCGCACCGCCGAGAAACAGGTCACCGGCGCGGACGGCGAACTCCTCGCGCTGGCGCACCGGATGGCCCAGGCCGCCGGGGACACCGGTTCCGACGGGCTCCCGCTGCCCGGGGCCGCGCCGGGTGAACCGGGCCTGGCCGCAGCCGTCCTGGAGTGGGCCGCCGTCGCCCGTGCCGGAGCCCGCGAACGCCGGGACATCGCCGCGGCGGCCGCCCGCGCGGCCGAGGACGCGTACGCCGCGGCCCGGCGCGAGCACGAGTCCGTCGCCGAACTCGCCCGCCTCCAGCGGCGGCACGCCGACGCGCTGGCCCGCTCCGCCGCGCTGGAGGAGGCCGGGCCGGAGCGCGAGCGGGTACGCGCCCGGCTCGACCGCGCCCGCGCCGCGTCCCGGGTCGTGGACGCCCTGGAACTGCGGGAGGAGACGGGACGCGCCCACCGGGCGGCGTGCGAGCGGGAGCGGCGGGCCCGCGGCCGGCTGCCGTCCGGGGCCGCCGGCGAGGGAGCCGCGCGCCTCGCGGAACTCGCGGGGGAGTACCGGGAGCGGCTCGGCGGTCTCGCCGCGGCCCGGCGCGCCGAGCAGCGGGCCGCCGAGATCGCCGCGGAACGCGCGGCTCTCGACCGGGAGGCCGGTACCGACGAGGACGTGCTCGCGGAGACGGCCGACTGGCTCGGCCGCTGGGACTCGGTGCGCGCGGAGCACCAGCGGCGTATCGAGGAGGCCCAGGAGGCCGCCACCCGGGCCGAATCCCTCGCCGGGCGGATCGAACCGGCCGAGCGGCGGCTGCGGGCCGCCGAGCGGCGCGACGACCTCACCGGACGCCTCGGCACGGCCCGGGAACACCTCCTGCGCGCCCGGGAGCAGGCGGCGGAGGCCAAGCGGCGCTGGCTGGAGCTGAAGGAGCGCCGGCTGCTCGGCATCGCCGCCGAGCTGGCCGCCGGACTCACCCCGGGCGAGCCCTGCGCCGTCTGCGGCTCCGCCGAACACCCGCGCCCCGCCCGGGCGGAGGCGGACCACGTCGACCGGGCGGCCGAAGAGGCGGCCCACGACGCCCACCAGCGTGCCGAGACGGCTCGCGAGGAGGCGGAACGGCACCTCCAGTCGCTTCGGGACGCCCTGGAGACCGCCGGCGCGGAAGCCGGCGAGGAACCGGCGGACCGGCTGCGGGAGCTGGCCGCGGAACTGCGCCACGCCCATGCCGGGGCCCGCGCCACCGCGGCGGGCGCCCTGGACGCGCGCGCCGCCCTCGAACACGCCGAACAGGAACACGCCCGCCGTCTGGAGGGCCGCCGGGACGCGGAGCGGCGCGCCGCCGCGCGCGCCTCACGCCGCGACGCCCTGGACCAGGAGCTGCACGGCATCGAGGCCGGGCTCGCGCAGGCCCGGGGCGGAGCGGCCACCGTCGCCGAACGGGCCGGACAGCTGGAGCGGCGCGCCGCGGTGCTCGCGGAGGCCGCCGAGGCCGTGCGCGACGCGGAGGCCGCCGCCGAGCGGCTGAAGGAGGCCGACGCGCGACTCGCCGACGCCGCCTACCGGGCCGGGTTCGACACGCCGGGCGACGCGGCCGGCGCCGTGCTGCCCGACAGCGGCTGGCGCGAGCTCCAGCACCGCCTCGACCGCTGGCAGGCCGAGAGCGCCGCCGTCGCCGCTGAACTCGCCGACCCGGACGTCGCCGCCGCGGCGGCCCGCCCGCCCGCGGACGCGGAGGCAGCCCGCGCGGCACTGGAGCAGGCCACCGGCCGGCTGCGCGCGTCCTCCGCGGCCCAGGCCGGGGCCGACGGGCGGTGCGCCGAGCTGGACCGCCTCTCCGCCCGGGCCCTCGAGGGTGCCCGCCGCCTGGCGCCGCTGCGCGAGGAGTACGAGCGGATCGCGCGCCTCGCCGGGCTCGCCGCCGGCACCTCCGCCGAGAACGAACGCCGGATGCGCCTGGAGTCGTACGTGCTGGCCGCCCGGCTCGAACAGGTCGCGGCCGCGGCGAACACCCGGCTGCGGAAGATGTCGGCGGGCCGCTACACCCTGGTCCACTCCGACGCCCGCACCTCCGGCCGCGGCCGCAGCGGGCTGGGGCTGCACGTCGTGGACGCGTGGACGGGCAGCGAGCGGGACACCGCCACGCTCTCCGGCGGCGAGACGTTCTTCGCCTCGCTGGCGCTGGCCCTCGGCCTCGCCGACGTCGTCACGGACGAGGCGGGCGGCACCCGGCTCGACACCCTGTTCATCGACGAGGGCTTCGGCAGTCTCGACGAGCAGACGCTGGACGAGGTCCTCGACGTGCTCGACTCGCTGCGCGAGCGGGACCGGGCCGTCGGCATCGTCAGCCACGTCCCCGATCTGCGCAGGCGGATTCCCGTGCAGCTGGAGGTCGTCAAGGAGCGCACCGGCTCGGCGGTCCGCCACCGGTCGCCCGGCGCCGGCGGCTGACCCGCGGGGCGGCGGACGCGAGGACCTCGCGGCCCGGAAGGCCCCGCGGCCCCTGCAAGACCCCGCGGTCTCGGGGAGGCAGCGGGGCTCGGGAGGCAGCGGGGCCCCGGGAAGGCGCCGGGGACCGGCCGGCCCCGCGCCGTCGGCAGGCCCGGCGCCACGGCAGCCACCGCCATCGCGGCTCGGCGGACGCGGCGGCAGGACGGCGGACGCGGCGAGGCGGACCGCCGGTGCGGGCGGACCGCCGGTGCGGGCGGGGGCGGCGCGCAGGCGGTCCGGTGTGCCGCGGACCGTGCGCGGCGGGCGCCTCAGATGCGCCAGGAGCGGATCAGCCCGGCGGCCCCGTAGACCGTGGACTCTGCGGACTGCAGATCCTTGACCAGCTCGATCAGCGCGCCGTACGGAGGGTCGATGCCCTCGTGCGAGGCGTGCATGTAGGCGACGGCGATGCCGCACGCGAAGAGCGCGTTGCGCGACGGCAGCGGCTTGAGCTGGATGATGGTGTGCAGCAGGGCGGCGGCGCGCCAGGCGGCGTCGGCGTGCTCGCCGAGGCGCGGGGTGTTGACCCGGTGGCGGGCGACGGCCGCCGCGAGCGCGGAGTAGTCGTCGACGCCGGGGTCGGTCGGCAGGATCTCGGTCTGGCGGGCGAGCAGCCAGCGGATGTCGATGAGCAGGTCCACGTCTCAGGCGGCTCCGCGCCGGTTCCCGTGGGCCGCGGGAGCGTCGTCGGGGAAGGCCTCGTCGAACGCGTCGGCGTTGTCGACGACGAAGGAGCGGAAGATCTGCGTCGCCTCGGCCATGGCGCGCCGCTGGGCCAGATCGTCGGTGACGGCCTCGCGCACCAGCGCCTTGAGCGTCACGCCGCGTTCCCGTGCGGCTTCCCGTAGCTCCGACAACTCCTCGTCGCTGAAGTCAATGTTGAGGGCGGGCATGCCGCCACCGTACTGCTCCGGTACCGCGTTGCACAGACGTGCAGGTCAAAGAGGTCCGGCCGCGGTACTGGAAGCAGGCCGGGAGGCGCCGGGCGGGCCCCGGCCGCGCCCGCGTGACCAGGGCCGCGGCC
>NZ_WHPN01000271.1:53537-98231 GCF_009735685.1 Streptomyces lycii | reverse complement strand
GCGGCTTCAGCGATGGACCCGCCTGCGTCGGCCGATCCGCCGGGGAGAATCCATCCGTCCTTGTAAGTCGGGTGGACCAGGAGGATGCGGCTCCCGCTGTCCCGGACGAGGACGACGGCCCCCAGGCGTCGGGGCGGAGGGTTGGTGTGGTCGGTGGGCTGGTGTCCCATAACGCCGAACACCTGTCGTGCGGTGTCGCGTACGAACTCCCCAATCTCAGGGCTCGGCATCGTGCCCGTTTCCGTAGCCATGCGATGACGCTATGAGAGGAAACGGTCACCAAGGGATACAGCTTGTACCCCTGCGTTCGTGTACCCCTGTGCAGCGGCCCCTACGGAGTCCGCAAGCTCGCGAGCGCCGTCCCGGATCGAGACTGGCGAGTGCAGCACGAGATCTGCGGCGAGCCATCGAGCCGACGGCACGTAACGCACCGCTTCCGGGGACGCTTTGAAACCCCGCTGGAGGTAGTGGAGCGACCCTGCGTGTTCACGTCGTGCGTACTGAGAGCGGGCGGCGTCGACCAAGAGGCGCGAGCGTCGCTCGACGGACGTAATGGAGTCCGGGATTGCGTCAGCAGCCCTGCGCAGGGCTGCCCCTGGCGTTCGCAGGTCCACCCCGATGGTCACAGCGTGCACCGCGACGTTCCCGGCACCGAAGGCGGTCCAGGGGTGCGCGTACCCGGTCGGCAGTTGCCTCGCGGTGCGGTCTGCCTCGTCGTGCCAGCGCCAAGCGGTACCGTCGCTGCCCTCCTGAGCAGCTGTCACGGCCGCATGCAAGCACAGAGCCCCGAAGGTGCTCCGAAGATGCTGAGAGCCGCCCTCCAGGCGCGGGCGCAAGCTCTCGGCGGCCTCCGCCGCCAGGCGAAGGGCCTCTTCCGTGTGGCCGGAGTTACGCAGGCCGTTGCCCGTGATCCAGGCAGCAAAGGCGAGCAGAACGGGGTCGTCGGACTCCTCGCAGGCCATGCGCGCACGATCCACGACGATCCAGTACAGCTCGGGCTCTGCGACGTGCGCCGAAAACTGCTGGGCGAGGGCGTACGCCTCCGCCATGACCCCGTAGGCCCGCCGCCGGTCTCGCTCTTCGTCCCCCGGGATGCGGCGTGCACGGCGGCCAGCAGAGCTGGCAGCGTGGTGCCCACCTCTGTGCGCTGGTGACGGGAGGCGTGCCACACCGTCCACGACTGCCGCACGCGGCCGGCCAGCACGTCGAGACTCTCCGGCGGGCTCGCCGGGCGATGGAACATGCCTGCGTGCACGGCGTCGCGCAGCCAGGGAACGGCGGGGCGAGTGAACTTACGGATTTCCGGCACGGGGATCGACGCGTCGCCACCCGTCAGCGCAGACAGGTCGTCCAGGTGAAGAGTCTGAGCGATGCGCGCCACCATGGACAACGAGCGGACTTCCCGCTCTCCACGCTCGACCTTCTTCAGCCACACCTCGGAGCGTCCGACCAGTCCGGCAAGGACCGCCCGCGTCATGCCGCGTCGCTCGCGGTGGCACCGGATACGCCGCCGGGCGTCAGCTCGAATGGCGTTGTGTCGCTCAGATCTACTCCCGGCCTCTCCGCGGCCCGCCGGCCGCGCCGTGCCCGTCGGCATGGTGACACGCTTCGCAGAGGCTGGCACCCATCTTCCGCTTACCCGGGGGCGGCGGTCGCAAAGCCAGTGTGAAGCCCTCACAGCCGCGGTGTCAGGGTGCCAGCCTCTACCGGTAGAGGTGTGCAGGCGCCAGCCACGTCACCGCCATCACCAGTTCCGTCGGCTCGTCCCCGTCTCCGGGCTCATCAGGGGCGGGCGCCTGGCGCACCTGCTCGATCTGCCGCTCGATACCGCGCAAGTTCTCCTGGAGATCCATGGTCACCGCCCCCGTCGACGGTGACCTTCAGCGGATCGCCCAGCAGCTTCGCTCGCCGCTCTCCCAGCACCTCCAGCGCCACCGCGCGCACCGACCGCAGCCGGAAGAACCGGCGCTCCAGGCCGGCCGGGTCGGCATCCGGCCCGAGCTGGGCCAGCAGCCACGCCCTCTGAAATTCATCCACCAGATCCCCTTCCCCCAACACGAGGCCGGCCCGGCACCGGAGGCGTTCCCGGTACCGGGCCGTACGGGCGACCGTCACCTGCGAGGGCCGCCCCTGACACCGGCTTGTTGAGGTAGGGGAACTCCTGGCGCAGCCTGCCGGTCGCGCAGTCCGCGTCCAGCCCGCCGTCTACCGTCTTGCGCAGAGCCATCTGGAACATCTCTTCGGCGACGTCCTCGACGAGGTTGCGTCCGTTGCGGCGGCCACCGGTGAACTGTCCCGCGTGCCGATGCGGTAGCGGAGGATGTCCGGCGTCAGGAGGTCGCGAACCTCGGCCGCGTACTGCTTGGCATCGCCCTGGCACCCGTTGGCCTCGACAGCCTTGACGACCTTGTTCTGGATCTGGTTGCCCCAGGTGCTGTAGTCGGCGGCGGGCTGGGTGGCTCCGTAGTCGTCAGCCTCGTTGAAGCCGAACAGCATGGAGATCAGGGGGATGGCAGCGCGGTCGGTCTGGCGCCAGGCTTCGCCGGCGTCGGTGGGTACTGCGATGGCTCCCAGTACCCAGTGGCGATGCCATGGAAGAAGTCGTCCGGGATCTCGACCGCGATGGTCTGGACGTTCTTGTCGGAGAATGCGTTCTTGGCCTTGTCCGGGTCGTAGCCGCTCAGGTCCAGGGCCTTGCCCTTCACCACGGACGTGCGGACCGCACTGACGACGGTGGGCTCGATGTAGAAGGGTCCCCCGCGGTCCCGGCCCAGAAACGGATGCCGCCCGCACCGGTGGTCTCCTTGCCCGTCTTCGTGCGGGCCACGACGATGCCGTCAGCGTCGCGATTGCAGGCGTCGGGCCCGGTCAGCAGGGACAGCGTGGCTTCCTGCCGGCCGCGCCAGTCGTGATCACCGAAGGTAACGCGGAGGGTGAAGTCTTCACGCGCGTCGCTGATAACCTCGGGCTTTCACGGGATGGGTCGTCCGAGGGGTGATCGCACACGCGAAGAGCGCTGCTGACCTGCAACGATAGGGCTTGTCCAGAGTCCGGATCGTCGCGTGGAAAGAAGCACTCCTCAGGTGAAGAAGCGTATCGGGTCCACTTCGGCGACGCGACCGGCGCGGGACTCGCCCTGCTGCGCGAAGAGCGGCCGGACATCGCCCTGCTGCAGGAGTGCAAACGTCCGGTGCACCACGGCCCTGGACGCGTTCTCGCCGCGCGAGGCGTACCCGTACCGCGTCATTGCCGGGGGCGACCCGGCCGAGGGCTCCGCGATCCTCAGCACCCGCCCGCTCACGAAGCGTTCCGCGACATCCTCGACACCGGCCTGCGCGACAGCACCATGGCCCTCGGCGCTTCTCGCACCCCGACCTGGTCATGTCCTGCTCAGCGACGCACTGGCGCCGACGGCGAGTTCCTTCCATGACCTCGACGGCTCCGACCACCGCGCGGTGCTCGTGGACCTCGGCCCCCGCTGACGCCTTCCGTTCGGCGCCGGTCACGGCATGCGGTGGTTCGCGCCCGACGCCTGCCGACTGGCCGGACGGCCCCGCCGCGGCCCGGTATCCGGCCAACTCCGGCCCTCCCCCAGCGTTCTTGCTCTAACCTGTCACGCGCCGCCGCGGGTCCTGGTGACGTTCGCGGCGGCGCGCTCCAGTGCATGTGCCGTTCGAAACTTGCGAGGGTTGGGGAACCGGTGAGTGCTTTTACCAGGGCATGTGGTGTGCTGCTGACGTTGGCGTGTCTTGGCGGTGTGGGGGCGTGCTCGCAAGAGGAGCCTTCCGGTGCTGAGGGTTCCGGTGCCCGTGCGGGCGGGGACGGCAACGATGCGGATAAGCCGGAAGGTATCGGGGACGAGTTCCCGGAGAAGGACGTGATCATCAGCGCCAGCTGCACGCCCGGCACGAAAACGGCGGACGACTGGTACGGCGGGGTGATCTCCGTCGACGGCTGGGAGCCCGGCAGCTTCAAGCACGTGGCGCACACGGAGTTCCGGCTGCCCGATACAGCCCTTGTGGGCATGACGGACGACACCGCGATCGCCGCGCTGTGCCATCCGGCGGAGAAGGGCGACATCTCCAGCATGAGGTCGCTGTTCGACCGGGATTTCACGAAAATCGCGGTGGTGACCGTGGACCAGCAGACCGGAGATCCGCACGTCGGATACGTGGACCGGCAAGGAAAGTTCACCGACCTCACGGGAGAAGCGGAAGCAGACTTCGGAGAGGATCCTGAAGAGAAGGCCGCGGCCTTCTCGCCGGAGGGCGACGCGGTCTGGCTGACCTACAACGACGGCGAGGAGACCGTCGTTGCGAGCCGGCCGGTCGACGGCGGCCACGAACTGGTGGACCACGGGAGGGTGCCGTACGGTGACTTGATCACTACGGTGGGGACGCCGACCAAGGCCGTGTTGGGCGATCACATCACGCTCTCTCCGGATGGACAGCACCTGGCCACCGGCAGAGGCGTGGTGAAGGTGCCCCAGGAGCGCGTGTTCCTCGCGAGCACGGTGACTGAGGAGGACAACGTCATCGGCACCGACTGCACAACGGTGGGCTGGGTCGACGACGACACGGTGCTGTGCACCGAGTTGTCCAACTACAGCAGGGTCGATCTGGGACCCAACGCCCAGCCCGGAGAGCCCATCCTGCCCGAAAACTCCGACAGACTCTTCACAACGGCGGCATCTCCCGGCGGCGAGCAGATCAGCTTCATCACCGAAGACGGCGACCTCTACGAGCACTGGATCACCGACACCACGCCCGGCTCCACCCCCGAGAAGGTCGAGCCGGGCGGCGACTTCGCCGCACTGGAGAGCACACCCGTCTTCATCGACTGGCGTTGACCTCCCGGGTGTGATGCGATGCATCGCAAGGCAGAGGGTCGCCCACCACGGCAACGGCACGGCTGCCCGGCCCGTCCGCGGACCTTGGCTCTGCCACGTGAGGCGCGGCGTGCCCGGTGGCTTCCAGGAGAGTCAACGTCGCTCCGACCTGCTGACCAGGCGGCCTCCACGCATGCGTGACGTCCCTGGCCCCGGGCTTTCACTGGCTGGGGCGGCCGATGGGTGATCGCACACGCGACCCGTTAGCCTCGGGCTTTCATGAGGCCGGGTGTCCGACAGGCGGTCAGACAAGCGGAAAGTGCCTCTGACCAGCAAGAAAGAGGATTGTCGAGGTCCTTGTTCCTGCCACCGTCGCAGGCACTTCCCAGGGTGAAGAAGCGTATCGGGTCCTATCCGCGTGTTCGCGTCGAGGGCCGCGGCCGGACGGTCGTCTCGCAGGCCGGTGGCGTCTTGCTGGTGGAGACGGTTCGCAAGACCGGCCTGGACCAGACGATATCGGCGGCTCTGACGCCCTGGCGCCGGCCCCGGGCGGTGCACGATCCGGGGAAGGTCTTGCTGGATGTGGCGCTCGCGGTCGCGCTCGGCAGGGACTGCCTGGGCGACGTGGGGACGCTGCGGGCCGAGCCGGCCGTGTTCGGCCCGGTGGCCTCCGATCCGACGGTCTCCCGGCTCGTCGACACCCTCGCCGCGGCGGGGCCGAGGGCTCTGGCCGCGATCCGCACCGCACGAGCCCAGGTCCGCGAACACGTCTGGAAAGCGGCCGGCCCAGCGGCCCCGGACGCCGATGGGTCGGTGGTCGTCGACATCGACGGGGTGGCTGGTGCTGGCCCATTCCGAGAAGCAGGACGCCGCGGCGGCCTGGAAGCGGACGTTCGGGCACCATCCGCTGATGGCGTTCGCCGACCACAGCCCGGCAGGCGGTGGAGAACCCGTCGCGGGCCTGCTGCGGCCCGGCAACGCGGGCAGCAACACCGCGAGTGATCAGATCACGGCGGCCCAACTGGCCCTGGCCCAAGCTGCCGAAGAAATACCGACGGGGGCGCCGGACCCTGACCCGGACCGACTTCGGTGGCGGCACCCATGAGTTCGTGGCCTGGCTCGCCCAGCGTGGACGCTGGCTGTCGTACTCGCTCGGCATACCCCTCACCGACGCCGTCCGCCAGGCCGTCTTGAAGGTCCCGGCCTCGGCCTGGACGCCGGCCGTCGAGGCGGATGGCGAGATCCGTGACGGCACCTGGGTCTCCGAACTCGACGGGGACGTCCTGAAGGGCTGGCCGACGGGCATGCGGCTGATCGCCCGTAAGGAACGGCCGCATCCCGGCGCCCAGCTGCGTTTCACGGACGCTGACGGACTGCGGCTGACCTGCTTCGTCACCAACACCCCGGCCCGGAGATCGCCGAGCTGGAGGTGCGGCACCGCCGCCGTGCCCGCGCCGGGGACCGTATCCGTGCCGCCCGCGCCACCGGACTGCGTAACCTGCCCCCTGCACGACGCCGCGCAGAACCAGATCTGGCTGGAGATCGTCCAGCTCGCCCTGGACCTACCGCATCCGGCGCGGCGGGGGCGCGACGGGCGCGGAGGGCGTCGACTTCCACCAGCCGTCGGGCGAGCACACCGCCCTACGAGACCGCGCCCCTCTCCACGACGCGACCCAGCTTGTCGACCGCCTGGTAGTAGGTCCACGCCGTCGCGTCACAGGAGGCCTTGGTGGCGCCTGTGTACCTGGCGCACACCCGTTTCATGTCGGCGTACATCGCGCTGTCAAGACGGGCCTTGTTCGCCTCGAAGGTGCCGGCGGCCTTGTAGTTCCGGTACCCGAAGTCGTGCCTGATGCACGAGTTGGCGAAGGGGAAACCGAAGGGGTTGTCGGGGGAGGTGGAGCAGACGTCGGTCGACCAGTCGAAGCCGTACGCGCTCCAGCTGCCCTGGTCGGCTCTCGCGGCGAAGAACGCGTTGTAGCTGGAGGCGCTCGTCTGTGTCCAGTTGCTGAGGATCTGTGCCTTGTCGGCCGGCGCGGCGGAGGCGCTGGCGGCCGGGAGCAGTGCGGCGGCGAGGGCGAACGCGGCAGTGGCCAGAGGCGCGGTGGCGCGGCGGCGCATAGGGGTCTCCTCCGTGTGGGAAACATGGCTGTCCTGGCGGGTCTCGCTCACATGGGACACACGGCGTCCGTACGAGGTCTGCACGAACGCACACCCGAGCTATACGCCGTTCGTGTACATGCCAAACCACTTCGGACAAAAGGGAGTTGGGCCGGAACAAGCCAGACATGGCACACCACTGTTCCGTGCCTCGTCTGGCACATCCGGCCAGCTCCCGCGCCCAGGCGCCTCGCCCGGCGTCCCGACCGGCGGCAGCGTGTTGCGCATCGCACCGCCCGGCGCCCCCGCACCACCTGCCGTCACCTGGCGCTGCGGACTGCCCACCGGCGCGGATCGTGGCCATCCGTACGGAAGCCTTCGTCCTCACGCAAAGCAGACTCCTCGACGGCCGCCGCGCCACCACGCACTGGCGCGACACCGCCCGACTCTCCGCCTTCCCTCGGGTGCACATCGACCAGAACATGCTCCTGCCGGCCCCACCGGAGGACACCCGACTCCAATACGCCGCACAGCCCGCCCACACCGGCCAAAGCGGAGGAGTCATTGGCACCCCTGCTGGAGCGGGCCACCTCCCGGCTCGGCACCCGACTGACTCCCGACCGGCTTGCCGAACGCGCAGGGCTTTTCAGGCGGACCCCTCCCCCGGCAGTTCACCGAACACCTCGGCACCGGCCCGGGACAGTGGCTGCTCCGCCAACACATCAACGCGGCACGCGTCTTGCTGGAACAGACTGACCTGCCGGTCGAAGCCATCGCCACCCGCGTCGGACGCACCTCGGCAGTCGACTTCCGCCGCCGCTTCCGGGCACAGCTCGGCACCACACCCGGCGTCTGCCGACGCACCTTCAGCCAACCCCGATAGCGGAGTCCGGCGTCGAATCCCCTGTCGTGGGCGGAAGACCCACACCGCCGGAGGCCAGGACCGTGCCGTACACGGCGACCAGGAGCGTGTTGTGGCTGCCGCGTTCGTCCAGACGGCGGGGCAGGAACCGGGCCAGGACCATCATGAGCACGGTGATGGCCCGCCCACAGACCGCACCGAGCCGTCAGCCTGGGATGCCGGCGGAGCAGCCGCAGGAGCCCTCGCCCCTCCCGCCGACCACTCCCCTCGTCGGCTTCCGTACCGGAATCCCGTCCCGGAGAGACAGGAAGGGCCAGCAGCCTGGCCGCGCTCGGTGGAAGAGCAATGAGGTGTACGGCAAAGGGCGCGTGCCAGGAGAGATTGCCCAAGCCCCGGCGGCAAGCGGACAAAGGCATCCACCCGTTGTGGTGACGGTGGTCCGCCATCCCATGGCCCGGTCGCGGGCCGCGCCCCGGTGCCGGCTGAGGCCACGGTGGAGCAGGGGAACACCGCCGCGCGCCCACTCCGAGCAGGAGCCGGAAGGCCGCCCGGAGGCCGCCCCACCACCCGGCCGGAAGGTCATGCCCGAAAACCGGACCCGAAGGTCGCGGCCCGACGGGTGGTGTACGAGCGCCAGGCCCTTTCCCCGGTTGGGATTGCCAAACGGAACAACGTTCCGTAACGTAAACGGAACAGGGTTCCGATCCGGGTGTCTCCAGACCCGGTGGCCTCCCCTTCTGCCCGCGGCCCATCGAGGCCAGCGGCAGCTCACCCGTCACGACATGAGGAGATTCTCAGATGATTCTGGTCACCGGAGGACTCGGCTTCATCGGGTCCCACACCGTCCAGGCCCTCCTGGACGCGGGCGAGGAATGCGTTCTGGTCCAGCGCCGCGCCGTCGAGCCTCCGGCCGGGCGTTTCGACAGGCCGGTCGCGGTGGAGCAGGTCGACATCACCGAACCGGGGGCGCTGCTCGACGTCGGCAAGCGCCACAGCATCACCGGCATCGTGCACCTCGCGGGATCCATGCCCTGGCCGCCGAGCCCCGACCAGCCCGTGGAAGCGGCCCGCAAGGCCATCGGCGGCCTGCTCAACGTCCTGCAGGCTGCGCAGGACTGGGGCGTGAGGCGCGTGGGGGTCGCGAGCACGATCGGCGTCTACGGCGCCGGGACCGGAGGACCACTCACCGAGGACATGCCCCTGCCCATGGACTCCGGGCACCTCATCCCGGCCTTCAAGAAGATCGGTGAACTGCTCAACGGGCACCTGGCCGATGCCACCGGCATCGAGATCGTCAACCACCGCATCTCCGGCATCTGGGGACCGCTCGAACCCCATGGCGCGCTGTTCTTCGCCGCCCCCGAACTCGTCCACGCGGCCGTACGCGGAACCGAGCCGGACCTCTCTTCGCTGCCCGCCCCCGCGTACGCCGAGGACTCCATCGATCTCTGCTACGTCAAGGACGCGGCCCGGGCCATCGCCCTCCTCCAGCTCACGGACCGACTCAACCACAGCACCTACAACGTCGCTTCCGGCCGTGCGACGACCAACGCCGAGGTCATCGCCGCGATCCGGAAAGTCATTCCCGGCGCCCGGATCGACCTGCCCGCGGGCGGGAGCACCCCGCAGAGCCACCTCGACATCACACGCCTCCGGCAGGACACGGGCTACCGGCCCGCCTACGACACCGAACGCGCCGCCGCCGACTACATATCCTGGCTCGGCGCGGGCCACGAGCGCTGAGCCCAAGCACGAACCCGCCGACCTGAGCACGGTACGTCCCGTGTGCCGCTGTGCCCCGCGGGCGGCCGCTGCTGCCGGAGGCCCGGTCCTCCGTGCACTTGGGACCGGACTTCCACGGCAGCCCTAAAATGCGGGTATGCAGCCGGACATGGCAACCCTCGCGGCACCGGACAGCGCTCTGGACGCGTTGCTGATCACTGTGATCGTCTTGGCGGCTCTGGCGTACTGCGTCGTGCTCATCGTCGCACCGAAACCAACCCTGATACTCAGCTTCTCCGCCGCGCTCTGCTTCGCCGGCGGATACTTCTGCGCCCTGGGACTGGACGCCAGCCGGCCGATCGCGGGGTTGAGCGGTGGCGGTGTCTTGCTGACCGCCGTTCTGGTGTTCGCCGTCCTTGCGTCGAAGAGCATCAAGCGAGACGCCGAAGAACGCCGACTGGAATGGGAAGCCCGTCAGGCACAGGCGGGAAAGCATGCCGACATGCGGCGTTACTGGAGGAGCACCGACTGACAGGGCATCCCGGCGGGCCGGCTGGGTGGAGACCCTGGCCCGCGACGGGCGTTCGGGCGCCGCGCGCGCCGTGGTGAGTGTCCCCGGCGCCCGTCCGCCCGGTCACGGCCCGGCCGCCCCCTGGTCCCCCGCGCTCTGGCCCGCCGGGCCCTCGCCGTGCTCGATGCCGATCTCCTGCGGTGGCCCGCCGCCCCGGTCGACGAAGAACTGCCAGATCGTGACGAGCGCGATGAACTGCCCCAGCACCGACGCCGTCTGGAGCGAGAACGCCCGCCGGGTGTGCGCATCGTCATCCGACTGCCCCCGCTCCAGGCGGCGCAGCAGGGCGTGGACCTCCCGATAACGCCAGGCCCGGTCGGGAAGTTTGACGCGGTCGCCCTCGTGGAGCGCCGCACCGAGGAGGCCCCCGGAGCGTTCGAGGGGCTGCTCCAGCACCGCCCTGAGCCGGCCCGGCGCGACCGCCACGTGCAGGGAGCCCATAGCGAGCAGCAACCCGGGTGATGGCCCAGTTGCAGGTGAACCTCGACGCCGATGCCCCTTCTTCCCCGGGGTGACGCGCGGCAGGCGCGTCCGCCGTTCGGCCCACGGCCCAGGGAGTTCCCTCGACGATGCGGGCTGCCACGGCCATGACCAGCACGCCCTCGAAACGGACTGCAGGAAACCACTGCTCCCCGCAGCGGCAGCCCGGCGCGCATGGCAAGGAACCGAAGCAGGCACACCGGGGCCCGCCCGCCGAGCCGCCCCCGGCCGGACAGGGCTGTCGGGCTGACCCGTTGCCCTCGTTGCACCCTGGAAAGTCATAGGGGCACTTCGAATGTCAGGTTCAATACCCTGGCGGCGTCCGCTCGTTAACCGGCAACACATCCACTCGAGGGGTACAGACGTGCGCATTCCAGCCAAGACGGTGACAGTAGTCACGATGGGCCTGGCCACTGTGCTGTTCGCCGCCGCGCCCTCCTCCGCTGCGTCCTTCAGCTGGACACGGAGCTGCAACACCACCTACTACGCCGTCCTCAATTCCACCGCCGCGGAGACCAGCAAGGGGCCCAACGGGTCCTGTGCGGGCTACGCCTATGTGAAAGTCAAGAGGGGCGACACATGGTACAACTGGAAGAGCGATCCAAAGGTCGCACGAATTTACCAGGGTACCGGCGGAATTAAGATCACGGAAAGCATGCACAAGGGCTGCAGTGGCTGCGAAGTGCACACTCTTCACTGGTGAGCGCCACCCAGTTTCATCCGCTCAGGAAACTGTGAAGCAATTCTCGTCAGGCGACCGGCCCTCGGGTCAAGACTTTCCACAACTCCCGACCAAGGTGGTATGAGCTTCGTGCGCAGCAGAATGAAGAGTACGGCAGCAGTCGGCGCAATGGGCGTGGCCGCGGTGATATTCGCCGCTTCACCCGCGTCCGCAACCACTATGAATTGGCAGCGCAGCTGCGGAACTACGTACTACGCGACCGTCGACGGGGTACACGCGAAGACTCTGAAGGGTGGTGACGGTTCATGCGCGGGCTACTCTTATGTCAGAGTCAAGCTCAACGGAACATGGAGCTCCTGGAGGCTCGACCCCTACATTGCGAGGATCAATCACTCGAACATTCAGGCCAGCCAGCACAAGGGCTGCAGTGACTGCTCAGTGAAAACCCTGTATCCGTAGCTCCAGTTTCGCTTTCGTGCTTTCTGTCCAGCCGTGCTTTGCGGTTTCTGACCGGGCATCTGGCAGTACGGCGGCGGGAGATTCTGACCGGGCATCTGGCAGTACGGCGGCGGGAGATTGCGACGCGGTGGTGACGCCTGCCAGCCGGCCGTCAGGCCCTTGTCGTCCTCGCCTGTCTGCGGTGCGGTGACATATACGCCCAACTCTCGGCCGGGTCAGGGCTGGTTGGCCGGACTGGACGAGCACCAGGTTCACCGCTTCACCTCCTGGTCCCGCTGGGTCACCCTGACCATGCCCAGTCGTAGAAGCGGTGCCCCTTGGCGCCGGCCCGCCAACAGCTTCTGCCAGGCCCGCCTGGGCACCTCGGCGACCAGGGCATCCGCTCGGCACTTCCCGGCCTGCATGCCACCAGGACTCTCCTCCCCGGCCCACTCGGCGATGCTCCAGCAGTTCTTCCGCGGCAGGTCCGCCAGCAGCCCGCGCACGAAGTCCCGCGTCCGAAGGCGTGGTTCGACCCGCGCGAACCTCGCCGCCGTCCGGCCCGTCAGCCCCTCGAACGCCTCCTGCCACCGGGCAGGGCCTACGCTGTGAGCTGCGGCCACCGCATGATCTTCGTTTGTCCACACGGCTCACGATGTCATCGGCGGCCGCAGCCGTCTTCTCACAGGCCCTGACCAGCCAACATTGCGATCTGTGCCTGGAGTGGGCGGCGGTCGAAGGGGCGATGCAGGCGCGCAGCCCCGTATCAGGAGGACACATGCGACGTGGCGAAGTCTGGTGGGCAGATTTCAACGAGCAGCGGGCAGTCGTACTGCTGTCGGGAGAAGAGGCGTCCGGTTTCTTGGCGATGCAGGTCGTCGCTCCCGCGGGCACCGATCTCAGCGGCGTGGCCGTTGAGGTGGCAGTTGGTGCCCCCGAAGGACTGCCTCTCGATGGCGTCCTGAGAGTCGCACTTCCACGTCCCGGCCTCGTTCCTTGCACTTGGCTGGTCACCCTGGCCAGGGAAGACCTGATCGGGCAGGCGGGCGTCCTGCCGTCCGCGAAGCTCAGCGAGATCGAGGACGCCCTTCGTCTCGGTGGACTCAAGTAGGCAGAGAGGGACGGACGCCGCCGATGGCGCGGCCGGTCTCGTCGAGATGGTCGAGGTGGCCGCGCCATGTCAGCGGCGCCCCCCACTCAGTCACGATCTACGGCTGGAGTATGAGGCATCGGGTTACGACCGTGTTCCGCTCCACACGCGAGGGCTGTCGGGGTCCTGTCCGGCCATCGCCCCGCCCCTCGGCGAGGCGATGGCCACGATGCGTGCGAAAGCGGTCGGTCGTCGTCCTCGACGGCACCCTGCTGTCCAGCGACCGCATCGCAGCCGACACCCGTCGCCTCAAGTGGTGGTAGCACCGTCACAACAGCAGTCACGCCGAGATATGCTGTCTCGGTCGGCAGACCATGGCCGACCTCAGGATTTCGCGCCTTTTACGGGTACTGCGCTGCAGCACCAACCGGATCACCGATAGCGTGAAGTTTGTTTTCGCCTTTCACCAGGCCTCAACGTGAGTCGGAATAAGAGGTCGTCTCACGTGGCAATTTCCGCGAGCTTCTTGAGTAGCTCAGGGCGGTGGCCATGGCCAGGCTTCGGCTCTGCCGGTCGTTGCGGTCCACGTACGGGATCTTGAGGTCACGAGTAGCCCATGGCAGGCTCATGCGCGTGATCGATGAATTCGCGAAGAACAGCCTGCACGGGAGACTGCGGCGGGACCGCAAGGTGCTGCTCTGGAAACTCGACGGCCTGTCCGAGTACGACGCCCGCCGACCTTTGACAGTGACCGGGACCAACCTCCTCGGCCTGGTCAAACACGTGGCCAGCGTCGAGGCCAGGTACTTCGGCGAGGTCTTCGACCGGCCGTCCCCGGAACCGCTGCCTCGGTGGCAAGAGCACGACGGCAGCGATCTGTGGGCGGCTGAGGACGAGGCGCGCGATCAGATCATCGAGTCCTACCGGCGCACCTGGGAACATTCGGACGCGACGATCGACGAGCTTGCCCTCGATGCCCCCGGCCACGTGCCGTGGTGGCCGGAGCCTTATGCCGACACGAACCTGTTCGCCATCCTGGTCCACGTCCTCGGCGAGACCAACCGGCATGCCGGGCACGCCGACATCCTGCGCGAAGGCGTCGACGGCCGAACCGGGATGCGCCCCGAACATGAGATGCAGATTGATCAGGAAGCCCGCGACGCCTACTACGCGAAGATCGAGCAGACCGCCAGATCGGCCGCATCGGCCAAGGCATAGAGAGCTGTGCCACGTGATTTGATGTTCGAGCGGCATGATGGCGCCGTAAGGGCTGATCTGTCGAAGCGTCTGGTCCCTGATGAGCTTTGAGAGCTGGTGGCCCCGCTACTGCCGTCGTTCGCGGCTCGACCGCAAAGGTGGGGCGGGACCGCTCCGCGTGATGAGCGGGCGGTGTTCACGGCTGTAACGTACATACTCACGAGTGGGTGTGCGTGGCGGTGTCGGGTGCGAACCTGCACGACAGCCAGGCGTTCAAGCCGCTCATCCTTGGGTTACCGGCCGTCCGCTTCCGGCGCGGACCCCGCCGCGGACGACCGGTGAAGGTCCGCGCGGATAAGGCGTATTACTCCGCGGAGCACCTGCGTTGGCTCCGCGATCGCCGCCTCGTTCCTCGGGTCGCCCGGCCCGGCATCGAGTCCGGTGAGCGCCTTGGCCGGCATCGCTGGAAGATCGAGCGGTCGATCGCCTGGCTTTTGGGCTACCGCCGCCTCACTGTCCGGTACGAACGAAAAGGCGTCACTTCCTCGCCTTCCTCGGCCTCGCTGCAGCCCTCACGCTGCAAGAGACTCGCAGAACTCACCACGTGAGACATCCTCTGAGGCTCGGTGCATCCCGGTGCGGTCACGGTCCGCGTCCTCCTCGCGTGCTCCGCAACAAGCAGGAACTCGCCATTGCGGCCATCCGTGAGGCCCAGAAATCAGACCGGCGGGGGGGAGGCCGATTGAAGTCCTGGCCCAGCTCGTGGACAACGATGCAGCAATTCTGGACTGCCTGAAGTGACCGAAGTGCGTCGCATCCAGATCGGCCAACCGACGGCTACTCCGGGCCGCCAGTCAATCGGCTGAACCTCCGGGCGCGGCGATGCCGGAGCCAACGAGCCACGACACCGCTGGTGAGAAGCAGCATCACCACCCCGACCATCACGCCGGTGACCAGCAACTCGCCTGAACCGCCCCGCCGCACATCGAGGATTCCCGCGTAGACGAATAAAGCCATAACGCCGTCGAAGAACACGACGAAACCCCATTCGACGGCTCCGGGCCGTCCAGTTGGGTCGAACTGCGGTGGTGGACGGCTCAGCCACTCCCGGACGTCCATGACCAGCAGTACGACGAGCGGGCCGATGAACATCACGGCGATCACGACAGCCACCAAGCGCATAACAAGATCGTCGAGGTTCACAGCCAGAATCGCCGAACCCACACCGGCCACAGCCGTCCCCAACCGCAGCCCGATCTCCCCGAGCAACATCATCGCCACCCACCTCGCCGCTGCCCCAGGGCTGCCAAAGACGCCCACCGGTGACCCGCCCAAGCTCATGTCGTGGAAAGGTCCGGCTCCGGGGCCCCCTCCGAAGCGAGAGTAGCTCAGCCTGTCAGCTTCCCGGCCATGACAAGAGTGCCGCTGCGACAGCGATCAGCACCCGGAGCGGTGGTGGCACAGCAGACGAAACCAAACCCTGCGAGCAGCCCGGCGAACTGCGCGTACAACTCGGAATTCCTCCCGATGCCGGAAGGCAATCCGCAGTTCACATTGCCCGTGGGTCATGACAGAAGGCGCGGCCGGCTCGCCGAGGCATTGCAGGCAGTCGCTGAAGACATACGCCCACCCGGGCCGGCCCCGGGTGGGCATGTTCTCGCTCTGGGCCTCGCTCCGTCACGTGGCCCACCCGTCGGGCCGGGCGCCGGGGCGGAACCGGTGGTCGGCCCCGCGACCCGGGCCGTACCCCACCACGGGTATGGATGGCGCCGCCTACGACCCGCCCCACACGGGCCCGGGTGCGTAACCGCGTCTGCCTCCGGCGGGCAAACACACTCCGCAGTCCGGCTGACAAGCAACTGCCGACATCGACGGTGACCCGGTACTCGGCTGCGTCTCGCCGGAAGGCCCCGGCCGGCCCGGCTCGGTAGCATGCGGCGCATGGCCATCAGACTTGAGAACGTCGGCATTGCCGTTCGCGACCTCGAAGCAACGATCTCCTTTTTCACCGACCTCGGTCTCACGGTCGTCGGCCGCGACACGGTCAGCGGAGAGTGGACCGAAACCGCCGTCGGCCTCGACGGCAACCACGCCAAAATCGCGATGCTCCAGACACCGGACGGTCAGGGCCGTCTCGAGCTCTTCGAATACATCCATCCCGAAGCGATCGAGTCGGAGGACACTCGCCCCAACGAGATCGGCATGCATCGCGTCGCCTTCGCAGTCGACGACATCGACAAAGCCCTTGAGGCAGCCGCAAAGCACGGATGCCGTCCACTGCGCGGTGTGGCGACCTATGAGGACGTCTACAAGCTCACGTACGTCCGCGGCCCCAGCGGCATCCTGGTGATGCTCGCCGAGGAACTGCAGAAGAACTGACGCCTGACCGGGTCGCTGCGCCCCGCCCCTCCAGGCGGCGGGCCGTCCGACTGCGCCGGGTCGTGGGCCAGTCATCCGCAGTTCCGGACACGGCGGGCGAGCGGGCGCAGCGGATGACGGACGACCCCGCCGCGCTCCGGTCCCGGGGAGCTGCGGCGCTCCGTACAGATCCATACGCGGCCCCCGTGGGCGCCGGTGGTGAGGCGTGGAGGTCGCGCGGTCACGCCCGACAACTCCGGTGACGCCGGCGGCCGTTTCGCGATAATGGTCGGCGTGGAACAGGTCGAGGTCGTCGTCGCCCATCAGGAGCGCGCCACCCTGCGCGTCGGTGATGTGTTCCTGAAGATCGACGCCGACCGGACGCGCACGGACACCGAGGTCTCGGCGATGGCGCTGGCTCCGGTCCCGACCCCGGAGGTCCTGTGGCGGAAGCCACCCGTGCTCGCGCTCGCCGCCCTCCCCGGGACGGCACTCGGCCGCCTCGGCGAGCCGTCGACCGCGCCATCGGCGGCGTGGGCCGCGGCGGGTGCGGCCGCACGGACACTGCACGACGCGCCGCTGCCGCCATGGCCCGGCCAGAACGCCGGCGAGATCGCGTCGCACCTCGACGGCGCATGCGAGTGGCTCGTCAGCAACGGCGTCCTGCCCACCGACGTGGTCACGCGCAACCGCCGGACCGCCGAGGCGGCGCTCCGGCCGTGGACACCGGTGTTCGCCCACGGCGACCTGCAGGTCACCCACATCTTCGTCGACGGTGACGCGATCACCGGCGTGATCGACTGGTCCGAGGCGGGCCCGGGCGATGCCTTGTTCGACCTCGCCACCTTGACGCTCGGACACGAGGAACACCTCGAAGACGTCCTCGCCGGCTACGGCACCGACGTCGACCTCGACGTGATCCGCGCATGGTGGTCACTGCGAAGCCTGCGAGCAATCCCCTGGCTGACCCGGCACGGCTTCGACCCGTCGCCCGAAATCGCCGTGCTGAGATCCCAGACGTGAGACCGCGCCATCCCGGCAGGCTGTCGAAACGTGCGAAGTCGTAGTCGATGGAGGCGACCATCTGTTCTGCTTTCGCATCCCGCAGGACGGCCCGGTCCTTGCGGGTCTCCACCGCCCGCCCGTACAGCGGGATCAGCAGCGTTTCCTGGACACCACCCAAGTGCACCCGCCGTTCGGTCACTTCACCCTTGACGTAGGCGCGCCCGGAGCGGGCACGGCACTTCGAGCTGCACCGCCCCGCCCTCCCCCGGATCCGGAAGCCGGGCGGCTGCCGGTGCTGTGCCGGGCCGGGCGGTGCCGTGGCTGCGACCACCGCCCGGCCCGCAGTATCAGGCGCGAACGTCTCCAGCGGATACGAGTCCGAGTCGTTCGTGCTCACACGCATCGTCGATGCCGTACGTCCCCCAGGGCGGGAAGGCGTCGTCGTCGGGTGCCGGTTCGCCGTCGGCCGGCAGGCAGCCCGACAGGGCCGCTTGCGGCTTCTCGGCCCGCAACCCGGTGCCGATGAAGACCAGCTCCTGCCCTTGCGTGCTGCCGACATCGCGGCCCCCGGAAGGCTCGAAGCGCGTGACAGCACCCGCCTGCGACCACAGTCCCGTCACCCGCGGCCTGCCGGCCAGCCCGGTATCCGTCCCGACAGGCCGGAAAGCATCCACTGCCGGGCCGCCGAGGTGGTCCGGTGTGTTCGGACCGAGTTCGCCGAGGCGGTTCAGGGGTGCTGGGTGTGGCCGGCCGCTCCGCTGTCGTCGCCCGGTTTCGCGCCGTTGCTGCCGGCCGCTTTCCCCGGGATGATCCGGGGCTCCGGTCCCTGTGGGCCGTCCGCCGAGTCCTGGGTCTTCATCGCTTTGGCTTCGCTCTTGAGGATGCGCGCCGCCTTGCCCGCGCTGCGTGCCAGTTCTGGAAGCTTCTTCGCACCGAACACGACGATGACGACGATCAGAAGTATCGCGAGCTCGCTGAGTCCGAACACCTGTTTCCGTTTCCTTTCGGAGAGCCGCAAGGCCGTCGGCCCGGTGGGAGCCGAGTCAAAACTACATCACTGTAGAAGAATGGTGGAGTGGGCCCGGAGCGGCCCGAAACCGGCGGTACGCCGGCCGAAGGCGGCGTCCGTGCTCAGTACGATGAGCTGCTTCAGCGCCGGGAGCGCCGGCAGCAGAGAAGGGAGGAAGCCGGGATGACACCTCGCCGACGGGGTCAGGGAGAGCTGGAGGGCCAAGTGCTGGCAGCGCTGCGTGAGGCGCCGGGGCCGGTGAACGCCGCGTGGGTGCAGGAACGACTGGGCGGTGATCTCGCCTACACCACGGTCATCACCATCCTGACCCGACTGCACGCCAAAGGAGCGGTGTCCCGGGAGCGGACCGGGCGCTCCTTCGAGTGGACGCCGACCGCCGACGAGGCGGGTCTTGCCGCTCTGCGCATGCGGAAGATGCTGGACGCGGAATCGGACCGGAAGGCGGTGCTCGCCAGTTTCGTGACCGCTCTGCCACCAGGGGACGAACAGCTCCTGCGCCGTCTGCTGGCTCAGGTGGAAGACGAGGGGGAAGGCTGACCGCATGGGAGTCTTCGTCTTCCTGCCGCTGGTCCTGCCCTTGAGCGCGTGGCCGGTGGCGCGGCTGGCCGAGCAGCGTCTGCATCCGCGGGCGGCCACCTGGCTGCTGTCGGTGGTCGCGGGCGTGCTCGCCGTGTGCAGCACACTGTGCCTGGCGCTGCTCGTCGTGGTCGGTACCGCGCAGTTGCCCGGCAATCCCCTTCCCGACGGCTGGTCCGATCCCGAGGTGCGGGAGGCGGTTCCCTACGACGACGTCGCGGGCACGGCCGCCATCCCCGCGTTGACCGCCGTGCTCGTCTCGTGCGCCCGGCTTTCCTGGCGTCACGACCGGATGCGCCGCCGGGCGGGCGAGGCACTCTCCGCGCTGCCGTCGAGGTCGGTGGCGGTACTGCCCGACCGGACCCCGTACGCGTATGCCTTGCCCGGTGGGCTCCGGGGCACCGGCCGGGTCGTGGTCACGACCGGGATGCTGGCGGGATTGAGCGCGTCGGAGCGCCGGGCACTGTTCGCGCACGAACGGGCGCACCTCGTGGGCCGTCACCACCGCTTTCTTCTTGTGGTGCGGCTGGCCGCGCTGGCCAATCCTTTTCTGCGTCCGCTGCGTACCGCGGTGACCTACACCGCGGAGCGGTGGGCGGACGAGGAGGCGGCCACGGCGGTCGGCAGTCGGCGCGTCGTGGCCAGGGCCATCGGCAAGGCGGGACTGGTCACGCGCGGGGCACCCATCCCGACCCTCGCCGGATTCGCGGCCGCGGGGCCGGTGCCGCGCCGGGTGGCCGCGCTGCTGGAACCGGCGCCTGCCGTGTGTGTCTGGCCACCGGTGTCCACCACGGTGGGTCTGGCCGCCTGGGGCGCCGCCGCGGGCACGACGGTGTCCGCCCTCTCCTCGGCCAACTCCGCCGTGACGCTCTTCTTCATTCTCCGGGCGGCCACCCCTCTGTGATTCCGGGCAGCCGACCTGCGTGGTCCCTGTTCCCGGGCCGTACGGCCGTGCCTTGGTGGCCCGCGGCGTCGTCGTCACGCGAGGCGCGGCGACGACGCCGGAGTCCGGGCGGTCAGAGGTCGAACTCCCGCGGCGGCAGTTCGAGGATGTAGCAGGCTTCGCGGACGACGGCCTGCTCGGTCTTGTCGAAGTCACCGTCTGCGCCGCCGATGACGATGCCGATCTGGATCACGGCACGTGCCTCGGCGGGCTTCTTCTTCGCCTTGGCGACCTCCTGCATGACGCTGACCTTGCCGAGGGCGAAGTCGGTGGTCAGTTTGGTCAGGCTGTCGTCGAAGCGACGCTGGAGATCGTCGGCGGGGAAGTTCTGCAGCACCTCGTTGGAGGCGATCAGCTGCGCCACGCGCTGCCGCTCGGACGGGTCGATGGTGCCGTCGGCAGCGGCGACCAGCGCGCACATCGCCATGGAGGCGTCGCGGAAGGCGCCGCTCTTCAGGTCGTTCTTCTTCGCCGTGAGCTGTGTCTGCATCATCGAGGCGGATTCCTTGACGCGGTCCCACAGGGCCATGAGAACTCCGTAAGTGTCGGGGGTCGTCCGGGCGGTGCCAGGGGGAACTCCCGGCCCCGGACAGCCGGTTTGCCGGTACGTGCGGACAGTGGTCGGTGAGGTCGGTCGGCGTCTCAGTCCTCGCCGGGCTCCTCTTCGCCGCCTTCGAAGAAGTCACCGGCTTCGTCGGCGACTTCGGCGGCGACCATGCCGCCGGCCACACCGACGGCGAGGCCGGCCGCACCGGCGGCGACAGCGGTGCCGAGGCCAGGGCCGGACCGGTGACCGTGGCCCGCGTCGTGGTGGTCCTCACCGTGCCCGTACGGGGAGTGAGTTCCGTAGTGGGAACGCCGTTCGACGAGCCGGCGGACCCAGCTGTCGACCTCGGCGCTCCAGTCGGTGTCCTCGACACCGTGCCGGCTGACGGTGAAGCGGGTCAGCGCGTCATGACCGCCTTCGAGCGGTCCGCCGCGCTTGTCGGCCTCCAGGACGACCTCCATGCCGCCCGGGGTGGCGAGGAACGTCACCTCGATCTCGTTCACGGCATGCGCGTACCGAGGAGAGGGCACCAGCTCGATCTCCTGGTAGAAGGGCAGCTGCTGGCCCGTGCCGCCGATGCGGCCGTATTCGAGGTCGGCGGACCTGAAGCCGAAGCCGTTCCGGCCGAAGGCTTCCAGGATCGCCTCCTGGACCGGCAGGGGCCGGACCGCGATGGGGTCGAGGTCCCCCGTGTCCTTGGCACCGGCCACCCCGAGTTCGGTGCGCAGGCCGAGGACGATGCCGAGGGGCTGGCCGTGCAGTTCGCTGATCGGCGTCTCCCACGGCAGCGTCACCGTGAACGGCACACTGTGCTGCTCGTCCTGGGCGAGACGGAAGCCGCCTCCGACGGTGAACCGCTCGAAAACGACGACGCCTCTGTGCTCCCCTTCCTCGGTCTCCGCCTCCACGCGGGCGACCAGTTCCAGCGTGATGTGCTCGATGCCGAAGTCCGTGCTGCCTCCCTGGAGGCGCACTTCGCCGGTGAGGACTCCGCCGGGCAGCACCGCACCCGGGGTCA
Organism: Streptomyces lycii; assembly: GCF_009735685.1. Lineage (GTDB taxonomy): Bacteria > Actinomycetota > Actinomycetes > Streptomycetales > Streptomycetaceae > Streptomyces > Streptomyces lycii. The sequence continues at coordinate 76,784 of NZ_WHPN01000271.1, read as the reverse complement.
GAACCGTGTCGGCGGCGGGTCCGCCGACGCCGAGCGAGCCGAGCAGGCGTTTGAACACCATCGTGGCGTCCACTCCTTCGTGATGCTTGTGATTCTTGCGCGACGCCGGCGCCCTGGCCGGAACCGTGGTGGCGTGCCGACTCCACCGTCCTCGTCAGGCCGGCCAGTGCCCTTGCTCACAGCGATCGTGGGCATGGCACGCCCCGCGACGAAGAGACGTAATCTACACGCCTGTAGAAGCATACGGATGGCGACGGCTCCGCAAAGGGGGAACCTCGGACCTTCCCGGGTGGAGCACCGAATCCGCCCGGCACTCGGACGGGCTACGCCCGGAGGACGCCCCTGGGGCATACAGCTCCCTGCCACGCCTTCGCCGTGCCTTTACAGTGGGTGTAGAAATTGACGGTTCCCTCGAAGGAGCGTTCTTTGCCCGCCAGACCGACGGATCCCTCGGGGCCGAGTCACCGACCAACGGACCACGGCCGGGGTGCCTCCCGGCACGGTGGTGCTCGGTGACGGCCGCCCTCGGCCTGCTGGCCGTCCTGGTGCTGACCGCCGGCACGGGATACTTCGTCGCCCAGGAGTTCGCGTACGTCGCCGCCGACCGTTTCGCACTCGCCCGCGAGGCGGAAGCAGGCGACAGACGAGCCGTCCGGGCCCTGCGAGTGCTGGAGCGGCTCTCCTTCATGCTCTCGGGCGCCCAGCTCGGGATCACCGTGACCGGCCTGGTCGTCGGCTTCCTCGCCGAACCGTCCGTGTCCGCGCTGCTCCGCCCGGTGCTCGAAGGAGCCGGCCTGCCCGGCGGCGCGGTCTCCGCGATCTCCGTGGTGCTCGCCTTCGTCCTGGCAACCGTCGTGCAGATGGTGCTGGGGGAGCTGGCTCCCAAGAACCTGGCGCTGGCCGTACCGGAGCGGCTGGCCAAATCGCTGGCCGCCTCCACGCTCGCCTACCTGAAGATCATCGGCCCGGTCGTGCGTGTCTTCGACGGCGCGGCGAACAGACTGCTGCGCAGGATCGGCATCGAGCCGGTCGAGGAACTGCATCACGGAGCCACTCTCGAAGAACTCAGCCACCTGATCGGTGAGTCACACGAACAGGGGCACCTCCCGGCCGACACGGCCGAGCTGGTCGACCACGCGGTGGAGTTCTCCGACCGCACGCTGGGTGAAGTCATGGTGCCGCGTGCGGACGCCGTCTTCGTACACAAGAACTCCACCGCCGCCGCCGTGGTGGAACTGATCGCCGAGCACGGCCACTCCAACTACCCGGTCTTCGGCGACCACCCCGACGACGTGGCCGGTGCCATCGGCGTACGTGATCTGATGCGGCTTCCCGCCGGCCTCCTCGAAGGCACCACGGCCGGAGCGGCCGCGCGCCCGCCGTTGCTGCTGCCCGACACGCTTCCGCTGCCGGACGCGGTGGCACAGATGCGCGCAGGCGACGACGAGTTCGCGATCGTTCTCGACGAGCACGGCGGCGTCTCGGGCATCGTCACCTACGAGGATGTCGCCGAGGAACTCGTCGGCGACATCGCCGACGAGAACGACGTGGTGGTCGAGCTCGCGGTCGCCGACGGCGGCGGCTGGCTCATCGACGCCGGACGCCGCCTCGACGAGATCGAGGCGGCCACCGGAATCGTGCTCCCCGAGGAGGAGGATTACGACACGACTGCTGGTCTGATCATCGACCGGCTCGGCCGCTTCCCCGCTGTCGGGGACCGGCTCACTGTGGACGGTGTCGACCTCCACGTCCTGACCCTGGACCGGCACGTCCCCGAACGCGTCCGCATCGAACGCCGGGTCCACGCCGAGAACGCCGCCGAGGAGGCGCAGTCATGAACTTTCCGACGGCCCTCTTCGTCACGGTCCTGCTGCTGGCCGGCAGCGGCTTCTTCGTCGCGGCCGAATTCGCCCTGGTCGCCGCCAAACGCCACCGCATGGAGAAGGCCGCCGCCGACGGGAAGCGAGGCGCCAGGGCAGCTCTCTCCGGCATGCGGGAGCTGTCCCTGATGCTGGCCGGAGCACAGCTCGGGATCACCATCTGCACCCTGGGCCTGGGCTCGATCTCCAAGCCCGCCATCTCACACCAGGTCGACCCGCTGCTGCACGACATCGGCCTGCCGAGCGGACTCAGCTACGGCCTCGCCTTCGCCTTCGCCATGACCCTCGTGGTGTTCCTGCACATGGTGGTCGGCGAAATGGCACCCAAATCATGGGCCATCGCCCATCCCGAGCGCTCGGCCATGCTCCTGGCCCCGCCCTTTCGCGCCGTGGCCAAGGCCGTACGCCCCCTGATCTGGCTGCTCAACAAGGTCAGCAACGCCCTGGTGCGCATGTGCCGGGTCCAGCCGCGCGACGAGCTGGCGACCGTGCACAACCGCGAGCAGCTCACCCACCTCGTGACGGAATCCGAGCGCCTCGGGCTGATCAACAAGGTCGACTCCGAACTGATCACCCGCTCCCTGACCGAACCGCAGACCCCGGTCGCGCAGCTCCGGACACCGGCGGAGGACATCACCACCGTTCCGGCCGGTGCCGGCCTGGACGCGATCGTGGCCCGCGCCGCTGCCGCGGACCGGACACGGCTGCTCGTCCTGGACGGCAGGACGGTCCTCGGGTCCGTGCACAGCCGCGACGCCCTGGTCGCCCGGGCTCGCGGCCGGGCCGTCACCGCCCGTGACCTGGCTCGTCCGGTGCCCGAGCTGTACGAGAGCGACAGCATCTCGCACGCGGTCGAGCAGCTGCGCCGCCGACGGTCCTCTCTGGCGGTGATCCGCGACGACGAGGGCCGGCTCACCGGACTGATCAGCCTGGACGACCTGATCGCCCGCCTCATGGGGTTGGAGACCACGGCGTAGGCCGGCAACGCCACGGTCCGCTCATCGCAGGTGTCCGGTCCGTGGGCCGGGACGAGAACGGGTATCCCGGCGCCCGGGCGGTGATCAGCGGGCGAGGACGGCGACACAGTGCCTACGCAGCAGAACCACGAGCAGGAGGCCGTCGACCGCCACAGGGCGGGATCGCCGCTGAGGTCTTCGGCTGGTGGCGTCGCCCACGAGGAAGCGTCCCTCCAGGCCGGCGGATCGCAATTTCGCCTGCGCCTGTTCCACCGTCTTCGGCGCGAGGCCGACGCCGGTGACCCGGTGGCCAGGCTTCGGCGATGAGCTTGGACGGGGAGCCGGTACCGCAGCCCACGTCGAGCACGGTCTCCGGCGTGGTCGGGCCGGGCGGTCAGAGGGGTGACCCGGGCGATGCGGGTGCGCTCCGCGGCCGGTCGGTGCTCGGGGTCGTCGTCGGAGGCGTCGGCTGCGGCGCCCCAGCAGGCCGTGATGGCAGCGGAGCTGGCAGCCGGTGTGCCTGGTGACCTGCTGGGCCGACGACGTGACGCCGTCAGTCCGTCGCGGTGCGGCGGGCGTAGGCGCGGGCGGCGCGGGCGCGGTCCCCGCAGCGGGTGGAGCACCACTGGCGGCGGCCGTGCTTGAGCAGGAAGCGGTTGCAGGGCGGGGAGGCGCAGGCGGTCAGGCGGGCGGCGGCGGCGGGGGCGGTGAGCAGGTCGGCGGCGTCGGCGGCGATGACGGCCAGGGCGTGCTCGACTATCGCGGTGGTGGGGTGGGGTGTGGCGCGGTAAGGACCGGTCTTCTCGTCCCACAGCAGGAGGGATGCGGTGGGGACGCGGGTCATCGCGTCGTTGACCGCCGTGACGGCGGCGGGCAGGGCGGGCTGGCCGGCGACGCGGGAGGCCAGGAGCGACCTGACCTGTTCGCGCAATGAGCGCAGCTGTGTCGCGCACACCTCCGCCAGGCCGGCGTCGGCCGGGGCGAGGTCGCGCCGCGCCAGCCACTGCTCGGCCTGCGCCGGGGTGCCCAGGAGGTCGGCCCTGTGCCCGCCGGGCAGTGCGACGGCACTGTTGGCCAGGGCCAGGGCGGGGTGCTCGTCCTCGCCCGGCGCCGAGGGCAGGGCGGCTTCGTCCGTCACGAACTCTTCCATGCCTCTCATGGTACGGATTGCATCCATCCGTGAGATACGCCTACAGTCGACTCACGGTTAACATGCGATCTATCCGTGAGGAGCTTTTTCGTGTCTTCCCCGATCCTGCACACCGCCCCGTTCCCCGTCCGGGTCTTCGGCGGCCCGACTGCCCTCTTCGAGTACGGCGGCCTGCGCTTTCTCACCGACCCGACCTTCGACGGCCCCGGCGAGCACCGGGCACCGGCCGCCGTGCTGACCAAGACGGCGGCGGCCGACGGCAGCCCGGCCGATCTCGGCCGCGTCGACGTGGTCCTGCTCTCCCACGACGAGCACGCCGACAATCTCGACACCTCCGGCCGGGCCCTGCTCGCCGACGTCCCGCTGACGCTCACCACCCCCGCCGGTGGAGAGCGTCTCGGGGAGGCGGCCACCGGCCTCGCCGACTGGCAGTCGGTCGAGTTCGAGCGCCGGGACGGCGGGCGCGGCACGGTCACCGTGACCGGCGTGCCCGCCATCCACGGCCCCGGCCCGCGCGAGGAGGTCGAGCCGATCACCGGCCAGGTCGTCGGGTTCGTGCTGGCCGGAGAGGGTCTGCCCACCGTCTACGTCAGCGGCGACAACGCCTCGCTCGACGCGGTCAAGGAGATCGCCGAACGCTTCGCCCCGGTCGACACGGCCCTCCTCTTCGCCGGAGCACCCCGCTTCACCGAAGTCTTCGACGGCGAGGTGCTCGTCCTGGACAGCGCCCAGGCCGCTCAGGCAGCGAAGATCCTCGACGCCGGCCGGGTCGTCCCCGTCCACTACGACAGCTGGGCCCACTTCACCGAGGGCCGCGACGAACTCGTCGCCGCCTTCGCCGCCGCCGGTCTCACCGACCGCGTCGACTTCGGGGTCCGCGGCTGACCCCGCACACGCTGGGCACCTGGACCGGGCACGGCCGGGCGCCGACGAACGGCTGCGGCGCGTCTCTGCCAGGCGGCACCCGGCCCCTGCCTCGCCTCCGGCACCACCGGCACCACCGCGGGACACGACCACGACCCGTCCGATCCGTGGCACCCGCCCCCGTGTGATCGTGGCACCGGCGCCGACGAGGACGTAGAGGAGAAGGTTCTCGGGACCGGGATCGCGCCAGGCTTTCACGATCGTCGGCAGCGCAGCCGCCGCATCAGCGGCCACGGCAACGATCACGGCCAACGGCGCCCGGCGGAGCCCCAGCCGGACACCGAGCGCGGCGACGGCGATCCGGCGCTCGTCGGGGACGCGCCCGGTCAGCAGCCAGCGGTGGCAGACGGGCCCGTACAGAAGCTCGATGACGAGGTCCGGCTCGGCGTCCTCGCGCAGCTGCCCGTGCTGCTGGATGCGGGCAAGCGCCTGTTCAGCACCACCGACAAGGACACCCAGCGGCTCGAACTCGTGGAGCACGAGGCGTACGCCAACCGCATGCAGAAGAATGTCTTCGACGTCGTGCGCTGACACCCCGCCACAGCAGCGGCGGCCTGGCGCGCGCGGCCCGGCGGATCCGTGGGGTCCCACCCGGCCGACCGGGCTCGGATCCGTCATGCGGGACGGACAGGCCCGGGTCGCGGCCGACGCTGTGACCGGCCCGCAGGGCACGGCCGCCGGATGCACCGAGTCGGGGAGCGGGCGAGGGCACCGGGCCGGGCGGGTGCCGGCGGACCGCCGCGCCCGGGCCGAGGGCCGCCGCATCGTCGCGCACCGGGCGGCCCGGTTCCGGGTTGGCCGCCGACGCAGCAATTGGCCGCCGTCGCAGCGATGAGTCCGCGCCTCCCGGAGAGTCTCATCACCGTGATCGACAACCTCAGGAGGAATCCCGTGACCCAGTTGCTGAGAGTCCAGAACTTCACCGTCTCGGCTGACGGCTTCGGCGCCGGTGATGGCCAGAGCCTCGAGCGTCCTTTCGGCCACGCCAATCCCGGGAGGCTGATCGCCTGGGCCGGGGCCACGGCGAGCTGGCCCGGGCGCACCGACCCCGGCGGCAGCCGCGGCCTCGACGACTACTTCACGCGGGACTACGCGCGCGGCATCGGCGCCGAAATCATGGGCCGCAACAAGTTCGGGCCCCAGCGCGGGCCCTGGCAGGACCACACGTGGCAGGGCTGGTGGGGCGACGAACCTCCCTTCCACACCCCGGTGTTCGTCATGACCCACCACCCGCGCCCTTCGTTCACCCTCTCCGACACGACCTTCCACTTCGTCGACGGAACCCCGGCCACGGTCCTCGAACAGGCTCGGGAGGCGGCGCGGGGCGAGGACGTCCGGCTCGGCGGCGGGGCCACCACCATCCGGCAGTTCCTCGACGCCGGCCTCGTGGACACCCTGCATGTGGCGGTGGCACCGGTGAAGCTCGGATCCGGGGTACGGCTCTGGGAGTCACCCGATGAGCTGCTGGACCGGTTCCACCTGGACGTCGTGCCCAGTCCGAGTGGTGTGACGCACCACCTGTTCTGGCGCAAGTGACAGCCGCTCAGGGGTGACCCCGGCCGGGCAGTTCTGCCTCCCGGGGCCGCCCCGGGAGCCTGCTCGAGCGCCCTCCGTGGCACCCGGACGCCGCTGCTGACCCCGCCCCGCCGGATCTCCTCCTGCGGGGCGGGGCGCGAAGGGAGCGGGTGCCGCTGCCTGCGTTCATCGCCCGCCGATGTCCGCAGCCGCGTCGCCGGAGCCAGGACTTGGCCTTGGTGCACCAGTCGACGGTCCGGCCGATGTTGCCGGACGCGCGTGCGCATCAGCGCGGCAGCTGTGCCGCGGGGGTGGGGCCCGCCTCGATGCCGCGAGGCAACGACTTCGCTAATCCCGGGCTTTGCGGTGGTTGGCCTGGAAGCGCGCCTTCTTCTGACGATTTCCACACGTGTTCATGTCGCACCATTTACGGGTGCGGCTTTGACTGGTGTCGAAGAAGGCGGCCCGGCAGGTGGGCGATGCGCACAGGGCCAGTCTTCCGTCTCGTTCGCCCGAGATGACGCTGACCGCGTCGGCGGCGATCACGCTGAGGGCATCTTCCACGCAGGAAGCCGGGCTGAGCTGCCATCGCCGCTCCCCCTCGGGCGTCAGGACGGCTGCGGCCCGGCCCTGGACGCTGCGCTCGTTGACGACGTGGACGGCAGACGCAGGAAGGTCCTCTTGGAGCGCGGCCGCTGTCGCGGCGGCGTGAATCGACTCCCGCAGTTCCCGGGCGAGGCCGAGCTGGGCAGTGGTGCAGGAGTCCACGGCGAGGCCGTTCACCGCGAGCCAGTCGACGAGTCGCTGCGGCGTGGGGATGCGCTCCACCGCGGTGCCGTGACGCTCCGACAGAGTCCCCGTGAAGCTGGTCGCCAGCACGTTGCCGAGGCGGAAGTCAGGGAACCCGGCAGACATGGAACCACCTTAGCAGGTTGCGGCACTGCCCGGAGAACTGCTAGAACCGTCTTAGCCGGTTCGCGATGGATCGCTGCCGGGTCCACGACGGCCAGGAGGTCTCATGCCCCGCCCGAACGGCGACGTGCAAGCATTCGAAGCCCACGCGGCTGACGCCGACCTCGACGATCTGCGCGCGCGACTGGCCGCGGCGCGGCTGCCGGAGGCTGAGACGGTGCATGGCTCCGCGCCCGGTCCCCGCCGATGGGAACAGGGCGTTCCGCTCGCCGACCTCGTCGACGTCGTGAACTACTGGCGCGACGGGTACGACTGGCGGCCGTTCGAGGAGCGCCTCAACCGGATCGGCCAGTTCCGCACAACCGTCGACGGTCTGGGAATCCACTTTCTGCACCGCCGGTCCGCGCGGGCGGATGCCACTCCTCTGCTCCTGACGCACGGCTGGCCGGACAGCGTCGCCCGGTTCGTCGACGCAGTGGACGAGCTGGCCGATCCGGAAGATGCGGACGCGCCGGCGTTCCATGTCGTGGTGCCGTCGCTACCGGGATTCGGATACAGCGACAAGCCGGCCACCACCGGCTGGGGAACCGAAAGGATCGCGGCCGCCTGGGTGGAACTGATGGGCAGGCTCGGCTACGGCGAGTTCCTGGCCCACGGCGGTGATTGGGGAGGCAATATCACCACGGTCCTCGGCGGGAGGTTTCCGGCGCACGTTCTCGGCATCCACACAACGTTCGCGGAGGCCCCGCCCGGCATGACAACGGACGGGCTGACGGCGGCCGAGCGCCAGTGGACCGAGGAAACCCGTGATTTCTGGCGCCACCGCGCGGCATACGCGAAGCAGCAGGCGACCCGGCCGCAGACCATCGGCTACTCGCTCGTCGACTCGCCGGTCGGGCTTCTCGCCTGGATCCTGGACAAGTTCGCCGAGTGGACGGACACCGAGGACAGCCCGTTCGAGACGATTTCCCGGGACAGGATTCTTGACAACGTCACCCTGTACTGGCTGACGCGGACCGGCGCGTCGTCGGCCCGCATCTACTACGAAAGCCACAACTCACTCGATCCCGGACTCCGGGTCGACGTCCCGTCGGCACTCACCATGTATCCGCGCGACGTCGAGAAGTGCCCGCGCCCCTGGGCACAGGAGCGGTACCGGCAGATCGTCCGGTGGACGACGCCCGAGGCCGGGGGGCATTTCCCGTCGCTGGAGGTTCCCGGGTTTTTCGTCGAAGACGTGCGGGAGGGGCTCGCGGCAGTGCTGGCCGCCAAGGGGTGATCACACCGCTCCGACGGCCGAGGCCGGGGAGGGAGCCGGGCTCTTCAGCCTGGCTCCCCCCGGGCCGTGGCCCGGGCCACGGCCCGTGAGTAGCCTGGGGCACCATGGTGCTGCTGGGGGTACTCGCCGTCGCCGTCCTGGGCACGTTCGTCTTCCTCGTGTTGCTGGGTGCCGTGATGGGCCAGCCAGGTGGTGTGGTCAGCTTCCTGCTGTACCTCGTCGGTGCCGGAATCCTCTTCACTGTCGGCTACTTCGCGGCCCGCCTGGTCTTCGGCCTGTCCGAACAGCAGTGTCTGTTCGCCGGCGCGGCACTCCCGATCGCCTATGGAGCCGGCCGCCTCACCTGGCTGAAGCTGGGGCTGCCCACGCCGTACAGCGACTACGAGCGCTGGCGCAGCCAGGACCACCGGGACTACTGGAGCTGACGGCCGGTGCCCGCGCCGGCCCCGGCAGTCGCGGCTCCCTGACGGGGCTGGGTACGCAAAGGGACGTACGAGCGGTCAGCTCCAGGCCCGTCGTTCCCGGCTGCGGGGGTCGTCGGCCTGCGTCCACTCGGTGTCGATGCGCATGGTGGCCCGGCGCCCGGTGTCGTAGGCGTCCCAGCCGGGGTCCCCGGTCCCGGCGAACCGGATCCAGGCCTCGTGCATGCGGGCGGCCAGCTCCGCGGGGGGCGCGTCGGGGCCGAGCAGGGCGGCGGGGCCGTGCAGCTGCGGCAGGTGCGCGAGGTCGAAGACGAAGGGCAGCTCCACGGCGTGGGCGGCGCCGAGCTGTCCGCCGAGGGCACGGGAGCGCCATGCGAACTCGTAGCCGAAGGTGGCGGACTCCGGGTGGGCCGCGTGTGCGCCGGCCAGGGCCCAGCTGCCCGCGCCGAACAGCGCGTCGCCCATGATGGCGGACCGCAGCTCGCCGAAGGACGCCCCGGGGCGGGACTTCCGGTACGTCTCGACGAGCTGCGCCGGCCTCGGGTGCGCGCGCGCCGCCGCGTCGTGGACGTCCCCGGCGGTCGAGCCGGCGTACCGGTCCACGGGAACCAGGTAGAGGTTGCCCTCCTCGGCGTTGGTCCCGATGAGCAGGTCGACGCCGGCGCTGAGGCCGGCGGCGACGGAGACGGCGGGCTGCGTGTCGAGGACCAGGCTGAAGGGGCTGAGTCCGATCAGCGGGTCGTGGTGCGTCCCGGTGTGCAGGTCGATGCCCGCGAGCCGGGATGCGGCCTCGACCAGGCGCTCGTCGGAGATCTTCGTGAAGGCGTCGGCGTGGGGCTCGGCACCCAGGTACTCGGCGGCTGCCTCGGTGACGCGGGCGGCCTGTCCGGTGGTGAACGCGCCCAGGCCGCTGCCGCTTTGGACGATCGCCCGGCGGAAGAGCCCCGTGGCCTCGGGGGCGGCCAGGACACCGCCGACGATGGTCGCCCCGGCCGACTGGCCGAAGAGGGTGACGTTGTGCGGGTCACCGCCGAAGGCCGCGATGTTCTCCTGCACCCAGCGCAGCGCGGCGACGACGTCGAGGAGGCCGCGGTTGGCGGGCGCCCCGGGGATGTCGAGGAACCCGGGGATGCCGAGACGGTAGTTGAGCGTGACGAGGACGACCCCGTCGCGGGCGAAGGCGGACCCGTCGTGGAGCGCGGACCGCGTCGATCCGGCGACGAAGCCGCCGCCGTGGACGAACACCATGACGGGCCGGTCGCCGCCCGCGGCTGCGGGCGCGAAGACGTTGACGGTGAGATAGTCCTCGCCGCGGACCCAGCCGGTGCCGAAGTAGGCGGACATGTCGATGCTGCCGAGCTTGCGCTCGGACTGCGGCGCGGTGGGCCCCGGTGCCGTGGCGTCCCGTATGCCGTCCCACGGCTCGTGCGGCTGCGGCGGGGCGAATCTGCGGGCGCCGCGGGGCGGAGCGGCGTAGGGGATGTTGCGGAACGCCTCGGTGCCGCCCCGGCGCAGGCCGCGGACGGCCCCCTGCGCCGTGGTGACGACGGGTTCGGGGTGGTGGTTCACAGTGGTGCCTTTCCGCGGGGCTCAGCCCTGCTCGGTGTACGGGGCGAAGGGCGCCCAGCCCTTGATGGCGAACGTGCTGCCCGCGCGGGCGACTTCGGCGGCGCCGTGGCCGCCCAGGTGCGCCGGGATCACGAGTGCGTTGTTGTCGGCCGCCCAGCCCAGCACCTTGCGACGGGTGGCGCGGGCGCCCGCGGGGTCCTCGCAGAAGCAGCTGTTGGAGTCGGGCTCGAGGATCTGTACCGGGCTGTGCAGCATGTCGCCGACGAACACCGCGCGGTCCGTCCCGGAGGCGAGCGTCAGTACGGACGAGCCGGGCGTGTGCCCGGGAGCCGCGTCCAGGCGCAGGCCGGCGTCGATCCGGTGGCTGTTCTCCCACAGCAGCGTCCGGCCGGCCCGATGCACCGGGGCCACGCTGTCCTCGAAGACGTTCTGGTTGCCGCGGCCGAGCAGCGGCTTGTGGCCGTTCTCCGGGTTCCAGAAGTCGAAGTCGTCCTTCGGCATCAGATAGGTGGCATTGGGGAAGGTCGGCACCCAGCGGCGGCCGTCCAGGCAGGTGTTCCAGCCGACGTGATCGATGTGGAGATGGGTGTTGACCACGATGTCCACGTCCTCGGGCTCGACGCCGGCGCGCGCGAGATTGGCGAGGAAGTCTGTTTCGAGGCGGTTCCAGACCGGCGCGTACGGGCGGTCCTTGTGGTTGCCCACGCCGGTGTCGACAAGAATGGTCTTGCCCTCGCTGCGCAGCAGCCAGGTCTGGATCGCGGTATTCACGATATGGGTCTCGGAATCCAGGAAATGCGGCGTCAGCCATGACGCGCCCTCGTCCCACACTTCCTTCGGACTTTCCGGAAAGAAGGTTTCGGGTGCCATCTCGACGGGGCCGAAGTATTCCCACACCCGTGTGACGGTGACGTCGCCGAGCTTGATCTGATCCATGAGCCGTCCTTGGCAGTTCGGGATTTCCTGAAACCGTACGAGCGGCCCCGGGGCATCCGGTATCCGTAACGTGACTGCACCTGCGCCTGCCGCGTCCGCCGGGTTCGGCCGCTTGTAGCCTGGACGGAGCAAGGCAAGGCGGCTCCCCTTCGAGAGCCACAGTTCCTGGAGAATCCGTGGACGAGCACGCAGGCGGCCGTGGTGCGGTCATGGGTTCTGGTCCGGGTCCGGGTCCGGAGGAGCCGATCGTCGGCCGGGACGAGGAGCTGGCACGTCTGTACCGTGCGGTGGACCCGGCATCGGCCGGCCCGGTCGTGATGCTGGCCGGTGACCCGGGCACGGGGAAGAGCGCGCTGCTGGACCGTGCGGTGCGCCGGGCCGAAGCCGGCGGTGCTCGCGTACTGCGGGCCGAGGGCAGCGAGTCGGAGTCCGGCCTGGCGTTCTCCGCGCTGCATCAGCTGCTGCGGCCGGTGCCGGATGCGGTGGGCCGGCTGCCGGAGAGGCAGCGCGTCGCGATCCAGGACGCCTTCGGTGCGGGGCCGTCCGCGCCCGGGCGTCCGGGCGCTCCCGGTCTCATGCTGACCGGGGTCGCCGTCCTGAGCCTGCTGTCAGCCCTGGGCGACCGGCGTCCCGTGCTCGTGGTGCTGGACGACGCGCAGTGGTTCGACCGGGCTTCCCTGGACGCGCTGTCCTTCGTCGCCCGGCGGCTCGAAGGGGAACCGGTCACGATGCTGATCGCGGTCCGCGGCGGCGGTCACCTCCCGGGATTCGGCCGTCACGTGCCGGTGCTCACCCTGGGACCGCTCGACAGCGCCGCGGCCAACCGGCTCCTCGACCTGCAGCCGGACAGCCCCGTCGGCCGCACCAGGACCCGGATCCTCGACCAGGCCGGCGGGAACCCGCTGGCACTGGTGGAACTGGCGAGGGCAGCCACCGAACACGACCCGGCCGCGGGCGCGCCGTCCGCAGGGCCACTCCCGCTCACCGATCACCTGGAGCGGGTCTTCGCCGCCCGCCTGAACCGCTTCCCCGCCGCCACGACGCGGGCCCTGCTGCTCCTGGCCGCCATGGACAGCGCCGACACCGCGGTCCTTGCCCCGGCCGGGCTGCCGAGCGCCGAGGACGCGGTGTGGCTGCCCGCCGAGCAGGCCGTACTGGTCAAGCGGACCGGCCGGGGCGTCCGGTTCCGTCACCCGCTGGTCCGGTCGGCCGTGTATCACGCCGCGTCCCCGGGCGCCCGGCGCGCGGCCCATCTCGCGCTCGCGGAAATGCTGCGGGAGGAACCGGACCGGCGTGCCTGGCATCTGGCCGCCGCCTGCCCGGGCCCGGACGCGGCCGTTTCGGAGGAACTGGAGCGGACCGCCGCCCGGGCCCGCCGGCGCGGCGGCCACGCGGCGGCGGCCATGGCCCTGCAGCGTGCCGCGGAACTCGCGCCGCGGCGTGCGGACAGCGCCCGGCTGCTGGTCGAAGCCGCTTCAGCAGCCGTGTTCACCGGTGACCTCGCGTGGGTCGAGGAACTGACCGCCGCGGCGCGCACGCGCACGGACGACGCGTCGCTGCTGGCTTCCGCCACGGTACGGGCCGGACGGCTGGCGATCCTGACCGTGCGCCACACCACCGTCTTCTCCCGGCTGATCGGCGCCGCCGGGGAATTGGCGGTCTCCCAGCCCGCCGCCGCGCTGGACCTCCTGGCCTGCGCCGCCGTCGTCCGCTTCTACTCCGGGGAGGACTCCCAGCGCCGCCGCATCCGGGACGTCCTGCGGCGCATTCCCGAGGACGCCGCCCCCGCGGGCCCGCGCACCTGGGTGACGGCCGTGTCGGACCCCTTCGAGGGCCGGGCTCAACTCGTTTCGGTGCTTCCGCGGTTGCTCACCGAGGCGGAAGCCCGGCCGGAGCAGCTCACCACCGCCGGGATCATGGCATGGCTCCTGGACGAGACCCCGCGGGCCGTCCGCGCCTTCGACGAGGCCTTCGACCACTGGGAGCTGCGCGGATCGCTGCCGGAGGGGCTGGGCGGCGCGGTCGCCTGGGCCCTTGTGGAACGAGGCCGGTGGGAACAGGCGCGTGAGGCCTGCGCCCGCACCACGGCGGTCGGCCGGATGTCCGGCCTCGACCACGCCGTGGCCTGTGCGGCCACGGTGGACGCCACCGTGCTGGCCTACCAGGGTGACACCACCGCGGCCCGCGCCCGGGCCGATGAGGCGCTCGCCCTGACCGATCCGCTGGAAAGCCGCTCGGTCTCCGTCCATGCCCGGCGTGCGCTCGGCGCCGCGGCAACGGCCGATGGCGCGTACGAGGCGGCCTACGGCCAACTCCGCACGGTCTTCACGGCAGACGGCGCGCCCGTGCATTACCACGCCTCCTACCCGGCCCTCGCGGAGCTGGCCGCCGCCGCCGTGCGCTGCGGCCGCCGCGAGGACGCCGTCCCGGTCGTCGAGCGTTCCGCGCGCACGCTCGGGGACAACGCCTCACCGCGTCTGCGCGCGCTGATCAGCCGGGCCCGCGCCCTGCTGGCAGACCCCGGGGACGCCGAGCCGCACTTCCGGGCGGCCCTGGCCGACCCGGTCCTCGAGCACTGGCCCTTCGAACGTGCCCAGACCCTCCTCGACCTCGCCGAGTGGCTGCGGCGCCGTCGGCGCATCGCAGAGGCCCGTGGGCCGCTCACCGAGGCCCTGGAGACCTTCCGGCGCCTGGGCGCACGCCCGTGGACCGAACGTGCCCGGGCCGAGGCGCGGGCCGCCGGTCTCGACGTCGCGGACGCGGCCCCCGACGCGCTCACCGGACTCTCCCCGCAGCAGCGGCAGATCATCGGGCTCGCCGCCCGGGGGCTGACCAACCGCGAGATCGGCGAGAAGCTCTTCCTCTCCCCCCGCACGGTCAGCTCGCACCTCTACCGCAGCTTCCCCAAGCTGGGCGTCACCGCCCGGTCGCAGCTGCGCGACCTCGTCGAGGGCACCCTCACGGCGGGCGGCCCGCCAGGGGTAGGGCATCCCGGCCGTTGAAGCAGTCGCCTGACCGCGTACCGCCCGACGTGCATCCGACCGGGCCCGCCGCAAGGCGAGAAGCGGCAACCCGTCAGGTCGCCCTGCGGTAGCGGGAGGCGAGGCGGGGGCTCTGGGCACCGAACGCGTCGAGGTCCGCTGCGAACACCGCCCGGAGGAGACCGTAGTCCTCGACGCCGGGAGCGCTGACGGTCTCGCCCAGCTCGATGCCCGCGAGGGCGGCGGTGACGACGTCCTCCGGGGCCATGCGGGGGACGGCCGACAGGTCCAGGCCCTGCACCGTGTGGAACTCGGTGGCCACGATGCCGGGACAGACGACGTGCACCCGCACGCCGGTTCCCGCCAGTTCGGTGTGCAGGGTCTGCGACATGGCGACGGCGTGGGCCAGCGTTCCCGTGTAGACGGCGCGGCCGGCCTTCTGCGCCGAGGGTCCCGAGAAGGCGAGCATCCCGGCGACGTTCACGACCGTTCCGGCACCGCGCGCGAGCATGCCGGGCAGGGCCGCGCGGGTCAGTATCACCGGCGCGGTGACCTTGACGCTCAGCAGCTCCCGCGCCCTGGCCGCAGGCAGTTGGTCCATCGGCATGTAGTGCGCGACGCCGGCGTTGTTGACGAGCATGGCCAGCGGCCGGCTCGCGCACACCGCGGCCACGGTGTCGATGCCCTCATCGGTGGCCAGGTCGGCGGTGACGACGTGCGACTCGGTGCCCGGCAGCGACGCCGCGAGTGCTTCGAGCCGTTCCCGCCGCCGCGCGACGAGGAGCAGGTCGTATCCGTCCGCGGCCAGACGCCGGGCGAACGCCGCGCCGATTCCTGAGGAGGCACCGGTGACGAGGGCGAGTGAAGACATGGTTCTACTCCTCATGTGAGTGTGACTTGTTCATGCGGCGCACGGCGTGCACGGTCGGGTGCCGGCGGTTCCGATCCGCCGGAGAAGCCGGGGAAAGATGCCCCCGGCTCCGGGTTCACGCCTCACTGCCGCGACGGTCCGGTGGTGCCCCGGCCGCTCTCCGGCGCTGTCGCCCACCATCCGGCCCGCGGCCCCGGGCCGGCCAGGGCCCTTGCTGTCCAGAGGAGTGACAGGGCCCCCTCCCGGGCACTCCGCGCGATCTATCGTGTGGCCCATGACCGATGAGCCGAACAGGCTGGGAGCGTTCCTCCGGGCCCGCCGCGACCTCGTCACCCCCGAAGAGGCGGGCGTCCCGGTGACGGGCGTGCGGCGGGCACCGGGCCTGCGCCGTGAAGAGGTCGCGATGCTGGCCGGCATCAGCGCCGACTACTACCTGCGTCTGGAACGCGGCCGCGACCGCAGGCCGTCGGTGCAGGTCCTCGAATCCCTCGCCCGCGTTCTGCGCCTCGACGACGTCTCCAGGGCGTACCTGCTCGACCTCGCCGCGGACAAGCCCCGCCGTCGGCGGCGCCCGCGCAAGGAGACGCTCCCGCCCAGTACGGCCCGGCTCGTGTCCATGCTCCCGCTGCCGGCGTTCGCCGAGGGCCGCTACCTCGACATCCTCGCCGCCAACCCTCTGGCCACCGCGCTCTCCCCGCGCCTGGTCGTGGGGGCCAACCGACTGCGGGACGTGTTCCTGGACACCGGCGAACAGGACCTGTTCTCGCCCCACTCGGAAGACGTCGCCGCCGGGCTGGTCGCCGGCTTCCGGGACGCGGTCGGCACCGACACCGACGATCCGCGCTGCATCGAACTCGTCGGTGAACTCTCCCTGGTCAGCCCGCTGTTCAGGCGGTTGTGGGCACGCCACGACGTGCGGCTGCGAGGCGGCACGGCCGTTGTCTCGTTCAACCACCCGGAGGTCGGCGAGCTGCGTCTGCACAGAGAGAAGCTGCTCGTCACCGACACGGACGGCATCATGCTCGTCGTCTACCACCCCGACCCCGATACCGACGACGCCGGCAAACTGGCCCTCCTCGGCTCGGCACTGCGGAGCCCCCGCGACAACCCGGCCCTCGGCCGCCGGGCTCACGGCTCACCGCACTGAGAACGCCGCCCACCCCCCGCCCGGCCCGACGGGAACGCGGGCCGCACCAGGATCACGGCGTGCCACGGAGATCGTTCTCGCGACCAGCGCGACGACCTGACGGGCCGGCCTCGGCTTTGCCCGGTGGGCTACGCTGTCCGCCATGACTACCGGGACGGCATCGCGCCACACACGGATTGGTGACCCGGTGCCCTTCTGAGCGCCGTACGGACCGGTGCCGGTCTGTCCGGTGCCGGCCCGCTGTCCGTTCGGGGATCTCGCGTTGGTGCACGGGCTCCGCCTCCGTCGTGTTGACCACAGGCTCAAACACGTCAATCACGACAGGAGAACCCATGCCCACCAAGATGCTGCGGATCCCCACCGCCGACGGACGGGCCGACGCGTTCGCCGCCTTCCCCGACGGTGGCGGACAGCACCCGGGGGTGCTGATGTACCCGGACGGCTTCGGCATCCGCCCCGTGCTGCGGGACATGGCCCGCGAACTCGCCGGGCACGGGTACTGCGTACTCGTCCCCAACCTCTTCTACCGGCACGGCCCGGCCCCGGTGACCGAACTTCCCGAGCACATCGGGGAGGAGGTCCGGCCCGCGATATTCGCCCGGCTGATGCCCATGATCGAGGCGCACACCACAGAACGTGCCCTGAGCGACGCCGACGCCTATCTGGGGTTCCTCACCGCTCAGCCCGAGGCCGGCGCCGGACCGGTCGCGGTGACCGGCTACTGCATCGGCGGCCTGATGGCGACGCGCACCGCCGCGGCCCACCCCGGCCGGGTGGCCGCACTCGCCGCATTCCACGCCCCGGTGGGGGCCGACGGGCCCGGCAGCCTCTCCGAACTCACCGCCGAGGTCCACTTCGGGCACGCCGAGAGCGACTTGACGCCGGGGGCCCTCGGCCGGCTCAACAAGGCGCTGGACGCGGCGGGTGCCGACTACACCTCCGAGATCTACCCCGGGACCGTTCACGGCTTCACCATGTCCGACACCGACGCCTTCAACCCCGCCGCGCTGCAGCATCACTGGGACCGTCTGCTGCCCCTCCTCGGCCGCACCCTGTCCGGCTGAGGCTCCAGTCCGGGACAGGGCCGAGGCCGTCGGCTCCTGAGGTGCCAGAACCCAGGGCACCGGGCGAGGATCATCCGCTCCTCGGCCCGCTCCCCACGTCGCCACCGCCGGTGCCCGGTCCCGGGCACCGGCGTGGTGGGGCCGGTGCCCGTGCGCACCGTACGGAATCGCCTCCACCGCCGGAACGCCAGCTGGTCCGGGATGTCACCCGGGTCTCCCCCGGCGCCCGTTCCCCAACTGCCCGGGTGGTCCCTCGGCGAGCGGTACGGCGGCCGGCTCGCCCGGTGCTTGGCCGCCCCCCATGACTGTGCGGACGCGCCCTGATCCCTCGGGTGCGCCGGAGCCGGCACAGCCCGCGTGCCGGCTCCGTGTTCCGCTACGTCCCGGACGCCGCCCCCGGCCGGATGGCGACCGCGGCTCCGGTGACGCGCACTCGCCGGTCACCGGGGCGCAGGCCGACTTCCAGCAAGGACGGACGTCCCATGTCGTAGCCCTGGTGGAGCGTGAGCGTTGCGTCCTCCGGGACGAGCGCCAAGTCGCGGGCGTAGGCGCCGAACGCCGCTGCCGCCGCGCCCGTCGCGGCGTCCTCCACCACGCCGCCGACCGGGAACGGGTCGCGGACGTGGAAGATGGTCGGCGCCTGGCGCCACACGAGCTGGACGGTCGTCAGGTCGAGCCGCTCCATCAGCCGCAGCAGCCGGTCGAAGTCGTAGTCCAGGGCGGCCAGTCGCTCGCGGGTGGCGGCCGCGAGCACCAGGTGGCGCACGCCCGCGAAGGCGATCCTCGGCGGCAGCGCGTCATCGAGTTCGCTCGCCTGCCAGCCGAGCGCCGCCAGTGCTTCCGCCACATCGGCGGGTGCGGCATCGTGCACCCGGGGCTCGACGCTGGTGAGCGTGGCCTTCAGTACGCCGTCGTCCTCCCGGACGGTGACGGGAACGTGGCCCGCGGAGGTGTGGAAGCCGAAGTCGCCCGTGCCGCGGTGCTCGCCCAGCGCCACCGCGGTGGCGACGGTGGCATGACCGCAGAAGCCGACCTCCGCCCTGGGGCTGAAGAACCGCAGGGTGAAAGACCGTTCGTCGTCCGCATCGGGCCCGGGGGTGACGAAGGCGGATTCCGAATAGCCGAGTCCGGCGGCGATGGCCACCATCTCGTCGTCGCCGAGGGCGGAGGCGTCGAGGATCACGCCGGCGCCGTTGCCGCCGGCCGGGCTGGTGGAGAAGGCGGTGTAGTGCAGCACCTCGGTGGCCCCGTGCCCGGACGGTGCGGTCGCGGTGGTCCTGCCCGAATCCGACATGGTCAGTGGTCCTCTCTCGCGGAACTTCTCCGAAGTCGATGATCGAAGCCGGATACTTCGTCGTGGACGGAGATATCGATGTCATACGCTGCGATCATGACGGGCGAGCCGTTCAAGCAGCAGACCGGCATCGCCCGCGCCGCGGCACTGATCGCTGGCTTGCCGGGCCGCGGACAGCGTTCGCCGTCTACGCACCGGCCACGGCGGCGACCCCGGCGCCATGCCTCCTGCGCACGGTCACTCCAGAGCGACTCGGTGCGCGTTCGTGACCAACTCGGTGACGGCGAGCGATCACGGCCGGGCAAGTCAGCGATCACGGCGTCGCCGGCCGTGTGGCCGAAGCCGGCGTGCGCGGCCGCCTGAGCGCCGCGACGGCCGGCGGGAGTGAGCGCGCAGGGACCCGAGTCGACGGGTGAGCGGATGGCCCCCTGACGGGGAAGGGCTGCGACCCGGGGAGGTCGAAGAGCCCTCCCCCGTTCTCAGTTCCGCCGGAGGCGGGTGGTGCGCGCAGAGCCGGCCGGGACCGGGCGGTCTGCGCGCGGGCGGCCGGCCGGGGCTTTGCCCGGCGGGTCAGAACTGGTTCTCGCCGCCGTTGACGTGCAGGGTGGTGCCGAGCAGGAAGCTGCTGTCCGCGGAGGCGAGGAAGGCCACGGCGGCGGCGACCTCCTCCGGGCGTCCCCTGCGGCCGACCGGGACTCCCGCAGCGAGTTCCGCCTTGACGGCGGCCGCGTTCTCCTCGCCGATGGCGATGTCGGCTCCGGGGGTGTCGATCGCGCCCGGCGCCACCGAGTTGACCCGGATGCCCCTGCCCTTCAGTTCGTTGGCCCAGGTCCGCGCGAGGGACCGGACCGCGGCCTTCGACGCCGCGTACAGGCCGAAGGTCTCCCGGCCGTCGTCGGCGCGGATGGAGTCGTTCAGGATCACCGAGGCCCCGTCGTTGAGCAGCGGCAGCGCCTTCCGCACGGTGAGCAGGGTGCCCCGGACGTTGATGCCGAACATCCGGTCGTACTGTTCCTCCGTGGCCTGCGCCAACGGTGCGAGCGTGGCCGTGCCCGCGTTGGCGAAGAGCACGTCCAGGCCTCGGCCGCGGTCACGGACCGCTGCGTAGAGCCGGTCCAGGTCGGCGGGCTCCGATATGTCGCCCGGCACCGCGGTGACCGCGGTACCGATCGACTCGACGGCCCCGTCGAGCGCGTCCCTGCGCCGGCCGGTGATGAACACATGGGCGCCCTCGGATGCCAGCCGTGCTGCGGTGGCCAGGCCGATCCCGGTGCTGCCGCCGGTCACGACGGCGGTCTTGCCTTCCAGCTGTCCCATAGCTTGAACTCCCGAAACTTAGATACCGATCGGTGCGTAATGGAACCGTAGCACTTCTGCACCGATCGGTATCGAGAGGTAGGATGGGACCGTGGAGATCACCCGGAAAGCGCCGGTCGGCCGGCCGAGAGGCTTTGACGCCGACGAGGCCCTGGAGCGGGCGATGAGGGTCTTCTGGGAGCAGGGCTATGAAGGCGCCAGCCTGACCGACCTGACCCGGGCCATGGGCATCACCCGCAAGAGCATGTACGCGGCCTTCGGCAACAAGGAGGAGCTGTTCCGCAAGGCCCTGGAGCGCTACACCGAAGGCCCCGCCGCCTATGCGGACCGCGCGCTGGAGAAGCCGACCGCCCGCGAGGTGGCCACGGCGTTCCTCGCCGGCTCGGTCAGCACGACCACCCGCCCCGGCTGCCCCGCCGGATGCCTGGGCGTGCAGGGCTCGCTGGCCGCGGGCGACTCCGGCCGGGCGGCCCAGGATGCCCTGACCGCCTGGCGCGACGACGGCCGTGCCCGCCTCCGCCACCGGTTCCAGCGGGCCGTCGACGAGGGCGACCTGCCCCCCGGCGCGGACCCGGAACTGCTCGCCCGATACATCATGACCGTGTCGAACGGCATCGCCGTCCAGGCCGCCGGCGGCGCCACCCGCTGCGAACTCCAGCAGGTGGCCGACGCGGCGCTGCGAAACTGGCCGCCCGTCTGACCGCCCCCGGGCGGGCCCCTTCACGGGACTGGTCACGGATCCGCCCGACGGCACCGGCGGATCCCGGTGAACTTCTCCAGCGCATGACCACGCTCCCGTGGGCCCGGAGTTCGGCCGCGACCGAGCAACACCCGCAGCCGTCCGCCCCGGCCCGGACCAGCGGGGATTGGGCGCGTCCGGCGATGGCTCATCGCCGCCGGGCCGGCGGTCGCGCATGCCGGTGACGACCCGGCAGGACCGGGCCCCGAAGCCACTCGGATCCCGGACGCGCAACCGGCGCCGAGGCAGGCCGGTGGCACAGGAGCACAGCCCGGGAGTCGACCGTCTGCGAGTCGACGGGCCGGAGGCTGGGCCGCTCCGCGGACTCCGTGCTGCGCCGGACCCGGGCGGACCCAAAGGTCGTGCGGGCCGTCGGAGCCGGACCCGGCGTTCGTCCGGTAACCGGCCATCACCTCCCGGGCCGGGCGCCCGTACGGGAAGGTCCCGGGCCGCTCCGGCCGGCCGAAGGAGTACGCGGACGGTTCCGGCCCCATGGCCGGCCGGCCGCACTCGCCGCCGGGACCTTCGTTGCTGCCGTCGAGCGGCCTCGGGACCACCAGGCCCCTCAAGCCCGGGGGTTCTTCCCGGCGGAGTCCGGGGAGCGGGCCTCGTCCGCGAGCCGGCGGGCGCGGTGGTTGGCGACGTTGAGGCGGTTGCCGCACAGGCCGGGCATGCAGTAGCGGCGGCGCCCCGCCTTGCTGGTGTCCACGAACATGCCGTCGCACACCGGCGAGGAGCAGTGCCGGATGCGGTCGTGCTGGAGTGTGTGCAGGACGCCGAGCAGCCCGGTGCCGATGAGGGCGGCCAGCTCTTCGGCGAGCGAGGCCCGCGGGGAGGTCTCGACGTACCACTGCCAGCGGCCGTCCGCGTCCCTGTGCAGTACGGGCCCCACGCCTGCCCGCCCGACCAGTGCGTTGGCGCCGTCGGCGACCTGTTCTTCGCCGGTGGCCTCCAGAAGAGCGCGCACTTCCCGGCGCAGCGCGAGCACCTCCTCCAGGTCCTGCGCGGTCGGCCGGAGGTCCTGCGCCGGAGCATCCGGGAGGAGACCGCGGTCGGCCAGGAAGCGGCCGAGTGCGTTCGCGTCCACGAGCACCTCGCCCGTACTCCTGCGGACCCGGGCGGAGGTGTTGACCAGATCGGTCGCCACACCCGCACCCGTCGCGTAATCGGAAAAAGGAAACTTCACGCCTTACCTCATGCTAGCGTAACCGGATAAGAGTCATTATACCCATTACAGCATGGAGGCTCGGAGATGAGGACGCACAACGGGCACACACCGTGGAAGCTGCGCCGGCGCACCCGGGTCGCCGCCGGCGAGGTCGCCACGGGCGTCTTCGGCGAAGGCCCACCCGTCGTCCTGGTCCACGGAACCCCCGCTTCCTCCTACCTCTGGCGGAACGTGGTGCCCGCGCTCGCCCGTCACCACACCGTCTACACCTGGGACCTGCTCGGGTTCGGCGATTCGCGCATCGCGCCGGGCGCGGCGCCCTCCATCGCCTTGCAGGCACGCACGCTCGTCGAGCTGACCGAACACTGGGGCCTGGAAGCCCCCAGCCTGGCCGGGCACGACATCGGCGGGGGGATCGTGATGCGTGCCCACCTGACCGAGCAGCTGCCGGCGAGCAACATCGCCCTGCTGGACGCCGCCGTGCTCGGCCCGTGGAACACACCGTTCACCGAACACCAGCAGCGCTACGCCGAGGCGTACCGGACCATGCCGCCGCACGTCTTCGACGACATCATCACCGCACGCCTGCGCACCGCGACGCACCTGCCGATGTCCGACGCGGACACCGCCGCCTACCTCGCCCCCTGGGCCGGAGCCGACGGCCGGCAGCGCTGGCTGGACCAGGTCTGCGCCGTCACCTTCGAGGACACCCGGGACGCCGTCGCCCGCCTGGACCGCGTCACCGCACCCACCCTGGTGCTGTGGGGCGCGGAAGACCAGTGGCTCCACCCCGGCACCGGCGACCGGCTCGCCGCGGCCATCCCCGGCGCCCAGCGGGCCACCATCCCCGAAGCCGGCCACTTCATCGCCGAGGACCAGCCTCAGCACACCGCCCACGCCCTCGCCGAGTTCTTCGGCCGGCACCGCCCGTAACGCCGGACAGCGCCTGGAGCACCGGCCATGTGCAGGGCTCCGGGACGGTGAAATGGCCGGGCGTGCAGGCGGAAGACGGGCATCGGCCACCCGGCACCCGCCCCGGCGTGACGCCACAGGGGCCCGGCACGCGCGGCCGGAGGGCGTCAGGCTTCGTCTCCTCCCGGGGCCGTCCGCCCATCCGCCGCGC